>JAPSIR010000075.1 GCA_031178625.1 Cellulomonas sp.
CCCTCCCGGATGGGCCCGCCCTCGTACCGGACCGATACGCCTTCGCGTGCCGCGAACTCCTGGGACTCCGCGGTTGGGCCGTCGAACGTCAGGGTGACCGACGCCCTGCCCTCGTTCACCAGCTTGGCGAGACTCGGCGGGTTGTCGTAGATGCAGCCCGTCGCCGTCAAAGCACAGGCCATGCCCAGCGCCACAGCGGACAGGATCTGGCGCGCCGGTGCGGCGTGCGCGGTCATGGTGTCGCTCCACTCGCGGGTGTGGTGGCTCGGTAGGCGAAGATCCCTGTCGCCGACTGGTCGGGCACCGGCCATGACGGATAGGCGAGGTAGAAGACGTCGGCGTCGACGGCGGCCACGGCTGCTTCCGCGTCGGCCTTGGTCAGGGCGACACCGTAGTAGAGGGTGAAGGAGACCGAGTCCCCGGGGGCGATCGACCGAGGTCGAGGTCAAGAGTGCTGCCGGCCGCCCCCAGTTCTGCTCTGACGGACTCGACCGTGGCACTCAGCGCCACCACGAGCAACGAAATGCCCGGGAGTCATCCGAACGGAGCAGCGTGCTTCGCCGAAGGTCGAGGTCCTCCACTTGGTGCGCTCATCGGGCGGCGCGTCAGCTCCTCGACGAGGGGGGCTACATCGCAGGATGTCTCGGTACGCCCGCGGTGATGTCGCGATGAGAGGGCACTGTCCGCCACGGCGCGGCTAGGGACCGAGAGCTGGTGCCCACCAACGATCAGTTCCGGGGCGTTGTCGTGATCCGACAACTGCCGTTACCCGCCGCCCGGTACCGGGGCGCGAGCCCGGCGCGCTGTCGTCAGCACCGCGCCGTGCAGTAGCACGTCTTCGCGCTCGGCCTGCTAGACGTGGCCCGCGGGTCAGCGCACTTCCACGGTGCCGTCCTCACGGACGCGGATCGTTGTCTCATCGCAGATCGGCGGATCGACGGTCCCCAGGACCTCGCCAGTGGCCGTGTCGGTGACCGTGGCGCCCACCTCGACGCACGGCTCCCCCTCCGTGATGGGCTGGCCCGCGTACCGAACCGTTCGGCCCTCACGTGCCCCGACCTCCTGGGGCTCTGTAGCCGGCCCGTCGAACGTCAGGGTGACCGACGTCGTGCGTTCGTTGAGTAGTTCAGCCGCGCTTGGCGGTGGGGCGTCGTAGATGCACCCCGTCATCACAGCGCAGGTCACTGCCAACGCGAGGGCTGACAAGGTCCGGCGCGCAACTGCTGCGTGCGCGGTCATGGTGTCGCTCCACTAGAAGGTGTGGTGGCTCGGTAGGCGAAGATCCCTGTCGCCGACTGGTCGGGCACCGGCCATGACGGATAGGCGAGGTAGAAGACGTCGGCGTCGACGGCGGCCACGGCTGCTTCCGCGTCGGCCTTGGTCAGGGCGACACCGTAGTAGAGGGTGAAGGAGACCGAGTCCCCGGGGGCGATCGACCGAGGTCGAGGTCGAGAGTGCTGCCGCCCTCCCAGTGCGGGCCGGTCGTCGCATACCCGGAGGCACTCCACGGGGCAACAGTTTGGTCGTACGACGTCGCGCTGTCCGTGACGCCGATCACCCGCGAGTCGTCGCCGCCTGCGCTCTTGGCCCAGGTGGAGTCCATCTGCCGCACGAACCGGGACCATGTCGTATCGCACTCCGTGCTGCGTCGGTAGTAGACGTGGCCACCTGCCGACGGCGGTAGCCCGAGCAGCTGCTCCGGACGTTCCACGGTGACGACCACCGCGTAGAGGTTGGGTCCTGCGACGGGTGTACGCGCTGGCGCGCGACGAGCCGGCGGCGTGGAACGGGTTGATCGGGCCGACCGAGAAGCTTGTGTAGGCCGTTGACCGCTCGGGGTTGAAGGTGAACGCGCCGGGCTCGACCGTCTTCCGGTAGTTGAAGTCGTGTCCCGCGACCTCGCCGTCCCGCACCGCCCGGGGTCCGCGACTACCCGTGCGTGCGCATGGGCCGGAACGCGCAGCGCCGCAGGAAGCGAAGGAAGCCCGGCGCACGCCGTCGACGGCCGGCACACCGGCGGCTTCGATCCGATGGCTCGACGACTCGGACGCGTCCGCACGCGTGACGCCCGGCGCGTGACCCACACGGCGGACGCGTCCCTGCTGGAGCAGCGCCTCGCCTGAGCCGGCCGTCAGCCCCGGTGCATCCACGGCGTGTACGTGATGCCGACCAGCACCCCCTCCGGGCTCTGCAGGCGCGCCGCGGTCTGGCCCCACGGCTCGTCGTGGGCGTCGACGAGGACCTCGTGGCCGGCGGCGCGCAGCTCGGCGACCGCGTCGGCGACCGCCTGCGCGGACGCGACGTCGAGCTCGAGCCACGCCTGCGGCACGGGGTGCTCGACCGGCCACGCGGGCGAGCCGAACGTCGCCTCGGCGGCCTGCGCGAGCGGCCAGCGCGCGAAGGCCCCGGGCGCGGCGAGCGTGTCGTTGGCGAAGTAGCCGGGCGCGGGCTCCTCGAACCGGATGCCCAGCGCGTCGGCCCAGAACGCGCCGGCCGCGTCGGCGTCCTGCGTGACGGGCCCGAACCCCGCGACGAACTGGATGTGCACGTCGGCCTCCCTCCCCCGCCGGGCACCGCGTCGTGCCCGGGCCACCAGCGTGGACCGCGGGCGCGTGCGCGTCGAGCACACGCCCGACCTGCGGGGCACGTGACTCCGCCGGCGGGCACGGGCAGGATCACCCCCGTGACGAGGACCGAGCGCGCGTGGACGGCGGTGGCCGCCCTGCTGGGCTCCGGCATGGTCGTCGCGGGGGTGCTGCGCATGCGCACGGGGACGGTGTCGTTCGGCTGGTTCGCCTACACGCCGCTGAGCGAGACGGTGTACGCGCCGAGCCCGACGCCCTGGCGGCTCGGTGCCGTGCTGGTGGTGGCGGGCGCGCTGCTGCTCGGCGGCGCCGCCGGCTTCGCGCTCGGGCGTCGCCGCCGCGGCGGGAGCACCGCCGGCTGACCGGCCGTCAGCCCGCGCGCCGCGCGACCCCCTCCGCGTACGCCGCGCGAATCACCGCCTCCGCGGGCTTGCCGTAGGGGCAGTAGTCGTCGTTCGTCGCGGCGTCGGCCTCGGCGTACAGCCGCGTCGGCCAGTCCCAGAGCATGAAGCCGCCGACCCAGTCGCGCCGGGCGCACGCGGCGAACGCGGCCTCGTACCACTCGCGCTGGGCCTCCCCCGACGGTTCCCCCGGCAGCGCCCAGTCGTTCGGCAGCGCGGGCGAGCCCTCGCGGCTCGGGCAGCCGGCCTCCAGGAAGACGAACGGCTTGCCCTCGCGCCGCACGACCGGCTCGATGCGGTCGAGCTGCGCCTCCCAGTCGTCCACGGGGTAGTACCCGGAGGACGAGACGACGTCGACGGCGTCCCACCAGCGGACGTTCGTCTCCTGGTACTTGTCGCAGTTGTACGTGACGAGCCCCGGGTAGACCTCGCGCACCGCGGCGACGAGCGCGCGCCACTCGTCCTCGCGCCGGTCGCTCTGCACCATCTCGCAGCCGACGCAGACCATCTCGACGCCCTCCTCGGCGGCGATGCGGGCGTGGTGCACCTGGAACTCGGTGTAGGCGGCGAACCACTCGCTCCACGTCGGCTCGCACGGCACGTCGACGTCGAAGAAGTTGATGTGCGCACGCCACGTGCCGTTGCGGACGTTGACGACGGGCTTGAGGCAGACCTTGAGGCCGCGCTCCTTGGCCGCACGGATGCCGGCGCGGATCTCGTCGTCGGTCGGCGTCGGGGCGTCGCGCCACGCGATGGTCGTGGACTGCGCGGTCTCCTGCAGGGCGTAGAACGCGAGGGTCACCCACGTGACGCCGAGCCGCTCGACCATCAGGTCCATCGACGCGTCGGCGTCCGGCCCCGTCCAGTGGCCGCGGCCGCCGCCGGTCCAGCCCCAGGTCATGCCGGCGGCGTACCCGTCGAGCAGGCCGACGTCCTGCCCGTCCGTGGTGGTGGTGCGCGTCCCCGTCGTCGTGCCCGTCACGTCGTCTCCCTCGACCTCGTCGTCGTCGCGGCCACTTTATTCGATCGATGAAAGAAGTCCAGACGGCCCGCTCGGCGTGCGGGCGGCGGAGCCTCTCCTGACGATGGGGTGCATGGCTGACCAGACGACGAACCAGGACCCCCGCTCCCAGTACCCCGGCCCCGAGGCCCAGTCCGGCGAGACGATCGAGCACCCCGGTCGTACGGAGGACATGCCGAAGGAGCCGGACCACGGCGAGCAGACGTACCGCGGCTCCGGCCGCCTCGAGGGCCGCAAGGCCCTCATCACCGGTGGGGACTCCGGCATCGGCCGGGCCGTCGCCATCGCGTACTCGCGCGAGGGCGCGGACGTGGCGATCGTCTACCTCCCGGACGAGGAGGAGGACGCGCAGCAGACCGTCCGCCTCGTCGAGGAGGCCGGGCGCAAGGCCCTCGCGATCCCCGGCGACATCCGCGACGAGCAGTTCTGCTCCGACCTCGTGCAGCGCACCGTCGACGAGCTCGGCGGGCTCGACATCCTCGTCAACAACGCCGCCTACCAGATGGCCCAGGCCGGCAGCCTCGCCGACATCACCACCGAGCAGCTCGACCGCGTGTTCAAGACCAACCTCTACGCGATGTTCTGGATCACCAAGGCCGCGCTGCCGCACCTGAAGCCGGGCTCGGCGATCATCAACACGAGCTCGATCCAGGCGTTCGAGCCCAGCCCTCCGCTGCTCGACTACGCCACCACCAAGGCCGGCATCCTCAACTTCACCAAGGGCCTGGCGCAGCAGGTCGCCGAGCAGGGCATCCGCGTCAACGCCGTCTGCCCCGGCCCGATCTGGACGCCGCTCATCCCGGCGACCATGCCCGACGAGAAGGTCGAGTCCTTCGGCGGGGACACGCCGCTGGGCCGCGCCGGGCAGCCCGCCGAGATGGCGCCCGCGTACGTGTTCTTCGCGTCGCAGGAGTCGAGCTACGTGACGGGCGACCGCATCGTCGCCACGGGCGGGAAGCTGGCCTGATGCGCGTCGCGGTCGTCGGCGGGCACGGCAAGGTCGCGCGCGAGCTCGTCACCGTGCTCGTCGCGCGCGGCGACGAGGTGATCCCGCTCGTGCGCAAGCAGGAGCACGTCGACGAGCTGGCCGGCCCCGGTGTCGAGCCGCGGCTGCTCGACATCGAGGCGCAGGACGCCGACGCGTTCGCTGCGGCGTTCGCCGGTGCCGGCGCGGTCGTCTTCGCGGCCGGTGCCGGCGCCGACGGGCGCGCGGACCGCAAGAGGACGGTCGACCTCGACGGCTCGCTGAAGTCGATCGACGGCGCGCAGCGCGCCGGCGTGCAGCGGTTCGTGCAGGTGTCGGCGATCGGCGTCGACGAGCCGCTGCCGGACGACACCGGCGGCGTCTGGCGTGCCTACGTCGAGGCGAAGCGCGACGCCGACGCGGCGCTGCGGGAGTCCGACCTCGCGTGGACGATCATCCGGCCGGGCGGACTGACGGACGGCCCCGCCACGGGCCGCGTGCTGCTCGGCACGAGCGTGCCGCGGGGCGAGGTGTCGCGCGCGGACGTCGCGGCGGTGATCGCCGAGGTGCTCAGCCAGCCGGCCAGCGTCGGCAAGCAGTGGGAGCTGGTCGCGGGCGACCAGACGATCCAGGAGGCGGTGTCGGCGGGCTGACCGCCGTCAGGCCGTCGACGGCCCGGTGCCCCGCGGGGTGCCGGGCCGTCGCACGTCGGGGTCCGACGCGTCAGCGAGGCCGGTGCTGGACGCGCGCGCGCAGCTCGCGCAGCTGCGCCTGCGGCAGCCCGAGCTGCTCGAGGCGCGCGACGTAGGACGCGGTCACACCGCCCTTGCCGAGCGGCGGGGCGACGCTCACGAGGGGCTCGGCGCGGCGCGCGTCCTGCGGCTCCGCACGACGGCGGTCGCCGGACTCGTCGCGGCCGGGCTCTTCACGACCAGGCATCGGATCCGCCCTTCCTGGACACGGTCTCAACTCCCGATCATGCCACTCACCGCCGTCGCCGCACTGGACGCCGCGCGCCGGACCTCGTCCGTGTAGACGCGGGCCTTGGAGGCGTTCGTGACGTCGAGCGCGACGACGCCGACGACCTTCGACCCGCTGAACACGGGCGACGCCAGGACGACCGCGTACTTGCCGTGCGCCCGCCGCATGTCCCGCGCGGTCAGGCCGAGCCGGTCCTCCGCCGGCAGGCGCGACCAGCCCGTGTCACCGAGCTGCTCCCACAGGCGGTCGAGCTCGACGAGGTCGATGCACACCTCCTCGCCGGTCCTCGCGGCCCACCCGATCGCGCCCTTGCCGACGCGCCACCGGATGCCCGAGTGCGCGGGGCTGAGCAGCCGGCGCGTCGCCTCGACGGTGTGCAGCCGCCCGGTCCAGCTGCGCCGGTAGAGCGCGATGCCGAGGTTGTCGAGGTCGAGGCCCGTCGCCTCCCGGACTTCGTACAGCGCCGCGAGGAGCAGCTTGCCGGCGGGGGCCCGCACGGCGTCGAGCCGGCGGGTGCGGTGCGCCTGGAGGGCGGCGTCGACGCTGGCGACGAAGCCGCCGACGACCGCCACCCACGTCGCCCACAGGTTCGCCTCGTCGCGCCACGCGGCGGGCACGACGGTCTCGCGGTCGACCGCGAGCAGCACCGCCGTGGCCGCGGCGATCGCCACGGCCACGGCCACCCGCAGCGCGAACATGCCGCGACGGTAACCCCCGGCACGGACATCCCGAGCACGGACATCCCGGGCACGGACCTCCCGGGTGGCTTCGGCTCGCGGAGGTCACCGGCGCAGCAGGTCGACCAGCCGGCTGAAGCCGTCGCCCCCGTGGCCGTCGTCGACCGCGCGGCGGACGAGGTCGCGCGTCAGCCCGGCGAGCGCCGGGTCGAGGCCGCGTGCACGGGAGGCGGCGACGACGTGCTCGAGCGCGGCCAGCTCCATCGCCAGCGTGTCCTCCGTGCCGGGGTACGTCCCCGCGTCGACGTCCCGTGCGACGTCGGCCAGGCTCGCCCCGAGCACCTCGACCATGCGCGCGGCGAACGGCAGGAAGCGCGCACCGGCGACCCCGTCCGCGCGCACGAGCGCGACGGCGTGCACGAAACCGAGCAGGCCCGTCAGGTACAGGTCCAGCATGCCGAGGTCGAGCGACGACGCCAGGCCGTGGTCGGTGCCGACGTGGTCGACGTGCCCGAGGGCGCCGAGCGTCGCGCGGTGCCGCGCGACGCTCGCCTCCGGGCCGGCGACCAGCACCCACCCGTCCGGCGTGCCGACGAGCGGCGTGGGCACCATGACGGCGCCGCTCAGCGGGTGGGCACCCCACGACGTGAGCGTGGCGGCGGTCGCGCGTACGGCGTCGGGCGTGCCGGAGCTCAGCACCACGACGTCGCGGCCGGCGAGCGCGTCGCGGGCCGGGGCGAGCACGTCGAGCGTCACGGCCTGGTCGCGGACGCAGACCACCACGAGGTCGGCCCCTGCGACGGCAGCCGCGACGTCGTCGGCCGCGCGTGCGCCCTCCTGCACGAGCGGCACGACGCGCTCGGGGCTGCGGTTCCACACCGTCGTGCCGTGCCCGGCGGCGAGGAGCGCGCGGGCCAGTGCGGTGCCCATCGGGCCCAGCCCGACGACGGTCGCGCGGGCGGCGGTCGCACGTCCGTGCGTCGACGCGCCGCGGCCGTGCGTCGGGGCGGTGCCTGTGGTGGTGCCGGTGGCGGTCACGGGGATCATGGCGGGTCCTCCCTGGTGGCTGTGCTCCCAGGGTCGGCGCGCTACGGTCGTCCGCGCGAGTACGCACTTTCAGGTCGGCACGCACCACGAGGTGAGGGACCCATGGCGAAGACGTACTCCTGCGGCCTCGATGCGGCGATCGACGTGGTCGGCGGCAAGTGGAAGCCCCTGGTGCTCTGGACGCTCGCGGTGGCGCCCCGACGGTTCGGCGAGCTGCGCCGGGAGGTCGAGGGCGTGAGCGAGAAGGTCCTGACCCAGCAGCTGCGGGAGCTGGAGCGGGACGGGCTGGTCCACCGCGAGGTCCACGACGAGGTACCGCCCAAGGTCGTCTACTCGCTGACGCCCCTCGGTGCGAGCCTCGAGCGCGCGCTCGGGCCGCTCGGGGACTGGGGCGAGGAGCACCTCGACCACATCGTCGCCGCCCGCACCTGAGACCCCTCTTGGGCCGTGGCGCCGGCCGGACCGCCCGGACGCACGACGGCCCGGCACCCCCCCGGTACCGGGCCGTCCCCGTGACGCCGGGCGCCGCGCCCCCCGCGCGGCGCCCGGCGGGTCTCAGTCGGCGGTGGGCGTCACGGACGGCCGCAGCCGGCGGCGCGTGCCGAGCACCGCGGCGCCCGTGCCGAGCAGCCCCAGCCCGACGAGCAGCGCGAACACCGCGTCCGCACCCGTGTCGGACAGGCGGCCGGGGAACTCCCCCGTGCCGGGCCGGACGCCCGCCGTCGTGCCGGCGCCCGCACCCGTGCCCGCTCCCCCGCCCGGCGCGGGCGTGGGCGTCGCGGTCGGGGGCGCCGCGGCGACGGCCACGGCACGACCCAGGGCCGCCGGCGACACCGGGCTGTTGGCCCGCACGTACGCCACGGACGCCGCGAGGTCCACCTGGCCGGAGTCGGCGCGTGCCGCCCCGGCCGCGAGGGCCGCGAAGCCGTCGCCGCCGCCGGCGAGGAACGAGTTCGCCGTGACGCGGTACGTCGCCGCGGGGTCGACCGGCCGGTCACCGACGCGCACCTCGACGACGCGCTCCCCGACGGGTGCGGACTCGTCGTACGTGTAGGTGACGTTCGCGGACAGGCCCAGGTGCAGCTTCGTGCGCGGTGCGTCGGGCGTGCCCCACTGCTGCTCGAGCAGCTCGGCGAGCTGCGCCCCGGTCAGGTCCACCACCACGAGCGTGTTGGCGAACGGCTGCACGTCGGCGACCGCGCGGTACGTGACGTCCCCGTTTGCGGCACCGACGAGGTCGGCGCGCAGGCCGCCCGGGTTCATCACCGCGAGGTCGGCGGGGGTGCCGCCGAACGCCGGGTTGGCCGTGCTCGTCGCCCACAGGTGCATGTCGGCGACCAGGTTGCCGAGCGGCGACTCGAGCGAGCGGTCCACCTCGCCCGCGGCGTTGCGTGCCCGCAGCACGTCCGCGGTGACCCTCCCGACGACCTCGTTGCCCGTCTCGGCGGCGTCCGCGACGGCCCGCTCGACGATCGCCTGCACGTCCGGGTCGGCCGGGTACGCGGGCGCACCGCCGACGACCATCGGCAGCAGGTCCTGCGACGCGGCGACGACGCGGCCGGCGGCCGTGTCGTAGGTGAGCTCGACGCGCGCCAGGTTCTGGCCGTACTGGCCGCCCTGGACGACCGGGCGCGGCACGTCCGTGCCGGCGACCGGGAACGCGCACGCGTAGGAGCGGTGCGTGTGCGCCGAGAAGATCGCGTCGACGTCCGCGGACGTGTCCCGCACGACCCGGCCGAAGTCGCTGTCCTCGGTGGCGACGGCCGTGCACTCGCCGCCCTCCGCGCCGTCGTGCACGAGCGCGACGGTCACGTCGGCGAGGTCCTGCGCCTCGATCTCGGCGGCGACGCGGTTCAGCGCCGTGACGGGGTCGCCGAAGTCGAGGCCCGCGACGCCGGACGGCGAGACGAGCGTCGGGGTCGCGGCGGTGACGACGCCGACGAACGCGACGCGCACGCCGGAGCGCTCGACGACCTCGTACTCGGGCAGGACCGGCTCGGTGGTGCCCGTGCGGTAGACGTTGGCGCCCAGGTACGGGAAGTCGGCGAGCGGCTGGACGCGGTCCGTCAGGTCGTCGAGACCCTGGTCGAACTCGTGGTTGCCGACGGCCGAGACCTCGAGGCCCGCGGCGTTGAGCACGTCGATCGTCGGGACGTCCTGGGCGATCATCGACGGGAAGGTCGAGGCGCCGATGTTGTCGCCCGCGGAGACGAACACCGTGTCGGGGTTCTCGCCGCGCAGCTGCTGCACCGCGCCCGACAGCACCGCGGCACCGGCCACGCCGCCGCGCAGGTCCGCCTCGAGGCGGCCGTGGAAGTCGTTCGTGCCGAGCAGCTGCAGCTCGACGAGGTCGTCGGCGGCGGGTGCCGCCGTCTCGACGGCGAACAACGTCGTGGTGCCCGAGACCTCGTTGCCGACGGCGATCATCGGCTCACCGGTCGGCGAGTCGGCGGCCGCGACGAACGCGATCGACTCCGGCCCGAGGTCCCCGGCGGCGGCGAGGTCGCCGCCACCGCCGACCGACACGGAGAAGTCGCGGTTGTTGACGTAGCTCACGAAGGACGCGTCCCGCGGGTCGGTCACGTCGTAGACGGCCACACCGCCCACGCGCTCGAAGCCGATGAACGCGTACGTGCGCCCGCCGACCTCGCCGATCGCGACGGCCTCCGGCTCGGGGCCCTTGTCGTCGCTGCGCCCCTCGAGGTTGGACTCGGTGTGGTTCGAGTTCACGAAGTCCGGCGCGGCGGCGTGGGTGATCTCCTCGAACTGCGAGCCCGAGTCCCACACCTGCTCGCCGTCCGTCGTCCAGATGGAGAACGAGCGCGAGCCGAACGCGTACAGCTCCTCGTAGCAGGTGCCGTCGGCGTTCAGGCCGGACGCGGTGGACACGTTGAGCCGGCCCAGCTCGGCGTCGCCGGTGAGGCCGGCGAACGGCGCGCAGACGGGGGCGCGCCCTGCCTTGCCGAGGTCCTTCACGCGGGCGTTCTCGGCGTAGTCGCCCCACTCGCGCGCGTCGCCCTCGTTGGCGGTCACCAGGTACGTCACACCGCCGGCCGTGTAGGAGGCGATCGCGTCGGGCTGGTACAGGCCACGCAGGCCGGGGTACGTGCGGATCTCGAAGCGGCCGTCGCGGTCCGACGGGTCGAGGCCGACGACGCCGTGGTCCTGCGAGCCCAGCGCGTGGACGTCCGTCACCGCAGCCGTCTCGAGGTCGACCGTGGCGATCGCGTTCGCCTCCTGCAGCGTCACGTAGGCGGTGCCGCCGACGACCGTGACGTACTCCGGCTCGAGGTTGAGCGACGGCAGCAGCGGCGGGGCGCCGGCGCCCGTGGGCCCGAACACGCGGACGCCCTCGGGGAGCGCACCGGGCGCGTCGTAGGCCTCGAAGCCGGCCGTGCGCACGGCGGACTGCGCCGGCGCGGCCTTGCGCGACGGCAGGGCGACGACGCTCACCGTGCCGGCCGGGTCGACCGCGTAGTCGTCGTCGGGCTCGCCCTCGTCGGCCGTCACGGCCCAGGCGCCGTCCGGCGAGACGGTCACCTTGTCGGGCTGCGCGCCGACGCGGACCGCGCCGAGCGCCTCGAGCGTCGCGGCGTCGAGGAAGGCGACCCAGCCGCGCTCGGTCTTGGTCGCGTGCTGGACGGCGACGACGACGAGGCCGTCCGCCCGCACGTCGACCGAGTTCACGGACGCGCCCGCGGGGATCGCCGTGCCGAGCGCGTCCCGGATGCCCGCGACGGCGATCGTGCCGACCTTCGTCGGTGCCGTCGCGTCCGAGGCGTCGAGCACGTCGACCGCGCCCGACTCGGCGTTGACGACGAACAGGCGCTGCGTGCCCGCGTGGAACACGACGATCTCGGCGGCCGACTCGTCGTACACGCCCGTCTCGTACGTGCCGAGCGGCTCCAGCGTCACCGCCGCGTCGGGGGCGGCGTGCCGCACGGGCTCGGCGACGAGGTTCGCCGACGCGGGCGTCAGCAGGGCGGGCACGAGCCCGGCCGTCAGCAGCGTCGTCGCGGCGACGGTCGCGGTCACGCGCCGGCGGGTTCGGGGTGCGCGGGGGCGCAGCTCGCTCACGGGAGTCCTTCCTCCACGGGTGCCGGCAACCCGGCGGGACGGACGGACGCTAGGTGCCGCCCGCGACCGCGACCCCGCCGGGGGAAGTCGGGCGGGTGAACGTCCGGTGACCTGCACGGACGGCGGCGGGCACGGCGAGGCACGGCGGGGCCACGGCGTGTCGCGCGGGGCGCGTCGGCAGGCGGAGCGGGTCCTTCCCGCGGGCGTACGCACGGCGTGCGTACCGGGTGCGTACGCCCGCGGAGGACATCTCCTCCCCGCCCCGACACGCGACGACGACACGCCGGTTCGCAGGGTCCGGTCTCATCGGGACGGAGGAGGCGCCCGGCGCCTCTCGTCCGTTCCGACGACGCGGGTGCGCACGGCCCGTCCCTAGCGTCGGCGCATGCACCCGCCCCCCACCACCCCACCGCACCCGCACCCCGCGCCGCCGCACGCCCGTGCCGGTCGCGTCGTCGCCGCGACGACCGGCGTGCTCGCCGTGGTCGCGCTCGTGACGCTCGTCGTCCTGAGCCCGGCGGGCGTGCGCGAGTCGGCCGACCCGGGCGCGCCCGTCGTGCCGTACTGGGCGGTGCTGCTGCCCGCGGCGGTCGCGCTGCCGCTGATCCGGCTGCTGCCGCCACGCACGCCCGACCTCACGCCCGTCGTCGTCGACGGGCGGCGGCTGCGGGTCGCCGTGACGGCGATGCTCGCGTGCGCGGTGGCGCTGCCCGTCGTCGTCGCGGCGGGTGACCTCGCGCGGTCCGAGGGCTACCACCTCGCCAAGCTCGTGCTGCTCCTCGCGCTGCCGGGGCTCGTCGTCGTGCTGACGCGCGGGGCGATGCGCACCACGCCGGGCCGGGGTGCGTGGCGGTGGTGGGCGCCGGTCGTCGTGCTGGTGGCGTGGACGCTCGTGTCGCAGGCGGCGCCGTGGGTGGAGGTGCCCGACTACTCCGGCTACCCCGTCGAGCTCGTCGTGACGGCGGCGGTCGCCACCGCGGTCACGGCGAGCATCGGCGAGGAGGTCTTCTACCGGATGTGGCTCCAGACGCGGCTCGAGGCGCTCCTCGGGCGGTGGGGTGGCATCGCCGTCGCGACGCTGGTGTTCGCGCTCATGCACGTCGGTGCCCGCCAGGGGCAGGGGCCGGTCGTCGAGGTCGCCGCTGCGCTCGTCGTGCAGGGGTCGTTCGGGCTGACGGTCGGCTACCTCTGGTCGCGGTACCGGAACCCGTGGGCGCCGGTCGCGGTGCACCTCGTCGCGAACGGCTACCTGGTGGTGGTCGCCCTCGCGGGGTGAATGTCGGTGTCCGTTCTGCGCGTGTTCGTTGACCTCTCGTCGCGAATGTCGCTTCCCTGGAACGCGTGCCTCGTCCGAGGCTCCACGCACAGGGGGAAGGAACCGCCATGCCCGCACGTCCGCTGGTCGCCACCGCCGTGGCCGCCGTCGTCGCCGCCTCCGGGGCCGGTGCCGCCGTCGCCGCCGAGCACGCGATCACCGCCGACACCGCCCGGCCGCAGCACGCCCAGCCGTCGAAGGCCGAGATCCGGCGTCTGTTCACCACGTGGAACGCCGCGCTCGCGACCGGCGACCCGGAGCGCGTCAACGCGCTGTACGCCGACGACGCCGTCCTGCTGCCGACCCTCGCACCCGGCGTGCACGACACGGACGCCGAGCGCATCGGCTACTTCGAGCACTTCCTCGCGGACGGCCCCTCCGGGTCGGTCGACGAGGGCGTCGTGCGCGTCCTCGACAAGGACGTCGCCACGCACTCGGGGTTGTACACGTTCACGTTCGCCGCCACGGGCGACGTCGTCC
>JAPSIR010000277.1 GCA_031178625.1 Cellulomonas sp.
GCACGCTGTCGAACCTGACGATCGACATCGACGGCACCGGCCAGGACGACTGCCGGCGCGCCGCGAACTTCTGGGCCGTCTCGCAGGCGGTGTCCCTGCGCCGCGTCAACGTCCTCGCCGACGAGGGGGACCCCGGCTTCTCCCTCATGGACTACTGCACGGCCGGCCCGCAGTACGCGAGCGGCGGGTTCATCGCGGACTCGCGCTTCGGCGACGTGACGAACGGGTCGCAGCAGCAGTGGCTGACGCGCAACAGCGAGGTGCGCAGCTGGTCGAACGCCGTGTGGAACCAGGTGTTCGCGGGCGTCGAGGGCGCCCCGGACGACGCGACGTTCCCCGACCCGCCGTACACGACGCTCGACACCACGCCGCTGAGCCGCGAGAAGCCGTACCTGTACGTCGACGAGCGCGGGCGCTGGCAGGTCCGCGTGCCGTCCGCGCACGAGGGCACCCGCGGCATCACGTGGGCCGACGGCATGACGCCGGGCACGTCGGTCCCGCTGCGCGACTTCTACGTCGCCAAGCCGGGCGACCGCGTCCAGACCATCAACAGCCAGCTCGCGCGCGGCAAGCACCTGCTGCTGACGCCGGGCGTCTACGACGTCGCCCGCAGCATCGAGGTCAAGCGCGCCGGGACGGTCGTGCTGGGGATGGGCCACGCGACCCTGACGTCGGTCGGCGGCGCGGTGCCGCTGACCGTCGCGGACGTACCCGGGGCGATCGTCGCGGGCGTGACGATCGACGCCGGGCCGCAGGAGTCGCCGGTGCTGCTGCAGGTCGGCAAGGAGCGGCGCGGGCACGGCCACGGGCGGGACGGCCAGGAGGCCGACCACCGCGGTCGCGGCCACGACAAGGCCCGCGGGCTGGACCCGCTGACGCTGAGCGACGTGTACTTCCGCGTCGGCGGGCCGCACCGCGGCTCGACGGACGTGGCGCTGAGGATCGACGCCGACGACGTCCTCATCGACCACACGTGGGTGTGGCGCGCCGACCACGGCGTCGAGGGCTTCACGGAGGGCGTCAACGGCGACACCGAGCGGTGGCGCACGAACGTCGGGCGCACGGGCGTGGTCGTGAACGGCGACGACGTCACGGCGACCGGCCTGTTCGTCGAGCACTTCCAGCAGCACAACACGATCTGGAACGGCGAGCGCGGACGCGTCGTGCTCTACCAGAACGAGCTGCCGTACGACCCGCCGACACAGGCCGACTGGACCGAGCCCGACGGCACGCTCGGCTGGGCCGGCTACAAGGTCGGCGACAAGGTGCGCGAGCACCAGCTGTGGGGCGGCGGCGTCTACGTGTTCAACCAGAACAACCCGTCGATCATCACGGAGAACGGGTTCGAGGTGCCGCAGCGGCCGGGCGTGCGGCTCACGCACGTCATGACCGTCAACCTCAGCGCCGGGACGATCCGGCACGTCGTGAACGGCGTCGGCGGGCAGGTCGACAACTCGAACACGGGCACGCCGTCGTTCGTCACGCAGTACCCCTGACGCAGTACCCCTGACGGGCGGTCGGCGGCTGACGTGACCGGCCGCCGGCGAGCCGGTCAGAGAGTGCGGAGGGCCGCGGGTGGACGACACTCGCGGCCCTCCGTCGTCGTCCTCTAGGGTGACGCCCGTCGCTCGAGGACGAGGGCGTGCGCCGCAGGGGCAGACGGCGCGCCACCGACTCGTCACACGCGGGTCACCGCGCTCGCGCTCCCCGGAAACACGGCCACGCCACGCTTCCTTCTGCGAGCCCTCGCCACCCCGCGCCCGTAGCAAGAGAGTGGATGCCACCGTGCTGAAGAAGTCCCGCTCCGCCAAGTCCGGAACCTGCACCCTGACGTTCGCCCTGCCGACCCCGAGCCTCGACGGGCCCGTCAGCGTCGTCGGCACCTTCAACGGGTGGGTGCCCGGCGCGCACCCGCTGAAGAAGCGGTCCAACGGGATGTCGAGCGCGTCCGTCACCGTGCCGCTCGGCACCACCGTGACGTTCCGGTACCTCGGCGACGGCGGCAAGTGGTTCGACGACATCGACGCGGACCGGGTGACGGTCGAGGGGTCGGTCGTCGCGGTCTGAGGACCGCCGCCCGACCCAGTCGACGCGCCAAGAGCTACTCTGTAGCACATGGCGACGATCGGGATCCGGGAGCTGAAGCAGAACGCGTCCGCCGTCGTCGCGCGCGCTGCGGCCGGCGAGACGCTGACGGTCACGGACCGCGGGCGGCCGGCGGCGCAGCTCTCGCCCCTGCCGGCCTCGCCGCTGTCGCGTCTGCTCGAGGCCGGCGCCGCCCGGTCGGCGCGCACGTCGCTCGCCGACCTGCCGGCCCCGGCGTCGGCCCCGCCGGGACGCGGGTCGCTCTCCGCCGCCCTCGCCGAGCTGCGCGACGACGAGCGCTGAGCCGTGGCGCACTACCTCGACACCTCCGCACTCGTGAAGCTCGTCGTCGAGGAGGCCGAGACGGCGGCGCTGCGGGCGTGGTGGCGGGAGCACGGCACGACGCCCGTGGCGTGCGACCTGGTGCGCACGGAGCTCATGCGGGCCGTCCGACGGGCGGCCCCCGAGGCCGCGGTCCAGGCGCACGCCGTGCTCGACGCGCTGGTCCTGCTGGCGGTGACGTCGCGCGTCTTCGACGTCGCGGGCCGGCTGGAGCCGACGACGCTGCGGTCGCTCGACGCGATCCACCTCGCGGCCGCGCTCGAGCTGGGCGACGAGCTCGAGGGGCTCGTGACGTACGACGACCGGCTCGCCGAGGCCGCGTCGGCGTACGGGATCGCGGTGCTCGCGCCGGCCTGACGGCCGCGCACGTATCTGCGGTGCGTTCCGCCCCCCTTCTCCCCCAGGTGGTCGCGACGGCGCGGCCGTGCCCCGAGGAGGAGCGATGCCCCACGCGCACGGATCGGCCGGGCTGGTGCCCGCGGGGGCGGCCCTCGACGGGCTCACCGAGATCCGCGTCCACGGCGTCGGCGGCACCGGGCCCGAGTCGCTGCTGGGCGACCTGGCGCCGACGCGCGTCGCCGGGGACCGCATCGCCGGCTTCTACCGGACGTCCGACGCCGACGGCCGGCACCGCGAGGCGTACTCGTGGGGCGGCATGACGTCGCACAGCCCGCTGCGGGCGCTGTGGATGTTCCTCGTGCCGGCGATGTTCGCGAACATGGCGGGCTGGATGGCGCGGCGGTGGATCACCGCCGGCGAGGACGAGGTGCAGCAGAAGCCGACGATGTGGCTGTTCCGCTGGTTCGCGCGGCTGTCCGCGCTGTCGCTGACGCTGGCCGCGACGGCGATGTCGGTGCTGCTGTTCGTCGACGTGGTCGCCTACCAGTGCGGGGCGATC
>JAPSIR010000278.1:0-1802 GCA_031178625.1 Cellulomonas sp.
TGCCGCTGTACGGCGGGTACGGCGACGGGTTCTGGGTCGACGCCGACGCCGGCTGGCACCCCGCGTTCCGCGCCCACTACCTGGTCTCGCACACGTGGGACGACCCGGGCATCGGCGCGGACGTGCGGGGCGAGGAGCCCGCCGCCGCGACGGTCGACCGGGACGAGTCCTGGCCCGCCGCGACGTGCGAGCTGGGCGGTGGGATGGCGACCGCCTACCACCGCCGGCACGCCCCCGCGGCGCTGGACGTCGCCGCCGTCGCGCAGACCAAGCTCGCCGCCGGGTCCGCCTGGCAGGGCTACTACATGTACGCCGGCGGCACGAACCCCGTCGAGGACGTGCAGGAGTCGCAGGCGACCGGCTACCCCAACGACCTGCCGACGTTCGACTACGACTTCCACGCCCCGGTCGGGGCGGCGGGCGTGCTCGCGCCCTCGCACGCGGCACTGCGCGTGCAGCACGCGTTCCTCGCCGCGTTCGGCGACCGGCTCGCGACCCTGCCGTCGACCCTGCCCGACGCGCTCCCCTCGCGTCCCGACGACGCGGCGACGCTGCGCTGGGCCGTGCGCGCCGACGACGACGGCACGGGGTTCGCCCTGCTCGCGTGGCACCAGCCGCACGTGCCGCTGCCGGTGCTGCCCGGCGTGCGCCTGCGGGTGGACCTCCCCGCAGGGCCGCTCGTCCTGCCGTCGACGCCGGTCGACGTGCCGCCGGGCACGCTCGCGCGGTGGCCGCTGGGGCTCGACGTCGGCGGCGTGCGGCTGCGCTGGGCGACGGCCTCGGCGCTGACCGTGCTGCCCGACGGCACGCTCGTGCTGCTCGCGCACGACGGCGTGCCCGCGGAGGTGGCGGTCGACGGTGACGTGCCGGCGGACGGGGACGGGTGGACGACCACCGCGCCCGGCGTGCACCGCGTCGACCCCCGCACCGGTGGGCTGCTCGCGCTCGCGGGCGGTGCGGCGCGTGTGCTCGTCGTCGGCGCGTGCGACGCCGACCGCGTGTGGGTGGTCGACGGGCCGCGCGGGCGGGAGCTGCTGCTGGCCGACGCGCCGCTGTGGACGGACGGCGCCGACGTGGTCGTGCGGTCCGCCGACGCACCCGTCGTGCGGCGGTGGGACGGGGCGCGCTGGGCGACGGTCGACGTGTCGCCCGACGCGTCGACCACGACGGACGGCGGCGTCGCCTCCCGGGCCGTGCGCACGTCGTGCGTACGGCCGGCCGGTGACGTGCCCGCGTCCTACGGCGAGGTGGACGGGCGCGCGTCCGCCCCGACGCCCGAGCAGGTGGCCGCGCTCGCGGCCGAGCACCGGCTCGCCGACGTGGGCGCCCCCGCGCCCGGCACCGTCCGCCACCTGCGCGTCGACTGGGCCGGCGACGTCGCGCAGCTCCTCGTCGACGGGTGCGTCGTCGCCGACAGGTTCGGCGACGGCACCCCGTGGCACGTCGACCTCGACGTCCTGCCCGGCGCCGTCGCGGACCGCGTCGGCGTGCGCGTCCTGCCGCTGCACCGGGAGGCGCGCGTGTGGCTCCCGGCCGGCGCGGCGGACCGGCGCCGGTCCGGGCGCGGACCGCTCGGCGCCCTCGACGCCGTCTCCCTCACGCGGTCGACGACGTGGCGCGCGCCGCTGGGCTGACGCGGCACCCGGCGCGTCAGTCGACGCGCCAGGCCACCGGCTGCGGCTCGTACTCCTCGTGCGCGTCCCGGGTCACCTGCGGGTTCTCGCTGACGCCCACCCAGGCCAGCGGCACGCCGGCGGGCAGCACGACGACGTCGCAGGCCTCGACCTCGACGCCGGGCAGCA
>JAPSIR010000278.1:1902-3272 GCA_031178625.1 Cellulomonas sp.
CCCGTCGCGGGGAACATCCCATGACCTCGCGGCGTTGGGGAAGGTGTTATGAGGAAGCGATACGAAGATCTCGAGACCGACGACGGCCGGGTCGTCCGCTACTTCCGGCACAGCAACGGCGGCGGCATGGTCGCCAAGGGGGCCCGCGTGGCCGACGACGCGTACGTCGCGGACGGCACGTGGGTGGACCCCGGCGCGCAGGTGGAACCCGGTGCGCACCTCGGACGCTACTGCTGGGTCGAGCCCGGCGCGGTCGTCTCCGAGGGCGCACAGCTCGGCACCCACGTCCACGTCGGCCGCAACGCGGTCGTCGGGCGTTCCGCGAAGCTCGGCACCCGCGCCGAGGTCGGGGCGCGCGCCCGCCTGCAGGACGGCGTCGTCGTGGCCCCCGAGGCGAGCGTCGCCGAGGGCGCCGAGGTCGAGCGCCGCGGCTACCCGCCGCACGTCCTGGCGGCCTGACCCCACCCACGCACGTCGCCCCGGCGGGCTACCGTCGGGGCGGCGTCGTCCTGCGCGCCGGCCGGGCCGGGGCGATCATCCGGGTGACGCGCGTGGCCGGGTGTTCCCCCGCGGGTGTGCCGCACGGCACGCTGTGCGGCGTCGCGACGCACCGGGCGGAGCGCCGCACCGCCGGAGGCACGGATGGGACTGTTCCGTCGTCGTGAGGACCGCACGCCCGACGAGGCGCTGCCCTTCCTCAGCGTCGCCGACGCCGAGCGCGTGCGCCGGCTCGCCACCGACGCGCTGACCCGGGCGGGGGTGCCGGTGGTGGCGTTCGCCGACCGGCTGGAGAGCCTCGACGGGCGCGTGTTCGGGCTGTGGAACCTCGCGGCCCTGTGCGCCGAGACCGACGACCGCCGCGTGTGGCCGGACCTCGTCGAGGGGCATGTCGCGCGGCTGCTGCAGCCCCCGCCGGACGTGGCGACGATGCCCGTCGACGAGCTGCTCGCGGGCACCGTGCTGCGCGTCTACTCCAGCGACACGCTCGCCGAGTGGGGCGCCGAGCGCCTCGGGTACGCAGTGCCCGTCGCCGAGGACCTCGTCGAGGCGCTCGTGCTCGACTCGCCGCACGCCGTCTCCCTGCTGACCGACGACGAGGTCGCCCGCGCCGGCCACGACGTGCTGCGCGCCGCCGGCCACGCCCGGCTCGTCGCCGAGCCGTACGAGCACCGCCGCGAGCCGCTCGCCGACGGCGCCGAGGCCGACGTGCTGATCGGGGACTCGATGTTCGTGGCGAGCAAGGTGCTCGTGCTCGACCACGTCCTGACCGCGCTGCACGGGCCGCGCGCGTACCCGGACGGCGTGCTCGTCGCGCTGCCGGACCGGCACACCCTCGTCCTGCACGTGCCGGACGGGCCGTCGGTCGTCCC
>JAPSIR010000279.1 GCA_031178625.1 Cellulomonas sp.
CGGCGGGGCCGGGACGGCGGGGCCGGGACGGCGGTCGTCGGGCGGGGCGGGTGACCCGCGCCTAGCGTGGCGGGCGTGCACGTCGTCCCCGGGCCGGGACGCCGGCCGCGACGGGCACCCGAGGAGGCACCGTGAGCACCGTGCGGCAGATGGTCGACAGCTACCCCGGCGACCCGTTCGCCCCCGCGGAGGAGCTGGTCGCCTGCATCGAGGCCTGCCTCGCGTGCGCGCAGACCTGCACCGCGTGCGCCGACGCCTGTCTCGGCGAGGAGCACGTCGCCGAGCTGCGCGCCTGCATCCGCACCGACGCCGACTGCGCCGACGTCTGCACCGCGACCGCCGCGGTGCTCAGCCGGCAGACCGACCCCGACCTCAAGCTCGTCGCCGCGCTGCTGGAGGCGTGCGCGGTCGCGTGCGGGCAGTGCGCCGACGAGTGCGAGCAGCACGCCGGCATGCACGAGCACTGCCGCGTGTGCGCGGAGGCGTGCCGGCGCTGCGAGGCCGCGTGCCGGGCCCTGCTCGCGTCGATGGCCTGACGTCCGGGTCGTTCCGCCCGCCCTCGCTGTCGGCGGCCCGTGGCACGCTCCCGGTGTGGATGCGACCGCCGACGACCTGCTGCCCGACGCCGACCTCGACGACCTCACGTTCACCGGTCTCGACCTCGCCGGGCGCGACGCGTCCGGCGCGCGCTTCCTCGAGTGCGCGCTCGTCGACTGCCGCGCCGACGGCGTGCGCCTCGACCACGCGCGCCTGCTCGACACGACGTGGACGCGCGTGCAGGCGGGCGACGTGCGCGCGCCCTCCTCGACGTGGCGCGACTCCACGCTCACCGACGTGCGCCTCGGGGCGCTGAGCGCGTCGGGTGGCGAGTGGCTGCGCGTGCAGGTCGTCGGGGGCAAGGTCGACTACCTGGACCTGCGGGGCGCCACCGTGGAGGAGGTGCGCCTCGAGCGCGTCATGCTCGGCGACCTCGACCTGTCCGGCGCGCGCGTGAAGCGGCTGACGGTCGTCGACTGCGACGTCCGCCGGCTGGACGTCGAGAACGCGCACCTCACCGACGTCGACCTGCGGGGCGCGCGGCTGCGCGAGGCGGTCGACGGCGTCGGCGGGCTCGCCGGCGCGACGATCAGCCCGGACCAGCTCGTCGACCTGGCGCCGCTGCTCGCGGCGCACCTGCGCATCCGGGTGGGCTGAGCGCGGCGCGTGCCACGCCGCTCACGGCTCACCAGCCGGCGAGCCGCAGCACCTCCGCCGCCACGTCCTCGGGGTCGCGCCCGTCCGTCGCGACCCGGTGCACGTCCGCGGCCGCCCCGGCCTCCAGCCGCACCGCCGCCGCGTCGGAGCGCGCGACGTGGGCCGCCAGCGACGCACCGCGCTCGCGCCGCGCCAGCCGCTCGTGCGCGGTGGCGTCCGAGGCGGTGAGGAGCACGGACGTCACGTGCGGCCGGTCCCCCACGGCCGCGGCGAGCACGTCGGCCTCGAGCACGCTGACGGTGTTGGTGACGACGAGCCGCCGGTACCCGAGCGCGCGGTAGCGGCGCCAGACGTCACCGAGGTTCGCGGCGGCGACACCGTGCTCCCACGGCGCGGGGTGCGCGAGGTCGAGCGCGTCGCCCTCGACCACCGCGTGGCGCACGTCCCGCGCGGTCAGCAGGTCGTGCACCGCCGCCGCGACGGTCGACTTGCCGACGCCCGACCGCCCGCCGAGCAGCAGCAGGTGCGTGCGGTCGTCCGGCACGGCCCGCCCGGCGAGCCGCGCGCGCAGCCGGTCGCGGACGGCCGGCCACTCGTCGGCGAGGACGGAGAAGTACAGCGACGCGCCGCGGGAGCCGTCGGGGCGCAGACGGTGCCCGCGCAGCCGTCCCTCGGGGACCGCCCCGAGCTTCGTGACGGCCGCGACCGAGCGGTGGTTGCGCTCGTCGACGCGGTACCCGACGCGCACGACGTGCCACCCCTCGAAGGCGTGCGTCATGAGCAGGAGCTTGCAGGCGGGGTTCACGTCGGTTCCCCACACGGCCGGGTCGTACCAGGTGTGCCCGATCTCCAGCCGGCCCACGGTGCGGTCGACGTCGTAGAGGGACGTGGACCCCACGACCCGGTCGTCCCCGTCGAGCACCGCGAAGGCGTACCGGCCGGGCGCCGCGAGCGCCGTCGCGACGACCCGCTCCATGTCGGCCGCGGTGCGCGGCGTCGGCGACGTCATGCCCCGCCACACGGCGTCGTCGGTGAACCTGAGCAGCGGCGCCGCGTGCTCCGCCTGCAGCGGGACGAGCCGGACGCCGTGGCCCGCGAGGACGAGGTCGTGCTCCACGGGTGGAGCGTGGCACAGCCGCCTCCACCCGCTCGGCCCCGTCTCAGGTGCGCCCCTCTAGCGTGACCGGCACACCCACGACGGAGGACCCATGACGCACTGGTCGCTCGCCCTGCGGGACGTCCCCGCGCCCGACTTCGCCGACGCGGTGATCGCGGCCCTGCCCGCGGGTGCGCCGACGGACCCCGCGGTCTGGGCGGAGGCGATCTTCTCCCCCGCCGCCATGCCGCGCTGGGTGCTGGCCGCGCTCGCGGTGCGCCAGGGGCTCGTGCCGCTGCTGCGGATCCCCGCGGCGCCGCGTGGCGCGTTCGCGGTCGACGAGGTCGTCGGCCAGGAGGCACTGATCGCGCACGACGACGTCCACCTCGACTTCCGCTGCGGCGTCGCGGTCGACGCGGACGCGCGCCTGGTGCGCGTGACGACGGCCGTCCGGCTGCACGGGTGGCGCGGGCGCCTGTACTTCGGCGTCGTCCAGCCGGTGCACCCGCTGGTGGTGACGGCGATGCTGCGACGCGCGGCGCGCCGGCTGGGGCGCTGACCCCCGCGCGCGGGCCGTCGCCGGCGGGGGCTCCGCTCAGTCGTCGAGGGCCGGGCCGCAGGCGGCGGCCGCGGTCGCCGCGAGGTGGTCGAGCCCGCGGACCTCGACGAGCGGGCGCGTGTCGTCGACGACGGACCAGCACCCGTCGACGACCTCGTAGCCGGCCTGCGTCCCGCGGTCGACGAGCGCGCCGACGGCCGCGACGAGCCGGTCGACGTGCTCCGCGGTCGTCCCCACGCCGATCGACGCGCGGACCGCACCCTGCGACGCGCCGAGGTGCGCGAGCAGCGGGTGCGCGCAGAACCGGCCGTCGCGCACGCCGATGCCGTGCTCGGCGGACAGGTACGCGGCGACGAGGCCGGGGTTGAGGTCGGCGACGGTGAACGTGACGACGCCGACCGGGTC
>JAPSIR010000280.1 GCA_031178625.1 Cellulomonas sp.
GCGCACGCCGAGGCCGAGGCCGAGCGCCTCGGCCCCCGCCCGGCCGCGTACACCCAGCCGTTCAACATGGTCCGCAAGATGGCGTGCTCGTTCGGCTGGGACTGGGGGCCGGACCTGCAGACCGCCGGGCTGTGGCGGCCGGTGCGCGTCGAGCGGTGGCGCGTCGCGCGCCTCGCCGCCGTCCGGCCGCTCGTCACGGTGGAGCCGGACGGCACCGGTGTCATCGAGCTGCACGTCGACGTCGAGCGGTCCGGGCTCCCCGGCGGCGACGCCGCCCTCGTCGTGCACGCGGAGGTGGCCGGCGTCGACGCGGTCGGCCGCCTCGACCCCGGCGCCACCTCCGGGGTGCTGCGGCTCGAGGTCCCGCACGCGCCCCTGTGGTGGCCGGTCGGGCACGGCGGGCAGCCGCTGCACGCCCTGACCGTCGAGCTGAGCGCGGCCGACGTCGCGGCGCCCGCCGCACCGCGCGGTACGGGCCCCGTGCTGGCCACATGGACGCGACGCATCGGCTTCCGCACCGTCGAGCTCGACACGTCCGCCGACGACCACGGCACGGCGTTCACGCTCCGCGTCAACGGGCGGCCGCTGTTCGTCAAGGGCGCCAACTGGATCCCGGACGACCACCTGCTGACCCGCCTCACCCGCGAGCGCATCGCCCGCCGCCTCGACCAGGCCCTCGGCGCCCACCTCAACCTGCTGCGCGTGTGGGGTGGCGGTGTCTACGAGTCCGAGGACTTCTACGAGCTGTGCGACGAGCGCGGGCTGCTGGTCTGGCAGGACTTCCTGCTGGCCTGCGCCGCGTACCCCGAGGAGCAGCCGCTGCGCGACGAGATCGAGGCGGAGGCTCGCGAGCACGTCGCCCGCCTCGCGCCGCACCCGTCGCTCGTGCTGTGGAACGGCGGCAACGAGAACCTGTGGGGCCACGAGGACTGGGGCTGGAAGGACGACCTGGACGGGCGCACGTGGGGCCGGGCCTACGCGACCGAGGTGCTGCCGGCCGTCGTCGCCGAGCTCGACCCCACCCGCCCCTACGCGGCGAACAGCCCGACGTCCCCCGGCTTCGACCCGGCCGACGTGCACCCCAACGACCCCGACCACGGCACGCACCACCAGTGGGAGGTGTGGAACCGCGTCGACTACACGGTCTACCGCGACGAGGTGCCGCGGTTCTGCTCGGAGTTCGGCTTCCAGGGGCCGCCGACGTGGGCGACGCTGCGACGTGCCGTGCGGGACGAGGAGGGCGCCGTCGCGGGCAAGGAGCACCCGACGTTCCTGCTGCACCAGAAGGCCGACGACGGCAACGGGAAGCTCGACCGCGGCATGGCGCCGCACCTCGGCGTGCCCGGCGACTTCGCGGACTGGCACTGGGCCGGCCAGCTCAACCAGGCGCGCGCGGTCCGCTTCGCCGTGGAGCACCACCGCTCGTGGTGGCCGCGGACCGCAGGGTCGATCGTGTGGCAGCTGAACGACTGCTGGCCCGTCACCTCGTGGGCCGCGGTCGACGGCGACGAGCGGCCCAAGCCGCTCTGGTACGCGATGCGCGCCGCCTTCGCCGAGCGCGTCGTCACCGTGCAGCCGCGCGACGGCCGGGAGGCCCTGCTCGTCGTCAACGACACGCCGACGCTGTGGAAGGGCGTGGCCCGGCTCGAGCGGCAGCGCCTCGACGGCACGGTCCTCGCGTCCGCGGAGCTGCCGCTCACCGTGGGGGCGTGGTCCGTCGGCACGTTCGCGCTCGCCGACCCGCTCACGACACCCGTCGACCCGACCCGCGAGGCGCTCGTGGTCACGCTGGACCACGCGCGCCACGTGCACACGTGGGTCGAGGACGTCGACCTCGACCTCGACCCCGCGCCGCTCACCGGCAGCGTCACGCCCACGCAGGACGGCTACGAGGTCGAGGTGGTCGCGCGGTCCCTGGCCAAGGACGTGACCCTCCTCGTCGACCGTCTCGACCCGGCCGCGCGCGTGGACGACGCGCTCGTGACGCTGCCCGCCGGTGCACGTGCCCGCTTCCGGGTGCGGACGTCCGCGCAGCTCAACCCGCAGGACCTGCTGCGCGTGCCGGTGCTGCGGACGGCGAACGACGTCGTCGTGCCCGCACCTAGCGGCGCCGCGGTCGCCGGCTGACCGTGCCTCCGGGCGGGGCGGCCGGTGCGCTGGACGCGCCGACCGCCGCACCGGCAGCGACGCGGGGACGCGCACCGGCCGCCGCTAGGCTGGCGCACGTGACCCAGGGCTCGGACGCGATCGGCCTGGTGCTGGCGCGGCCGGCCCGGATGCTCGGCCTCGAGCCGTTCTTCATGGAGCTCATCGCCGGCATCGAGGAGACCCTCTCGACCGACGGCCGCTCGCTGCTGCTGCACGTGGTCCCCGACCACGAGGCGGAGATCCGCGCCTACCGCCGCTGGGGCGACGGCGGCATGGTGGACGCCGTCGTCCTCGTCAACCTCGTGCAGGACGACCCGCGGCTCGCGGTGCTGCGCGAGCTCGCGATCCCGACGGTCGTCGTGGGCGGGCCGGAACGCGCGCTCGAGGGCGTGGCGCACGTGTGGATCGACAACGGCCAGGCCATGCGGGACGCCGTCGCATACCTCGTCGGCCTCGGGCACACCACGATCGGGCGCGTGTCGGGCCCGTCGACGCTCACGCACACGCAGTCCCGCACCGCGGCCCTCCTCGAGGAGTGCGCCGCGGTCGGCGCACGGGGCGTGGTCGTCGAGGGCGACTACGGCGAGGAGTCCGGCACCCGCGCCACCCGGGCGCTGCTCGGCCGCGGCAACGCGCCCTCGGCCATCGTCTACGACAACGACGTCATGGCCGTCGCCGGCCTCGGCGTCGCCCACGAGCTCGGCCTGTCCGTCCCCACGGACGTGTCGCTGCTCGCGTGGGACGACTCCGCGCTGTGCCGCCTCTCGCACCCGGCGCTGTCGGCGATGAGCCTCGACGTGCACGCGATGGGCGTCCAGGTCGCCGACTCGGTCCTGAACCTGCTGGCGTCCGGCCGCCCCACGAGCTCCACGGCCCCGCTCCCCCGCCTCGTCGCCCGCGGCAGCACGGCGCGCCGGGCCCGCTGACGCCGGCGCCGCGCCGCGCCCCACGGACCGGCCGTGCCCCGACCGTGGGGAACCCGCTCCCACCTGCGCGGTCGCCCGTGCAGTGATTGGGTAGGCACATGAGTGCGGCTGAACCCACACCGGTCCCCGTCGACGCCGACACGCTGCGCGCCGTCGCCGCGGGAACCCACTACGACCCG
>JAPSIR010000076.1 GCA_031178625.1 Cellulomonas sp.
GGCGGGAGCTGGGCGTGGAGCCGTACGAGACCCTCGCGATCGGCGACGGCGAGAACGACGTGGAGATGCTGCGCTGGGCGGCGTGCGGCGTCGCGATGGGGCACGCGCTCGAGCGCGTGCGGCTGGCTGCGGACGAGGTCACGGGGACCATCGACGACGACGGCGCGGTCGCCGTCCTGCGGCGCGTCCTCACCTGACTCCTGCGGCGTCCCTTCCGCCGACCGGCCGGTACGGCTCCTCACGCACGGCGTGCGCGGCGACGAGCTTGACCGCGAGCACCGGCCCGAACCACGCGAGCCCGGGTGGGGCCGCCACGAGCGGGCCGGCGGCGAGGAGAGCGGTGAGCGCCCCGAACGCCACGGGTCGCTGCAGGTGCAGCGGCACGGCGCGCACGGCCAGCACGGAGACGAGGCAGCCGACGTACCAGAAGGTCGCCCACGCGCCGTCCGCTCCGGGGAGCAGCAGCGCGAGCACGTACGGGTGCACGTGCGCGGCCGTGAACACCGGGCTGCTGCGCAGCACCCGGCCGCGCCGGGTCAGGTCGGCGTCCGCCGACCCGTGGTACTGCCGCTTCGCGGTGCCCAGCGCGTTGGCGGTCGCGCCGCCGACGACGTCGAGGGCCAGCGCGAGCACGACGACCCACTGCCACGGCGTCCAGGACGTCGTGGTCGCGGCTGCGACCACGCCGACCGTGCCCGCGGCCGTGGCGACCGCGACGGTCGCCTGCTCCGCGCGCGAGGCGCCCGCCCCCAGCAGCCAGTCGGGCCGACCCGCGGGCGCACGCCAGTCGACGACGAACCCCGGGGCGCCCTCGACGGGGTGCACCCCGCCGGTCACCGCACCGCCCTCGCCCGTGCCCGACGCGCGCATGCCGCCACGGTAGCGAGGCGCCCCGACGCGGTCACCGGGCGCTTGCCGGCGGGCGAGCACGCCGCCGACCTGCCCCAACGTTCGCGCCGTGACCTGATCGTGACCGGTTCGTCTGTGTTTCGCCCTTGCAAGCGTTGCAGAAACGGACTTGTCTCGACGCAGGCCGGGCCACGACGGTCCGCCGAACGACCACGAGGACGTGGAGGTCACATGAAGCGCATCCAGCGGGGCCGCGGGCTGACGCTCGCCGCATCGGTCGCCGGGCTCGGGCTCGTGCTCACGGCATGCTCGGGCGGTGACGGGGGGAACGCGTCGGGCGGTGGCGGCGGTGACGCCGAGCCGACGTTCGACTGCGCCGACTACGAGCAGTACGGCGACCTCGAGGGCACGACGGTCACCGTCTACACGTCGATCGTCGACCCCGAGGCCGAGGAGCAGCGGGCGTCGTACGCGCCGTTCGAGGAGTGCACCGGCGCCACCATCGAGTACGAGGGCTCGCGCGAGTTCGAGGCGCAGCTGCCCGTGCGGCTCGAGGCCGGCAACGCGCCCGACATCGCCTACATCCCGCAGCCGGGCTTCCTGCGCTCGCTCGTCGAGGACTTCCCCGACGCCGTGCAGCCCGCGGGCGAGGCCGTCGTCGAGAACGCGAACGAGTTCTACACCGAGCAGTGGGTCGAGTACGGCACGGTCGACGGCACGCTCTACGCGACGCCCCTCGGCGCCAACGTGAAGTCCTTCGTCTGGTACTCGCCGAGCGCGTTCGAGGAGAACGGCTACGAGATCCCGACGACGTGGCAGGAGCTGCTCGACCTCACCGACCAGATGGTCGAGGACAACCCCGACGTCAAGCCGTGGTGCGCGGGCATCGAGTCCGGCGACGCCACCGGCTGGCCGGCCACCGACTGGCTCGAGGACGTCGTCCTGCGCACCGCCGGCCCCGACGTGTACGACCAGTGGGTCAACCACGAGATCCCCTTCGACGACCCGCAGATCGTGGCGGCGCTCGAGGAGGTCGGCGGCATCCTCAAGAACGAGGACTACGTCAACGGCGGCCTCGGCGACGTCGCGTCCATCGCGTCCGCTCCGTGGAACGAGTCCGGCAACGGCATCCCCGACGGCACCTGCCACCTGCACCGCGCGGCGAACTTCTACCAGGCCAACTGGGACGAGGGCCTCGAGGTCGCGGAGGACGGCGACGTCTACGCGTTCTACCTGCCGGGTGCCTCGGAGGACGACAAGCCGCTCCTCGGCGGCGGCGAGTTCGTCACCGCCTTCTCGGACCGCGAGGAGGTGCAGGCCTTCCACGCGTACCTGTCGAGCCCGCAGTGGGCCAACGCCAAGGCCGAGGTGACGGGCCAGGGCTGGATCAGCGCGAACAACGGCCTGGACCGCGACCTGCTGCAGTCCTCGATCGACCAGCTGTCGTTCGACCTGCTGACCGACGAGTCCTACACCTTCCGGTTCGACGGCTCCGACCAGATGCCCGGCGCGGTCGGCACCGGCTCGTTCTGGCGCGAGATGGTCTCGTGGATCAGCCCCGGCCAGGACTCGGAGACGACGCTGTCGAACATCGAGGCCTCCTGGCCCAGCAGCTGACGTCGTCGCACCACGGGGTGGGGGTCACCGGTCACGGTGGCCCCCACCACGGCGTCCGTACCCGCTGACCGGTCGAGGGCGACCGGCACGACGAGGGGATGACCATGGACTGGTTGCTCCAACCCGACACGACCGCCGAGAAGCTGACGCTGATGGTCATCGCCATCCTGCTCTTCGTCGTCGTGATGGGCGCGATCCTGCTCGGGATCGACCGGCTGAAGCGTGCACCCACCTGGGTGGTCGTCCTCGGCTTCCTCGGCCCCACGCTGCTGTTCCTCGCGTTCGGACTGCTCTACCCGGGCCTGCGCACGGTGTGGAACTCGTTCCGGGACGGGCGCGGACGCACCTTCGTCGGCGCCGACAACTACGTCACCGCGTTCACCGACGACCGGTTCCAGACGGTCCTGCGCAACACCGCCCTGTGGGTGGTCCTGGTGCCGCTGCTGGCCACGCTCTTCGGCCTCGTCTACGCCGTGCTCGTCGACCGCACGCGGTTCGAGTACCTCGCGAAGACGCTGATCTTCCTGCCGATGTCGATCTCCCTCGTCGGCGCGTCGATCATCTGGAAGTTCGTCTACGAGTACAAGCCGGTGCAGGGCAACATCCAGCAGACCGGCCTGCTCAACCAGGTGCTCGTGTGGCTCGGCATGCAGCCGCAGCAGTTCCTGCAGGACCAGCCGTGGAACAACCTGTTCCTCATCGCCGTCATGGTGTGGATCCAGGCCGGGTTCGCCATGACGGTGCTGTCCGCGGCGGTGAAGGCCATCCCCGACGACATCGTGGAGGCCGCGCGGCTCGACGGCCTGCACGGGCTCGGCATGTTCCGGTACATCACGGTGCCGTCGATCCGGCCGGCGCTCGTCGTCGTCGTCACGACGATCGCGATGGCGACCCTCAAGGTCTTCGACATCGTCCGCACCATGACCGGCGGCAACTTCGACACCTCGGTCGTCGCGTACGAGTTCTACGTCCAGAGCTTCACGGCGCGGCAGCAGGGTTTGGGTGCCGCGCTCGCGGTCATCCTGTTCGTCCTTGTCATCCCGATCATCGCGTACAACGTGCGGCAGCTGAAGCTCGCGGAGGAGATCCGATGACCGCCATCCCGCCGACGACGCTCACCGACCCGACCGAGGTCGACACCCGCAAGGTGCGGGGGCTGACCCGCGCCGAGCAGCGCGCCATCGCGGCGAAGGGGCGGCTGAGCTCGCCGTGGGCGTCGGGCATCGCGATCGTCCTCGCGATCCTGTGGACCGTGCCGACGTTCGGGCTCCTCGTGACGTCGGTCCGGCCCCGCTCGGAGATCCGCAGCTCCGGCTGGTGGACGTTCCTGCAGAACCCCGCGCTGACGTTCGAGAACTACAGCGAGGTGCTGTTCGGGTCCTCCACGAGCTTCGCGACGTTCTTCGTCAACTCGGTCGTCATCACGCTGCCCGCGGTCGTCATCCCGATCTCGCTGGCGCTGCTCGCGGCGTACGCGTTCGCGTGGATCCCGTTCCGCGGGCGGGAGCTGCTGTTCGTCGCCGTGTTCGCGCTCCAGGTCGTGCCCATCCAGGTGACGCTGCTGCCGCTGCTGCGCCAGTACGTCAGCTGGGGCCTCGAGGGGTCGTTCTGGGTGGTCTGGCTGTCGCACTCGATCTTCGCGCTGCCGCTCGCGATCTACCTGCTGCACAACTTCATGAAGGACATACCCGCGTCCCTCGTCGAGGCGGCGCGCGTCGACGGCGCCGGGCACGTGACCGTGTTCTTCCGCGTGCTGCTGCCGCTGCTCACGCCCGCGATCGCGTCGTTCGGCATCTTCCAGTTCCTCTGGGTGTGGAACGACCTGCTGGTCGCGCTCGTGTTCGTCGGGGGCACCACGGACGTGGCACCCCTGACCGTGCGCATCGCCGAGCTCGCGGGCACGCGCGGGTCGCAGTGGCACCTGCTGTCGGCCGGTGCGTTCGTCGCGATGGTCGTGCCGCTCGTCGTGTTCCTCGCGCTGCAGCGGTACTTCGTCCGCGGGCTGCTCGCGGGGTCGGTCAAGGGCTGACGTGCCCGACGAGGGCCCTGGTGCGCACCGCACCCGGGCCCTCGTCGCGTGCCGGGGCGGCACGACGGCGCGCGTAGCCTGACCGCGTGCCCGCCCCGCTGCTGTTCGTCGTCTCCGGGCTGACGCAGTACGTCGGGGCCGCGCTCGCGGTCGGCCTGTTCGCCGTGCTGCCCGCGGGCGTCGTCGCGTGGCTGCGCATCGCCGTGTCGGCGCTCGTGCTGCTCGCGTGGCGTCGGCCGTGGCGGGACCGCGCACTCTGGCGGCGGCGCCGGCTGGGCGTCACCGTCGCGTTCGGCGTGGTGCTGGCCCTGATGAACGTCGCGTTCTACGTCGCGATCGAGCACCTTCCGCTCGGCACCGCGGTCGCCCTCGAGTTCCTCGGCCCCGTGGCCGTCGCGGCCGTCACGGGCAGCGGCTGGCGGGACCGGTCGGCCATCGCGGTCGCCGCCGTGGGCGTCGTCCTGCTCGCGGGCGTCAGCCTCGACACCGGCCCCGGCGCCGTGACCGGACTCGTGGCGATCGGGGTGTCGGCCGTGTGCTGGGCGGCGTACATCCTGCTCGGCCGCCGCGTCGCACGGGCCGGTACGCCGGGCGCGAGCGGGCTGGCCGTCGCGATGACCGCGGGCGCGCTGGTGCTCGCGCCGTTCCTCGCCGGGGGAGCCGGCCCGGTGCTCGTGGACGCCCGGCTCGCGGCGCTCGTCGTCGCGATCGCCGTGTGCTCGTCCGTCGTGCCGTACGCGCTCGAGCAGGTGGTGCTGCGACGCGTCACCGCGGCGACGTTCGCGGTGCTCCTCGCGCTCCTGCCCGCGACCGCGGCCGTCGTCGGCGCGGTCGTGCTGCGCCAGTGGCCGCACGGGCTCGAGCTCGTCGGCCTCGTGGTCGTGTCCGGCGCCATCGCGCTCACGGCCCGGTCGGGCGCGGACGAGCCGGCCGAGGCGGCGGCGCCGCCCGCGCCCTGATGAGGTGCGCCCTGACGGGGTGCGCCTTGACGAGCCACGCCCTGACGGGGTGCGCCCTTGTCCGCGTCAGAGGTACTGGCCCGGCGTGGGGCGGACGTCCTCGCCGCCCTCGCCGTGCGGCGCCGGCATGCCGAACGGCGCGCCCGGACCGGGCGGGCGCGCACCCGGCGGCAGCGCCCGGCGCATCTGCGAGAGCTGTGCCTGCGCGGCCATCTGCTGCGCCACGAGCGCCGTCTGGATGCCGTGGAACAGCCCCTCGAGCCAGCCGACCAGCTGCGCCTGCGCGACGCGCAGCTCGGCGTCCGACGGGGACGCGTCCTCCGAGAAGGGGAGCGCGATGCGCCGCAGCTCGTCGACGAGCTCGGGCGACAGGCCGTCCTCGAGCTCGTGCAGGGAGCGCTCGTGGATGTCGGCGAGGCGTGCCCGGGCCGCGTCGTCGAGCGGCGACGCCCGCACCTCGTCCAGCAGCTGCTTGATCATCGTCCCGATCCGCATGACCTTGGCCGGCTGCTCGACCATGCCCGCGACGTCCTCGCGGCGGCCGTCGTCCTCGGCGGCGCCGTCCGGCGCGGCCGGCTGCCCCTCCGCGGGGAGGACGACCACGCGCGGGCGGTCGTCACGGGCCGGGGCGTCGGGCGTGCCGTCGTCCGGGGTGCGGGCGTCGTGCTGCGTCTGGTCCACCCTCGGCATTCTGGTCGAGCCTCCCGACACCCGCAGCACGGTCGCCCCTCCGACCCCCGCCCACCCCGCCCCCGCCACCACCCGCCCTCGGGTGCGAACCGGCCGTCGTGCAGCGATCCCGTACCCGGTTGCTGCCGGACGGCCGGTTCGGCGGGGGACGACGGCGTCTGCTGGCTAGGCTGCCCGCATGGCGTGGCTGAGCACCCCGGCGCATCACCGTTGGCTCGAGGCGGAGGCCGACCGGCTCTGGGAGTTCGGGCACGCCTCCCGCGTGCCGACCGGCGGGTTCGCCCGGCTCGACGAGCAGGGCCACCCCGAGGACGGCCCGCTCGAGCTGTGGATCACGTGCCGCATGACGCACGTGTACGCGCTCGCGCACCTCGCCGGCCGCCCCGGCTCCGCCGCGCTGGTGGACCACGGCCTCGCCGCCCTCACCGGCCTCTTCCACGACGCCGAGCACGGCGGCTGGTACGCGGAGGTCGAGCGCGACGGCACGCCGCGCGACGACGAGAAGGCGGCCTACCCGCACGCGTTCGTGGTGCTCGCGACGGCGAGCGCCACCGTGGCCGGCCGGCCGGGCGCGCGCGAGCTGCTCGACGAGGCGCTCGCCGTGCAGGAGCGGCACTTCTGGGACGACGAGGCCGGCATGGCCGTCGAGGCGTGGGACCGCACCTTCACCGACCTCGACGCCTACCGCGGCGTCAACGCCAACATGCACACCGTCGAGGCGTACCTCACCGCCGCCGACGTCACGGGCGACCGGCGCTGGCTCGACCGCGCCGCGCGCGTCGTGGAGCGCGTGGTGCACGGGTTCGCGGCCGGCAACGACTGGCGCATCCCCGAGCACTTCGACGCCACGTGGACGCCGGACCTCGAGTACAACGCCGGCACGCCCGCGCACCCGTTCCGGCCGTACGGGGCGACGATCGGGCACTGGTTCGAGTGGGCCCGCCTCACCCTGCACGCGCGCGCCGCCCTCGCCGCGGCCGGCGACGACGCCCCCGCGTGGATGCTCGACGACGCGGTCGCCCTGTTCGACGCCGGCGTGCGGGAGGGCTGGGCCGTCGACGGCGCGCCCGGCTTCGTCTACACCGTGGACTGGGAGGGGCGGCCGGTCGTGCGCGAGCGCATGCACTGGGTCGCCGCCGAGGCGGTCGCCGCGGCCGCCGCCCTGGCGCACGCGACGGGGGAGCGGCGGTTCGACGACCTCTACACGCAGTGGTGGGAGTACGTCGGCACGTACGTGCTCGACCGCGAGGGCGGCTCCTGGTGGCACGAGCTCGGCACGGACAACCGGGTGTCGCGCACCGTCTGGGCCGGCAAGGCGGACCTCTACCACGCGGTGCAGGCGACGCTCGTGCCGCGCCTGCCGCTCACGCCCGTGCTCGCCCCGGCGCTCGCGGCGGGCCTGCTCGGCTGACGGGCGCCCGAGGGGGCCCGGCGACGGTCAGGGCTCGAGCACGAGCTTGCCGAGCACGCCGCCGGACGCGAGCATCCGGTGCGCCTGCGCGGCCTCGGCCAGCGGCAGGCGTGCGTGGACGACCGGGGTCAGGCGCCCGTCGGTGAGCATCGGCCACACGTGCTCGGCGACCCCGGCGAGGATCGCGTCCTTCTGCGCGGCAGGCCGGTCGCGCAGGGTCGTCCCGATGACGGACGCGCGACGCGCCATGAGCGCCGACAGGTCCAGCTCGCCCCGGCGTCCCTGCTGCAGCCCGATGACGACGAGCCGCCCGCCCTCCGCGAGCAGCGCCACGTTGGCGGCGAGCGCGCCGCCGCCCAGCACGTCGAGGACCACGTCGACGCCTCGGCCGTCGGTCGCCGCGCGGACGCGGTCGGCCACGTCCCCCTCGCGGTGGTCCACCACGACGTCCGCCCCGAGGGCCGCCACGCGCGCGCACCGCTCTGGCCCGCCGGCGGTCGCGACGACGCGGGCGCCCAGCGCCCGGCCGACCTGGACCGCCACCGACCCGACGCCTCCCGAGCCGCCGTGCACGAGCAGGGTCTCGCCCGGCGCCAGCCGCGCGGCCCGCAGGTTCGACCACACGGTCGCGACGGCCTCCGGCAGCCCGCCCGCGTCGACGAGCGGTAGCGCGTCCGGCACCCGCAGCGCGTGGGTTCCGGCCACTGTCACCCGTTCGGAGTAACCTCCCCCGGCGAGGAGCGCCGCCACACGGTCGCCGACCCGCCACGGGAGCCCGGTCGGGTCGGCCGGTGCCGACCGCGGGGGAGCGCCGTGCGGCGCCGCGAACCCCACGACGACACCGGACACCTCGAGGCCGGGCCAGGCCGGCGCGCCCGGCGGCGGCGGGTACCGACCCTCGCGTTGCAGCAGGTCAGCACGGTTGACGCCCGCGGCCGCGACCTCGACCAGCAGCTCGCCCGGCGCCGGCGACGGCTCCGGGACGTCCCGCACCTGCAGCACCTCGGGCCCGCCCGGCCTCGTCACGACGACGGCTCGCACCCTGCCGAGCCTAGGTCCGCGGTGTCGTCGCGGCCCGCAGGGTCTCCCGCGGCGCCGCGGGCGATTCGCGCAGTACGTGCCGTATCGGACCGGGTGAGTCCCGTGGCAAACTCTGCGCCGGGCTAATGGTCCGCTGTCCAGGTACCGATGAGACGCAGACGGCAGTCACCCGACGTGCCGGCGCGACTCGCCAGACGGTGCGTCCGCGAGAGCGTCCGACGTCGGGCGAGAGGAAAGGATCGACATGCTGCGACGGCTCGGCATCCGTGCCAAGGTCCTGGCGGTCCTCGCCGTGCCCATGATCGTCCTCCTGGCTGCCGGCGCGTTCATCTCGAACAACGCCCTCCAGGACCTGCGCTACGCCCGCGCCTCGCAGCAGGTGGTCCGCACGCTCGACGCGCTGGCGCCGCTCTCCGCGGCCCTCCAGCAGGAGCGGACCATCTCGTTGACGGGCGGCAGCGCGGAGCAGATCGCCGCGGCACGTCAGGAGACCGACAAGGCGCTCGCCGCCACGCGGGAGGTGACGGCCGAGCTCGACCTGAGCCAGTTCCCGCCCTCCGTGGTCCGCGAGTTCCGGGACAGCCAGGACGCGTTCGCCGTGGCGCTGCCGCAGCTGCGCACCCGTGTCGACGAGAGCGCGCAGCGCACCGTCCTCAAGAGCGCGTTCAAGCTCAACATCGACGGCCAGCTCCGGGTCCTCGAGGGCGTCGCGAACTCCCTCCGCGACCGCGACCTCGCCCAGTACATCAGCGCGACCCGTGAGGTCGGGGTGCTCGTCGACGCGCTGGTGACCGAGTACATCGCCGGTGTCGAGCTCCTCAGCGCCGTCACGGACAGCCCGGCCGCCTCCCGGACCTTCCAGGGCCTGACCGCCGCGACGGAGCTCGCCCGTGAGCGCGCCCGCACCTCCGTGAGCAACCTCGAGCTCACCGGCGTCGCCGTCTCCAGCGGCGACCCGACGCCGACGCTGCTCGCGCAGCGGTCGCTCTTCCAGCAGGGCAACGTGGCCGCGGTGTCGTCCATCGACCCGGCGGCCTGGCTCGGCCAGACCCAGGCGCAGCTCGACATGCTGAGCGGCGTCAACGACGGCGTCCTCGCCGGAGCCGACGTCCGGGCCGCCGCAGCCGTGGGCGACGCCCGCGACACCGCGCTCCTCACGATCGCGCTCGTGGCGCTCGCCGCCGTCGCGTCGCTGCTGTTCGCCACGGTCGTCGCCCGCGGCATCGTCGTCCCGCTGCGCCGCCTGACGAGCGCCGCCGCCGACGTCCGCGAGCAGCTGCCCAAGCTCGTGGAGCAGGTGGCCGTCCCCGGCGAGGGGCCCGAGATCCAGCTCACGCCGATCCCCGTGACGTCGAGCGACGAGGTCGGCCGCCTCGCCGCCGCGTTCAACGCGGTCAACGCCCAGACCATCACGGTCGCGCAGGAGCAGGCCGCGCTCCGCGGCTCCATCGCGGAGATGTTCGTCAACGTCGCCCGTCGCGACCAGGTCCTGCTCAACCGCCAGCTGTCGTTCATCGACTCGCTCGAGCGGGCCGAGGAGGACCCCGGGACGCTGGCGAACCTCTTCCGCCTGGACCACCTCGCCACGCGCATGCGCCGCAACGCGGAGTCCCTGCTCGTCCTCGCGGGCATCGACTCCGGTCGCCGCCTGCGCGACGCCATGCCGCTGTCCGACGTCATCCGCACGGCCTCGTCCGAGATCGAGCAGTACGACCGCGTCGAGCTCGACCTGCAGGTCGACCCGCACATGCTCGGCTTCAACGCGCTGTCCGCCGCCCACCTGCTCGCCGAGCTGCTCGAGAACGCCACGGTGTTCTCCGAGCCGGAGACGCCGGTCGTCGTCAGCACGGGCATCAGCGGCGCCTCGGTGGTCGTCCGCATCACCGACCAGGGCCTCGGCATGACCGAGGCCGAGATGGACGCGGCGAACCACAAGATCGCGTCCGTCTCCGCGAGCGACGCCCTCGGTGCGCAGCGCCTCGGCCTCTTCGTCGTCGGCCGCATCGCCCAGCGCCTCGGCGCCGAGGTCACGCTGCGCAAGCGGCCGTCGGGCACCGGCACCGACGCGCTCGTCCTCTTCCCGAGCTCCCTGTTCTCGGCGAACGAGGTCGGCGCCTTCGGCGCCGCCCCGCTCGCGCCCGCGTCGTCCGCGATGGCCCCGGTCGCCCAGATCGAGGCCCCGGAGGTGCGCGAGGTCGACCTCGCCGGGCTCACCGACGGCGAGACGTCGCTCGGCCTGCCCCGCCGCCGGCGTGGTGATGACAGCGCCGCGACGCCGGTCGCGCCGTCCGCGCCCGCCCCGGACGACGCGCCGATCCCGGTGCCGAGCGTCGCCGGCAACGGTCTGCCCACGCGCTCGCGCAAGACGTTCGACGAGGACAACATCGTCCTCCCCGAGGCGCCCGACGCCCGGCTGTCGCCGGAGCTCTCCGTGGGTGGCGGCGACTGGGCGCCGGCGGTCGCAGCGGCGCCCCGCGCGATCGGCGGCCTCCCCAGCCGCACCCGTGCCTCGACGTCCGCGTGGGCCGCGCCGGAGACGCAGGACGACACGCAGCAGGCCGCCCCGGCGGACCCCGCGACGCGCGCGGGCCTCTTCTCCGGGTTCCGCAACCGTGAGGCCCTCGTCACGACGTCCTCGGACGACCAGCCCGCCGACGCCGCCCCGGCCGCGTTCCACGTGCCCGGCCTCGTGCCGGACGAGGAGACGTCGGCGCCCGCGCAGTCGCCCGACGGCGGCTGGCCCGTGCCGTCGTGGCGCGAGCCGGCCCAGGACGCCACGCCGCTGCCGAGCCGCTCCGGCGACGGCCTGCCGTCCCGCACGTCCGCCGCGCCGCAGGACGCCACCAGCGCCATCGCCCCCTGGGCCGCCGACGCCGAGCAGGGCGAGGAGCAGGCCTGGGGCCGCCCCGAGCAGCAGCCGTGGGCGCAGCAGGCCGAGCCCGAGCAGCAGCCGTGGGCCGCCCAGCAGGAGCAGCAGCCGTGGGCGCAGCCCGAGGCCGCGCAGGAGCCGTGGGCGCCCGCGCAGCAGGAGAGCGAGCCGTGGGCTCCGGCGCAGGCCGAGGAGCAGCAGCCGTGGGCTCCCGCCCAGGCGGAGCAGCAGCCGTGGGCTCCCGCCCAGGCGGAGGAGCAGCCGTGGGCTCCGGCGCAGGCCGAGGAGGAGCAGCCGTGGGCTCCGGCGCAGGCCGAGGAGGAGCAGCCGTGGGCTCCGGCGCAGGCGGAGGAGCAGCCGTGGGCTCCGGCGCAGGCGGAGGAGCAGCCGTGGGCTCCCGCCGCGGAGACCGCACCGGCGTGGGGTGACGTCCCGACGTCCGCACCGCAGGAGCCTGCGCCCGCCGACGAGCCCGCGCCGTCGTTCACCGCGTACAGCGGCTACTCCGGCTGGGCCGGCAGCGCCGACCGTCCGGCGATCGACTACCAGGCGCCGTACGTGCCGTTCGAGCGGACGCTCGACGAGGCCCGTGCGTGGCACACCGGGGCCATCCCGGTCGTCCCCGAGCCCGCCCGCCGCCGCGCCGAGCCCGTCGGGCAGCAGCCCGAGGCGCCGCAGCACCGCGAGGCCGAGCCGGTCGCCGACCAGCTGCCGAGCCGGCACGCGGCGGCCCCCGCCCCGGTCCTGCTCGAGCCGGACCCGGAGGAGGACGCCCCGGCCGCACCGTGGGCGCCGGTCCCGGCCCCGCAGGCGGCCGTCGCCGAGCAGCAGCCCGCGTGGGCTGCCACGCCGGAGCCGCCGCAGTGGCAGGCACCGCAGTGGCACGACGAGGCCCCCGCGGCGCCGGCGCAGCGCGCCGTCGCGGAGGAGCGGCCCGCGACCCCCGCGTGGAGCCGCCCGTCCAACGGCTGGCAGGCGCCCGTCGAGCAGCCGACGCAGATGTTCTCGCCGGTCGAGGCCGCCGACGCGGTCACGTTCCCGCAGGCGCCGGTGCAGCAGCCGCCGGCCCCGCAGCGCCAGGCCCCGGCGGAGCAGCCCGCTCCGCTGGCGCAGCGCGTCCCGGCACCGCAGGCCCCCGCGCAGCCCGCGTGGCAGGCCACCCCGGCGCCGTCCGCGGCGGCCGGCCACGACGCCCCGGCGTTCGGCGACCTGGTCCGCCCGGTCGACGACAAGCCGAAGCGCCGGTGGGGTGCCTTCTTCGGCCGCCGCAAGGAGGACGACGCGGAGCCCGAGGCCGACCAGCAGTCGGCCGCCGCGCCGAGCGCCCCCGTGCGGTCGTCCGCGTGGGGCGCCGAACCGGCGGCCCCGGCCGCCGGCGGCTGGCAGGCGCCGACGTGGTCGGCCACCGCCGCACCGGCCCCCGTGCAGGAGCAGCGCCCCGCCCCGGCGTGGTCGCCGCCCGAGCGGGTCGCCCGCCCGGCGGTCGGTCAGCCGGTGTCGACCGTGCCGCAGCCGTCCGTCCCGCCGTCCGTCGCCCCGCGCGTCGGCACCCTGGACGACGAGGTGGCGGCCATGCTGGCCCTGCGCTCCGACATCCAGGAGCAGGCGCTCTCGGAGCTCAGCCAGCTCTCGGCCTACCGGCCGAGCGCGGTCGGCGCCGGAGCCGAGCGCCTCACCAAGCGTGTGCCGACCGCCGTCCCCGCGGCGCCGGCACCGACCGAGGAGCGACCCGTGCAGCGTGACGCCGATCAGCTGCGGTCGCGACTCTCCAGCTTCCAGTCCGGCACCTCGCGCGGGCGGCGTGCCGCCG
>JAPSIR010000281.1 GCA_031178625.1 Cellulomonas sp.
CTCGTCGGAGTGCCAGTGCAGGACCGTGGGCGTCGCGCCCACCGCGCCGAGCGCGGCCACCACCGGGTCGTCCGCGACGACCTCGACCGGCGCGAACCCGACCTCGTGGGCGGTGCGGCGGTGCAGGCCCGCGCCGAGCGCGAGGGCGAGCAGCTGGGCGCCCAGGCACACGCCGAGGACGGGCACGTCCGCGTCGACCGACGCACGCAGGAGCGCACGCTCGGCCGCCAGGCCGGGGTGCCCGGCGACGTCGTCGGCGTCCATCGGCCCGCCCATGACGACCAGGCCGGCGATCCCCGTCGGGTCGGGCAGCCGCGGCTCGGCGAGGTCGAGCACCGTGCGCACCCGGTACGGCACGCCGGCCAGCGCCCGCCCGATCAGCCCGGGCCCCTCGTGCGGCGCGTGCGTCAGCACGAGGACGGGCCGGGGCCCCCTCCCCGGGTCTGCCGGCGCTCCGGTCACCAGCCGTCCGGCAGCGGCCGGCCCTCGTCGTAGCCCGCGGCGGACTGGACGCCCACCACCGCGCGCTCGTGCAGCTCCTCGAGCGTCGTCGCGCCGACGTACGTCGCGGCGGACCGCACGCCCGCGGTGATGTGGTCCACGAGGTCCTCCACGCCGGGGCGCCGCGGGTCCAGGTACATGCGCGACGACGAGATGCCCTCCTCGTACAGCGCCTTGCGGGCCCGCTCGAACGCCGAGCCGCCGCGCGTGCGCGCGGCGACGGCCCGGGCCGACGCCATGCCGAACGACTCCTTGTACTGCCTGCCCTGGCCGTCGGTGTGCAGGTCGCCGGGGGACTCGTGCGTCCCGGCGAACCACGAGCCCACCATGACCTGCGAGGCGCCGGCGGCGAGGGCGAGCGCGACGTCGCGCGGGTGCCGCACGCCGCCGTCCGCCCACACGTGGCGCCCGAGGCGGCGCGCCTCGGCGGCGCACTCGAGCACGGCGGAGAACTGCGGGCGGCCGACCGCGGTCATCATGCGGGTCGTGCACATGGCGCCCGGGCCGACGCCGACCTTGACGATGTCCGCGCCGGCCTCGACCAGGTCGCGCACGCCCGCGGCGGTGACGACGTTGCCGGCGACGACCGGCACCTGCGGGTCGACGGAGCGGACCGCGGCCAGGGCGTCGAGCATCTTGCGCTGGTGGCCGTGCGCGGTGTCGACGACGAGCGTGTCGACGCCCGCCTCGAGCAGCTCGGCCGCCTTGGCCTTGACGTCGCCGTTGATGCCGACGGCCGCGGCGATGCGCAGGCGGCCGTCCGCGTCGAGCGCCGGCGTGTAGATGGACGAGCGCAGCGCGCCCACGCGCGTCAGCACGCCGACGAGCCGGCCGTCGCGCACGACGGGGGAGAAGCGGCGCCGCTCGCGGTGGAGCCGCTCGTAGGCGTCCTCGAGCCCGCGCGTGCCGTGCTCCTCGACGACCGCGAGGTCGAGCGTCGTGGGGTCGGGCGTCATCACCTGCTCGACCTGCGTGAACAGGTCGACACCGCGGCAGTCCGCCTCGGTGACCACGCCGACGGGCCGGCCGTCGTCGACCACCACGGCGGCGCCGTGCGCACGCTTCGCGATGAGCGTCAGCGCGGCGTGCACGGTGTCGTGCGGGCCGACGACCGTCGCGGTCTCGACGACCGCGTGCCGGCTCTTGACGTCGGCCACGACCTCCGCGACGACCTCGGTCGGGATGTCCTGCGGCAGGACGGCCATGCCGCCGCGGCGCGCGACGGTCTCGGCCATCCGGCGGCCGGCCACGGCGGTCATGTTGGCGACGACGAGCGGGACGGTGGTGCCCGTGCCGTCGGCGGACGTCAGGTCGACGTCGAAGCGTGAGGTGACCTCGGATCGGGACGGGACGAGGAAGACGTCGCCGTACGTGAGGTCGGAGGTGGGCGCGTGGCCCGGGAGGAAGCGCATGGGGTCCCCTTTCCGACCCATCCTACCGGCCGCTCGACGTGCGTCGGTGGGCGCACCAGAGCTGGCACTCGCGGCCACCGAGTGCTAAGAGAGGTGCGGGCGCCCGACGCGGGCGCCCGCCGGAACCCGGGCAGGTGGTCAGCTGCCCCTCGGACACGTCGTAGGAGGACGACCCCATGACTGTCGTGGAGCTCGCGCCGGCGCCCGCAGCGCCGCAGGTCCCCACGTCCGCCCCGCTGCACGTCGCGATGGTGGCACCGCCGTGGTTCGAGCTGCCGCCCGCGGGCTACGGCGGCATCGAGTCCGTCGTCGCGGACCTCGTCGACCAGCTCGTCGCCCGCGGCCACGAGGTCACCCTCGTCGGGGCCGGCCGGCACCGGACCGCCGCGCAGCGGTTCGTCCAGGTCTTCCCGGAGCCGCCGTCGGCGCGCCTCGGCACGCCCGCCCCCGAGGTCATCCACGCCGCGGCGGCCGCCGAGGCGCTCGACGACCTCGACGCGGACCTCGTCCACGACCACACGCTCGCCGGTCCGCTGCTCGCCCGCGGCCGCGGCGTCCCCACCGTCGTCACGATGCACGGCCCGGTCGACGGCGAGCAGGGCGAGTACCACCGGCGCCTCGGCCGCACCATCGACCTGGTGGCGATCTCCGACGCCCAGCGCCGCCTGAACCCGGACCTGCCGTGGGTCGGGCGCGTGCACAACGCCGTGGACGTCGCGTCCTTCCCGTACCGCGAGTCGAAGGACGACTACGTGCTGTGGCTGGGCCGCTTCAACCCCGACAAGGGGCCCGACCTGGCCATCGACGCCGCTCGCGCCGCGGGGCGTCGGATCGTGCTCGCCGGCAAGCGCAACGAGCCCGGCGAGCGGGCCTTCTTCGACGAGCGCATCGCACCGCGCCTCGGGCCCGGGGTCGAGTACGTGGGCGAGGCCGACGCGCGGCTCAAGCGTGAGCTGCTCGCCGGCGCCCGCGCCCTGGTGTTCCCGGTGTGCTGGGAGGAGCCCTTCGGGATGGTGATGATCGAGGCGATGGCCTGCGGCACGCCCGTCGTCGCCCTGCGCCGCGGCGCCGTGCCCGAGGTGGTGGCGCACGGCGAGACCGGGTGGCTGCTCGACGACCCCGGCCACCTGCCCGCGGCCGTGCTGTCGGCCGACGACCTCGACCCCGCCGCGTGCCGGCGGCGTGCCCTCGAGCACTTCGACCTGCCGGTCATGGCCGCGGGGTACGAGGCCGTGTACCGCGCGGCGGTCGACCGCGCCGCCGTCGCGCGCCCGGCCGTGGAGCGCCACCACCGGAGCACAGCCGTCCCGCGGGGCCGGCGCACCGGGCGCGC
>JAPSIR010000077.1 GCA_031178625.1 Cellulomonas sp.
CGAAGCCCGCCGCGGGGTCGTGGATGCCGTCGACGAACGCCTGGAGCGAGTCCGCGCGGGACGTGATGCGCCAGTCGTTGGTGACGCGCTCGCCACCGCTGATGGTCGTCACCGAGTGGTGGAACCACGCGAGGCCCACGACGTCGTTGTTCTCCGGCCGAGCCAGCGCGTCGAACAGGTCGGTGACCCACGCCGGCTTGTCGCCGCCGCTCTCGGACGCACCGATCTCCGCGAGGAGGACCGGCTTCGACGTGATCGCGCGCAGCTGGGCGAGCGTCGCACCGAACGTCCAGTCGAACGTCGGCGTCTGGCCCTCCGCGTACGGCGGACGGTAGTAGCCCGACATGCCGACCCAGTCGACGTACTCGTCGCCCGGGTACAGGCTCCGCGTGTACTCCAGCGGCTTGTTCACGGCCGGCAGGTTGTTGACGATGTTCGGCGACCACACCCAGATGACGTGGGCGTTCGCGCCCTCCGCCTCGAAGATGTCGTGCACGTGGCGCCACATCTTGACGAAGTCGCCGGGGCGGTTGCCGTTGATGGCGACGCCCCTGCTGCCCTGCTCGGACCACGGGTACCAGGACCCGTTCATCTCGTGGTTCAGCCGGATGGCCATGGGCAGGCCGAGGTCCGCGATCTCGCGGGCGTACTGGTGCAGGTACTCGTCGAACGCGCCGTCGATGATCCGCGGCAGCGAGTACTCCGGGTCCTCGACCTGGTTGTTGGCCGCGGTCATGGGACGCGACTCCCACGTGAGCAGGGGCAGCATGCCCTTCTCCCACGAGCGGGTGACCGCGTCCGGACGGAACGGGCTGTCCCAGCCCTGGAAGTAGCCGGCCATGTGCGGCTGGACGCCGACCTGCGCGGCCACCTCGTCCACCTCGGCCCAGTTGAACGGGGACTGCGCCGTGTAGAGGCCGAAGTAGCGGTCCTCCGGCTGCAGCAGGTTCGCGAGGGCCGGGGCCGTCGGCTTCACGGGGCGGGCGGCCGCCTCGCGGGCGGCACGGGCGGCGGCGGCCGCGTCGAGCGCCTGCTGCGCGACACCCTCGCGGATCGCCGCACCCTCCGCCGCACCGCGTGCGGCGGCGAGCTGACGCTCGAGGGCGGCCTTCTGCTGACCGCGCTGCGCGGCGGCGGCGCGCTCCCTGGCCGCCTTCTCGCGGCCGGACTGCGTGGCGGCGGCGCGCTGGGCGGCGGCCTTCTCGCGTCCCGCCTGGGCGGCCGCGGCACGGGCTGCCGCTCCCTTCTCGCGGCCGGCCTCGGCCGCCGCGGCACGCTCCTGGGCGGCCTTCTCCTTGCCGCGCTCGGCGGCGGCCGAGCGCTCGGCACGGGCCTTCGCCTGGCCGCGCTCGATCGCGGCGAGCTCGTCGTCGCGGTCCGCGAGGACCGCCTCGAGGTCGGCGACCTGGCGCTCGAGCTCGCGCTCGGCCTGGGTCTTGGGGGTGCCCGGCGTGGCGCCCGAGGGGCTCAGCCAGACGATCCCGGTGACGGCACCGAGCGCGAGCGCGGTGACGAGGGCGCCGAGCCGGGCGGCGAAGCCCAGCCGGCCGGTCATGGTCCACCAGTGCTTACCGGTGCGCTCAGACATAGAACACCGCCATGAGTGCGAACATCACGATCCCGATCGCGTAGGGGACGAGGGCCAGGGGGTTGTGCCGGCGGCGGGTCGGGGCGACCTCGCGCGTCCGGGTGCGCTGGCTGGTCGTGCTGCGCAGCGCCAGGCGGCCGTCGCCGGACGCGCCGGGGCCGCCCACGGTGACCGGCGTTCCGCCGGCGGGCGTGCTGGCGGCGGGCGTGCTGCCGGACGCGGTGCGGTCGCGGTCGACGAGGTCGACCGGGACGTCGCCGGAGGTGCTCTCCAGCTCGGCCATGGGGTCGTCGCCGACGGTGTCCTCCTGGCCCGCGGTGTACGCACCGGCCCGGGTGCCCCAGCCGGCCACGTGGGCCATGCGGAAGAACCCGACGAGCCGGATCGGCATGAGGAAGAGCGTCGAGACGATGATGAAGGCGGGCAGGCGGAAGAAGTCGGACGGCTTCTCCTGCAGGTGCCGGATCTGCCGGATCGCCATCGACAGCACGGACGAGACGACCATGAGGGCGACGACCCACGCCCAGCCGTGCAGGCCGGCGGTGCTGTTCAGGATCGCCTGGTAGAGGTTCACGCCCGTGCCGGACGCGACCCGGTAGATCCAGCCCGCGATCGTCCCGAACAGCAGGAACGGCAGGATGATGTCGGTCAGGAAGAAGATCGCCAGGACCGGCGCGTGGCCGAGCATCCAGGGCAGCATGCGCAGCGTGTTGTACTGCGAGCCGCGCGACCAGCGCAGCTGCTGCTTGAACAGCTTCTTCACCTGGAGCGGGGCGTCGGTGTAGACGAGGCTCGTGTACTGGTAGACCGTGCGGTAGCCGGCCTTCAGCGTGAGGTTCGTCAGCGTGCGGTCGTCGGACACCTCGAGGAACACGCCGAGGAACTTCTCGTGCATGAACTTGTCCATGACCTGCATGAGGATGCGGCGGCGGAACGCGATCGTGCGGCCGGGCAGGCAGCCGATCTGGCCGAGCACCGACTGCGCGGGCATCGAGTAGAGGGCGCGGGTGTTCTCGAGCCAGTCCGCCCAGCGGGTGATCCAGGAGCGCTCGGGCTCGAGGATGCGCTGACGGGTGGTGACGCCGCCGACGGACGGGTCCGCGAACGGCTTGACGAGCTCGGGCAGCGTGCCGTCGGTCCACACCGTGTCCGAGTCGACGAGCACGGTGATCTCGCCGCGCGACATCTCGGTGCCGATCTTGACGGCGTTGCGCTTGCCCGGGATGGGCGTGTGCACGCGCTGCACGACGGCGCCGAACTCGTCGCAGACGGACTCGAGGCCGGGGTTCGGCGCGCCGTTGATGACGACGATGACCTCGTCGGGCTGCTGGTCGACGATGCGCCGGAGCACGTCGCGGAAGAGGTCGAGGGGCTCGTCGACGACCGGGATGACGACGGAGGTCGTGACGTCGTAGGGCGCGGTCACGGGGCGGTAGCGCCGGGACAGCACCACCTTGAGGATCCAGAGGGCCCAGACGAGAGCCGAGAACACCGCGAAGAGGTAGACCTCGTGGTGGGGGCCCTCGATCATGTGCCGCATCTGCAGGATGAAGATGAACAAGTCGAAGCTCCTGGAGAACCGGGCGGATCGCGGGTTCGGCTGGGGCGTCGTCGGCGCAGCCGCTGGACGCGCGGGCCCGCTGGTAGCGGCCAGGCGTCTGACGTGTGCGGCGCATGCCGCGGTGGACCGAGGGGCTGGGCGCGCGACCGTCCACCGGTCCCTTCACGCCGCAGTGCCGTACGACGCTGGGTGCGCCGCCGTTCCGTCGGTGGTTCGAGGATGCATGCCCGAACGAGTGATTACAAATTCGTATAAGTCATGGTTTGGTCAACGGTCGTATCGGACATATGTCCACGACAACCAGGACAGATGTGGTCAACGCGCAGGTCACGTGCATAGCCGTACGTATGTCCAGATTGCACGAATGGCGCAGCCCGGCGTGACGGACGTCTCAGCCTTTCGGGTCCTGGATGTGACTGCTGAACGATCAGCGATCGATCACCATGTCGCCGTACTCCGCGTGCGCGTCGACGAACGCACGGACGAACGGGCACTGCGGCACCACGCGGCTGCCCGCTTCGCGCAGCGCGTCCAAGGTCTGCCGGACCAGCGCCGTGCCGATGCCGTGGCCCTCCGCGTCCGGGTCCACCTCGGTGTGGGTGAGGACGACGTCGTCCCCCCGCCGCTCGTACGCCACGACGCCGAGCAGGTCGCCGTCCGGCGTGCGGCCCTCGAAGCGGTGCGCCCCGGCCACGTCGGTCACGACGACATCGGTCATGCCGTGATCATGGCCGAGCCGGCTCGTGTCCGCACGTCGCGGCGGTGCGGCCGGTGTCGGCGCCGGGTGCGAGAGTGGACGCATGCTGCAGACCTACCGGGACGTCCTCGCGCGCCCCGGCGCGCTCGGGTTCTCGTCGTCCGGCGTCGTCGCACGCCTGCCCATGTCCATGGTGGGCATCGGCATCGTGCTCATGGTCGAGGCGCTGTACGGGTCGTACGGGCTGGCCGGGCGCGTGTCCGCCGTCTTCGTCGTCGCCCAGGCCGTCTGCTCGCCGCGGATCGCCCGCCTCGTCGACCGCCACGGGCAGGCCCGCGTCATGCGGCCCGCCGTCCTCGTCTCCGCGACCGGCATCGTGCTGCTCGTCGTGGCGGCGACCTCGCGCGCGCACCCCGTGTGGCTGTACGTGTCGGCCGTGCTCGCGGGTGCGACGATCGGGTCGTTCGGCGCGCTCGTGCGCGCGCGGTGGACGCACGCGCTCGGCGACGACCCGCGCCGCGTGCATACGGCCTTCTCGCTCGAGTCGGCGCTCGACGAGCTGGTCTTCGTCGTCGGACCCGTGCTCGCGACGCTGCTCGCCACGTCCGTCGCGCCGGCCGCCGGGCTCGTCGTCCCGGTCGTCGCCATGGTGCTGGGCGGGCTCGCGTTCCTCGCGCAGCGCCGCACGGAGCCCCCCGCCACGGGCACGCTGCCGGCCGCCGAGCGTCCCAGGGGCAGCGTGCTGCGCTCCCCCGGCATGGTCGTGCTCGTCGTCGTGTTCATCGCGATGGGCGCGATCTTCGGCGCGACCGACGTCTCCACCGTCGCGTTCGCCGAGGAGGTGGGGCGGCCCGGGCTGGCCGGCCCGGTGCTGGCCGTGTTCGCGCTCGGCTCGCTGCTCTCCGGTCTGCTGTACGGCGCGCGGCACTGGACGTCGCCCCTGCACCGGCGGTTCGCCCTCGGGGTCATCGCGCTCGCCGTCGGCGTGTGCGCGTTCTTCCTCGCGGAGTCGCTCGCCGTGCTCGCGGTCGTCATGTTCGTCGTCGGCTTCGCGATCGCGCCGTCGCTCGTCAACGGCAACGCGCTCGTGCAGGGTCTCGTGCCCGCCGGGCGCCTCACCGAGGGCCTGACGTGGGTGAGCACCGCGCTCGGCGTGGGCGTGTCGGTCGGCTCGTCCGTCGCCGGGACGCGCATCGACGCCGGCGGCGCGCACGCCGGGTTCCTCGTCGTCGTGGTGTCCGGTGCGGCGGCGCTCGTCGCGACGCTCGTCGCGCTGCCCGTGCTGCGCCCACGGCCGGGCCCCGGCGGGGCCGGGCCCGCCGGTGCCGCACCCGCAAGGGCGGCCGACGAGGTCCGTCGCGTCGAGGACCTCAGCACCAGCGCGACCGGCGGCGCGACCGTGGCCGCCTGCGAGACCGCGTCGCAGGCGGCACCCCGACCGGACGGGCGTCAGTCCGCCAGCCCGCCCTCGGGGTAGCCCTGGACGATCGTCATGTGGCCGCCGAGGTAGCCGCTGACGCCGACGACGGCACCCGCGGCGAGGACGACGGCCTTGCCGAGCTTGCGCCGCCCCTTGCGGCGCAGCAGGTACGCGGTGGCGTACATGCCGAGGCCCACGCCGTTGAGGGCCGCGTGCACCACGCCCACCCGCTGCACGCGCTTGTTGCCGCTGAACCAGTCGGCCGCGCCCGTCAGGGCCGTCGGCATCGCGGCGAGCACGCCGAGCCCGAGCAGGCGGTCCGCGGACTTCTCGGCGTCCCGCCCGCCGACGAGGTCGAGCGTCGTCGCGCTGATCCACAGGCCGAGCGGCAGGTCCGTCATGAGGGGGTGCAGCGCGTGGCCGAGGGGCTCGCCGTTGAGGACGCCGCGCAGCCGGTCGTGCGACAGCAGCGGCGCGTACCAGGCGTGCGCCGCGGCGACGGCGGGGTCGAGGCGGGTGTCCTCCTCGAGTGCGAGGGTCAGCGCGAGTGCGGTGTTGTCGGTGTCGGTCGAGCGCGTGTGGGACACGGGGGCCTCCGGGCGGTCGCGGCTGGGCTCGGCCGTGCGGCGGTGCTGCACGGTCCTGTGCTGCGGCGTGGTGTCGACGCCTCGTCCAGCATGGCCGCGCCTGGCCGTCCTCGCAGCGCGACGTGTGACGCGCGACCTGCTGGGCGCGGGGCGGTGGGCCGGGCGAGGTCGTGGCGATGGCGCGGTCGAACGTCCGCAACGGGCCGCGCCCGTAGGGTCGACGGACCCGCGGGGGCGGCACGTCCGGCGTGTCCGCCCGCGTGTCGGGCCGCCGACGGACGTCGTCCCGCGGGAGTACGCACACCGTGCGCACGCGGGGCGTACGGCCGTCCCGGCACCGCGTGCCCCGTCCGGCCGACGGCGTCGCCGGCCGTCACGCGTCGCGGACCTCCCCGCGCCGGTCGGCGGGGGTGCCGCCCGTCCGCCGAGCAGGAGCCCCTCCGTCCGGTCGCGGGACGGCGGTGGTGGTGGTGCGCGCTAGCGTGCCGACATGGCACGCGGGCGCGAGGCACGGGACGTCGAGCTCACCGAGGAGGGTGACCGCTCCCCCGGCCGGAGGACGGGCGCGACCGGCACGACCGACGGCACGACGCTCGGCGCCGGCGACACGTCGCCGCGGCGCGCGTCCGCGCTCCGGCGGCGACGACGGTGGACCGTGGCCGTCGCCGCCGGTCTGGTCGTCGCCGTCGCCGGTGGGCTCGTCGTCGCGCAGCGGGTCGCGGACCGTCGGGACGCCGAGCGGCTCGCGCGCCTGGCGACCGTGCCGGGCGTGGTCGCCCCGGTCGAGGCGCCCCTCGAGGTGCTGTGGTCCTCGACCGGTCGCGGCCTGCCGGACGTCGTCGACGGCTGGTACGACCCCGCCGCGCTGGTCGGGCTGCGTGTCACGGACGACGCGGCGGTGACGCTCGTGGCGGAGGCGGGCGGCACCGGGGAGGTGGCGTGGACCGTGCCGCTGGTGCCGGCGCCGAGGCCGCTCGGCGGGTCGCCCCACCCGTCGGGGATCGCGTGCGCGGCCCTCCCAGCGGCGGGGACGGACCGGGTCGTGTGCGTGGCGTCGGACGCGTACACCGTCTCGGAGGGCACGAGCAGCTACGCGACCGAGCCGACGACGTCCCGGCTCCTCGTCGTCGACGGGGCGACGGGCGAGGTGCTGGCCGAGCACGCCGCGGACCCGGCGGACGGCCCGCCCGCGCACGACCTCGCGGTGGCGGACGGGCGCGCGGTGCTCCTGGCCGACGACGCCGGCGGTGCGGGCGTCCTGCAGGCGGTCGACCCGGTCACGGGCACGGAGGCGTGGCGCACACCGCTGCCGCCGGACGACCCGACCGGCCTCAGCGGCCAGGTCGCCGGTCCGGGCGGCACGCTGGCACGGCTGCGCGACGGCACGCTCGTGGTGGTGCGCGGCTCGGGGGACGCCGTGCTCGTCGACCCCGCCGACGGCACCGTGCTGCGCGAGGTGCCGCGCGGGAGCACGCCGGCGCTGTCGCCGCAGCTGCGCACGGCCTGGGGTCCGTCGTTCGGCCTCGGCGCGACGGGGCCCGCGGACCTGGTGCGCACGGACGGCGCGTCGACCACCGTCGTGCTCGGTACCGGGGACGTCACCTTCCCGGGCGGGCACGTGCCCGTGCTCGTCGACGACGGCTCGGCCGGCGACCTCGTCCTCGCGCGCGACGGCGCCGGCGTGCGGGCGCTCGACCCGGCGACGGGCGACGCCCGGTGGCAGGTCGACGCCGGCGTCGCGCGCAGCGCCCACGTGCTCGAGGGACGCGTGCACCTGGAGTCCGCGGCTGCCGTCGTCACGGTCGACGCGCACACCGGCGCCGAGCTGTGGCGGCGCGAGCGCAGCGGGTCGACCCCGGCGACCGCGCCGCTCGTCGACGGGCGCGTGCTGTGGGAGACGGAGCGGACCACGGCGCCCGGCGGCGGGCTGGGCGCGGAGCTCGTCGGGCTCGACCCGGCCGACGGCACCGAGCGCATCCGCGTGCCGCTGCCGACGGGCCTGACGGAGGTGTCGCCGTACGGCGGCCGGCTGGTCGGCATCGGCGCGGACGGGATCACGGTCGTCGGCTGAGCGGTCGTCGGCTGAGCGGTCGTCGGCTGAGCGGTCGTCGGCTGAGCGGTCGTCGGCTGAGCGGTCGCCGGCTGAGCGGCCGTGGGGCAGCTGGGTCGTGACCGCCGTCGAGCCCGGCGGTACCGTGCTGCGATGGTGCGCGGACGCGACACGCGGGTCGTCGACCTGGACGAGGACGACCCGGCGGACGCCCGCGCCGACGCCGACGCCCGTGGGGGCACCGGCCACGCCGGCGCCCGTGCCGGCACGGCGTCCGCGGGCACCCCCACCGACGCGAGGAACCGGGGCGCGTCCCGCCGGCGCTGGGTCGTGGCGGGCGTCGGCGTCGCCGTGCTCGCCGCCGGCCTGTGGACCGCGCAGGCGGCCGTCGAGTCCCGCGAGCGCGCCCGGCTCGAGGACGTGCGGGACGTCCCGGGCGCCGTCGTCCCGCCGCCCGCGGACCTGCGGGTCCTCTGGACGACCGCCACCCCGCCGCCCCAGGCCGACGGCCGGCACGACCCGCGGACGTTCGCGGGCCTGCGCACGCTGGCCGACGGCGCGACGGACATCGCCGCGGTCGACGCCGCGACCGGAGCGGAGCGCTGGGTCCTGCCGCTCGTGCCGGCGCCCGCGGACCGCGGCCCGGACGTGTTCCGCGTGGGCAGCCGGTGCGCCGCCGCCGGCGGCGACCGGCTCGTGTGCCTCGGCAGCGACGTCACGCTGCCGCGCCCCGGCGCGTCCCGGGGCGCGGACGTGGGCGTCGCGACGGTGTCCCGCGTGGTGGTCGTGGACGTGGGCAGCGGCGAGGTGGAGGCGGACCTGTCCGCGCGCTCGGCGGGCGGGGTGCACGCGCACACGTTCGCGCTCACGGACGACCGGGTGGTGCTGGTCGGGCTGGACGCGGACGGCACGTCCCGCGCGTGGGCGCTCGACCTCACGTCGGGCCGGCAGGTCTGGGACGTCGCGCTGCCCGCCGTCCGGGCGACCTCGACGCTGCTGGTGGGCGCGGACACCCCGTGGACGCTCCCCGACGGGACCGTCGCGGTCGCCGGCCGCGACGGCGCCGTGGTGCTGCTCGACCCCGCCGACGGGCACGTCCTGCGCGGCCCGCTGCGCGGCACGTCCGCGGTGATCGTGACACCGCGGCTCGACGGGCGCGCCGAGCTGGCCGTGCCGCGCGGCGAGGACGCCGACGTGCTCCGCGCCGACCGCGACGTGCGCGTGCCGGGGCGCCTGCTCGGGGTGACGGCCGACGACGGGTCGCTGCCCGGCCTCCTGCTGAGCCACGGCGGCGGGCGCGTGCACGCCGTCGACGCGGGCACGGGCGAGGTGCGCTGGTCGGCGGACGCGATGACGCCCGACGGCGCCGCGGTGCTCGACGGACGTGTGCACGTGACGACGGCCGGCGAGCTCGCGACGCTCGACGGCGGCACGGGCGCCCGGCTCTGGGCGCGGGACCGCGCGTCGCGGGTGTGGTCCAGCGGACCGGTGACCGACGGGACGCTGCTGTACGAGGTGCGCCCGGCGGGCGACGGCTCCGACCGGCCGGGCTTCGTCGCGCTCGACCCGGGGGACGGCACGGAGCGTGCCGACGTCCTGCTGCCGCGGGACGTGTGGTCGGCGGCGCCGTGGGCGGGCCGGCTCGTCACGGTGACGGCCGCCGGTGCGCGCGTGCTGGGCTGAGGCGTCAGCCCGCCCCGCGCGGCGCGACCACCAGGACGTGCTCCCGCTCGGTCGCCGGCGACGAGACGCTCACGGCGAGCCGGCCCCGGAGGGTCCGCATCCACCACACGTACTCCTCCGACGCCCCGCCGACCCCCGGGGTCGGCGTGGGCGCGGGCTCGCCGCCGCGCAGCTCCACCTCGTCGCCGTGTGCGCGCACGTGCGCCGACCACGCCGGCGTGCCGTCGAACGTCCACGCGTCCAGCGCCCGGCCTGCCCCGACCAGCAGGACCGCACCGTCCGTGAGCAGCTGCGCGTCGAGGTACCGGCGCGGGAGGGCGACGCGCCAGCGCACGTCGCCGTCGTGGCCGTCGACGACCGCGAGGTGCGTGGGGCTCAGCAGGACGACCGTGTCGTCGACGACGAGCGCGGTGGACGCGCCCACGCCCGTCGCGCGCCACAGGACCCGGCCGTCGACACCGCGCAGCGTCGTGCGCGGGTCGTCGTCCTCGCCGTCCCGGTCCACGGCGCCGCGGCCGGCGACGCGCGACGACGTGAGCAGGACGGCGCCGAGGCTGCCGTCGTCGACGGTCACGGGCACGACCGACTCCGCGCCGAGCGGCACCGCGGGCCCGTCGGGCGGGTGCAGCACCCCGCCGCGGCGCGAGCCCCCGGGGGTCCCGCCGAGCACCACGGCACCGCCCGGCAGCAGCGCCGCGGCGGTGGTGGCGACGTCCCGGTGCTCCGCGAGGACCGTGCCGTCCTCGAGGTCGAGCAGCGACGCGTCGCGCTCCTGCGTCAGCAGCACCCGCCCGTCCCGCACCGTCAGGTCCGACCACGGGCTGTCGGTCGACGACGGCGCGAGCGCCGCGCGCCAGCGCGGCGTCCCGTCGCCGGCCAGCCGCTCCACCGTCGGGGCGTCGTCGTGCGTCGACGCGACCACCCACCCGTCGGCGGTCCGCGCCACCGTGGACCGGTCGGCGAGGTCGAGGCGGTGCAGCAGGCGACCGTCGACCGGGTCGAGCTCGAGCGCGGCCACGACGTGGCGCAGGTACTGGTCGCCCGGCGCGGCGGTGCGGTACCACTGCACGGTGCAGCCCACCGGGGTGCCGGCCGCCGCGGGCAGCGGCAGGCCGATCGCGGGGTCGTCGTCCGGGCCGGCGCACCACACCGACGCCGTCCCCTCGAGGTCGTCGCCCGGCGGGGGCTCCACGGGCGTGCGCCACCGCTCCTCGCCGGTCCGGACGTCCACGCCGACGACGACGGCGACGGTCGCCTCGCCGCCGGGACCGCCGGTGGAGCCGACGACGGCCACGTCACCGGCGACCGCTGCGTACAGCTCGGCCTGCAGGGCGGGCGGCGGCGCCTCGCCGGAGGCCCACGACCGGCTCGACGACACCGCGACGGGCAGGTCCGGGTCGACCTCCTGCAGCACGCCGGGCACGGTGCGCAACGCCTCCGCCCGCGCCGCCTCGTGTGCGCGTGCGCGCAGGTCGAGGACCACGGCGGTGCCTGCGGCGAGCGCCAGCACGACCACGATCGCCGCCACCACGGCGGGGTGGCGGCGCAGCCACGACCGCGCGGGCGGCTCGTCGTCGGCGACGACGGCCCGCTCCGGCTCGTCCTCGACCAGCTCGACGTCGCGCAGGGCCATGGCCGGACGCTACCGGCGGACGGCGACCCCCGGGCGCGATCCGCCGGGCGGTCTCAGGGCGTCGGCCGGCGCGCGTCGTAGTCCCAGAACGTGCGCTGCGCCCGCACCAGCACCCACACGAGGACGACGCACGCGACACCGCCCGCGACCGCCGCCCAGCCCTCGCCGACGCGCGTCGAGGCGGCGCCGAGCGCGAGCTCGCCCAGCCGCGGGCCGCCCGCGACCACGACCACGAACACGCCCTGCAGGCGCCCGCGCATGTCGTCCGGCGTGGCCGTCTGCAGGATCGTCTGGCGGAACACCGACGACACGGTGTCGGACGCGCCCGCGAGCGCGAGCGTGGCCAGCGCGAGGACGAGGGCGACGGGCAGCACGTCGTCGGGCGTCGTGCGGCCCGCGGCGACGAGCACCGCGCCGAACCCGACGATCGACAGGCCCCACGCGGTGATGGCGGCGACGATGATGCGGCCCTGCCACCGCACGCGCGCCAGGCCGCCGGAGAACAGCCCGGCGACGATGCCGCCCACCGCGATGGCGGCCGTGAGCGCGCCGGTGGTGGCCTCGCCGCCGCCCAGGTACAGCACGCCGACGGCCGGGAACAGCGCACGCGGCATGGCGGTCACCATCGCGACGATGTCGACGAGGAACGTCATCCGCACGTTCGGCTGCGTGCCGAGGTAGCGCAGCCCGTCGACGACCGAGCCGAGGCCGAGGCGTGCGCGCCGGGTGGTCGACGGCTCCGGCGGGACGGGCGGCAGGCGCAGCAGCGCCGCGAGGGCGAACGTGAACAGCAGGGCGTCGACCGCGTACGCCCACGCGTACCCGACGGACGCGACCAGCACGGCGCCGGCGAGCGGGCCGATCGTGAGCGCCGTGTTCCAGCCGATGGTCTGCAGCGCGTTCGCGGCGGGCATGAGCCGCGGCTCGAGCAGCCGGGGGATGATCGCGGACCGCGCGGGCGCGTTGACGGCGCCCGCGGCCGACTGCACCGCGACCAGGCCGTACAGCAGCCCGACGTGCTCGTTGCCGAGCACCGCCTGAACCACGAGCACGAGCACGGCCAGCCAGCTGACGACCGACGCCACGAGCGCGACCGTGCGCCGGTCGTAGTGGTCGACGAGCGCGCCGCCGTACAGCCCGAACACGACGAGCGGCACGAGGGCGCACAGGCCCAGCACGCCGACCGCGAGCGTCGAGGCGGTGAGCGCGTAGACCTGCAGGCCCACGGCCACGACGGTGAGCTGCGCACCGAGGTTCGCCACCGACAGCCCGAGCCACAGCCGCCGGAACGCCGGGCTGACCCGGACGGGGGTCAGGTCGACGAGCAGGTGACGCACCGGGTGAGCCTACGTCCGGCGCCGGCGCGACCCTGCCGGCGGCGGCGTGACGCTCGCCTCGTCGCCGGGCGGGCCCGCGGACCCGTGGGCGCAGGTGGCAGGGTGGGCGCGTGGACAGCGCACCCGTCGAGCACCTCGTCGTCATGGGCGTCTCCGGCACCGGCAAGTCGAGCGTGGCGCGCGGCATCGCCGACCGGCTCGACCGGCCGTTCGTCGAGGGCGACGAGCTCCACCCCGCGGCCAACGTCGCGAAGATGGCCGGCGGGGTCGCGCTCACCGACGACGACCGGTGGCCGTGGCTCGAGGCGGTCAGGGACGCGATGACGGAGCACGCGCGCGCAGGTCGCTCCACCGTGACCGCGTGCTCGGCGCTGCGGCGCGTCTACCGGGCGACGCTCACCGGCGCGGAGGGCCGCGTGCGGTTCGTGCTGCTGGACGTCCCGGCGGAGGTGCTGCGCGAGCGCGTCGCGCAGCGGCAGGGCCACTGGATGCCGCCGAGCCTGCTGGAGTCGCAGCTGGCGCTGCTCGAGACGCTGCAGGCCGACGAGCACGGCGTGGTCGTCGAGGTCCGCGGCGACGTGGACGCGACGGTCGACGACGCGCTGCACCTGCTCGCGGCGCGGGCGGC
>JAPSIR010000282.1 GCA_031178625.1 Cellulomonas sp.
ACGAGGGAGCCCGTCAGCGCCGCCATCACGGCGAGGCCGACCGCCCACGCGACGACCGCCGTGCGCTCGAGCCGCGCCACGAGCGCCAGCGGCGACCGCAGCAGCGGGCCGGCGGCGCCGCGGCCCCGGCGCTCGGGCAGCAGACCGGCGCCGACGTCGCGCCGGTGGGCGAGCAGCGACGCGACGACGACGAGCGCAGCGGCGACCGCGACGCACACCAGCAGGGGCCACCAGCGCAGGTCCACGTACGCGCGGGTCTGCTGCGCCCAGCCGATCGGTGACGCCCAGGACAGCGCGCTGCCCCCGCCCTGCCGCGCGTCGCCCACGCCGCGCACGACGAACGCGAGGCCGACGACAGCCCCGGCGATCCCGTTGGCGCCGCGGCCCGTCCGTGCGAGCTGCGCCGCCACGGCGGCGACACCGGCGGCGACCAAACCGACCGCGCCCACGCCGCACGCCATCGCCGCCGAGTCCGCCACCGCCAGGCCGGCGGGGAGCAGCGCGGCCAGCACGGCCGCGGCGACCACGACGTTCGCGAGCAGCGCCGTGAGCAGCGCCGCGGTCAGGGGTGCGCGCCGCCCCACCGCGCCGGCCAGCACGAGGTCGAGGCGCCCTGTCTCCTCCTCGGCGCGCGTGTGCCGCACCACGAGGAACGACGACATCAGCGCGGCGGCCACCGCGAGCATGCCCAGCAGCTCGTTCGCGACCATCGCGCCGAGCGTGTAGTCGCCGAGGCCGTAACCCGGTCCGCTCATGAGCGCGCCGGACGGCTCGCGCATGAGCGCGGCGCGGGTCTGCCGGGCCGCGGCGTCGGGGTAGACGGCGGGCAGCGCGGCGACGAAGTACGCGACGAGCCCGCCGAGCGCGACCGTCCACACGACCAGGCGCGTGCGCTCGCGGCGCAGGGCCACCCGGAGCAGCGTGCCGGTGCCTGCGGTGGGGCCGCCGTCCGTGGCCGTCGCGGCCGGGACGAGCGTCGCGGCGGTCACCGTGCCACCCCGCCGTACTGCTGCACGAACAGCTCCTCGAGCGACGGGGGCGCCGCGACGAGCCCGCGGGCGCCCGCGGCGGCGAGGTGCGCCAGGAGGGCGGGCACCGCGTCGTCGTCGACCGACAGGTGCACGCGTGGGCCGTCGCGCCGGACGTCGTGGACGCCGGGGATGCGCGTCAGGTCGCCGACCGGCGCGTCCGTCGTGGCGGCGACCGCCGTCCGGTGCAGGGCACGCAGGTCCGCGAGCGACCCGGACAGCACCGCGCGACCGTCGCGGATGATCGTGACGCGCTCGCACAGGCGCTCCACCTCGGCGAGCACGTGGCTCGACAGCAGGACGGTGCGGCCGTCGGCGGCCGCCTCGGCGACGCACTCCTGGAAGACGAGCTCCATGAGCGGGTCCAGGCCGGACGTCGGCTCGTCGAGGACCAGCAGCTCGGCGTCGGCCGCGAGCGCCGCGACGAGCGCGACCTTGCGCCGGTTGCCGGTGGAGTACGTGCGGGCCTTGCGCGTGGGGTCGAGCGCGAACCGCTCGAGCAGCGCGTCCCGGCGCCGGGCGGACGCCCGGCCGTGCAGGCGCAGCAGCAGGTCGATGCACTCACCGCCGGTCAGCTGCGGCCACAGCGTGACGTCCCCGGGCACGTAGGCCGTGCGGCGGTGCAGCGCGACCGCGTCGGACCACGCGTCGTGGCCGAGCACGCGCGCCGTGCCGGAGTCGGCGCGGACGAGCCCGAGCAGCACGCGCAGGGTGGTGGACTTGCCGGCGCCGTTGGGACCGAGGAACCCGTGCACCTCGCCGGCCTCGACCTGCAGGTCGAGGTGGTCGAGGGCCTGCACGGGGCCGAAGGACTTGGTCAGGTCGCGCACGTCGACGACGGGCATGGCGGGCTTCTCTCAGGAGGTGGGACGGGGGTCGGCGGCGGGGGTGCCCGCCGGCGGGTCCGTCACGTACACGAGGTAGGCGTCGAGCATCCGGCGGTCGGTCATGAGCCCGTCGGTGTAGAGCTCGAGGGCGGGCAGCGTGACCGCGTCCATGTGCGCGCGCAGGCGTGCGCCCAGCTGGGCCGGGTCGTCCACGGGCTCCAGCGTGAGGGAGACGAGCAGGCCCCCGAGGGCCTGCTGCGTGAGGAAGCGGGCCCGGGCGGCCTCGTCGCGGCTGGGGCGGACCGTGCCGGCCGCGACGCCCGCACGCAGGTAGTCCTCGGCGTCGGCGACGAACGCCTCGTAGAACGTGCGCGCGAGCTCCCCGCCGTGCTGGATGCTGCGCAGGACGTACGCGACGAGCGGCGCGTACGTCTCCACCTGCGCGAGCTCGACGAGCAGGTGGTCGGCGCCCGCCGGCCCGACCGCATCCGCCTTGTGCGACGCGATGGTCGCTAGCACGTGCGCGTCGCACTCCGCCCGCAGCCGGTCCTTGGAGCCGAAGTGGTGCAGGACGAGGGGTGCGCTCACCCCGGCGTCCTGGGCGATGGTCCGCAGGCTCACCGCGAACCCGTCACGGCCGAACCGCGCGACCGCGGCGTCGCGGATGCGCGCGCGGGCGGTGAGGTCGTCGGAGGGGGTTGCTGACCGCATGGTCAGAACACTAACCGAGTGTTCAGCCCGTGCGCCAGAGGCTGCCGTCGACCCGGCTCACACGCGCCGGGTCAGGGTTCGACCGCGTCCGCGTCCTCGTCGCCGGAGCGCAGGGCGATGCGCTCGGCGACGGCGGTTCGCCGTGAACGACATCACCGCACCCGTCGCGAACCAGAACACCCGCGGCACGTCGGGCGGGCCCCTCCGTCGTCTGGAGCAGCCCGAGCGTCGCCGTCGCCAGGATCGAGAAGCCGAACGTCGTCCTCTCGCGGCCCACGGTGCTCCGCGTGCCGCGGACGAGCGCGCCCGGCGTCAGCGGCCCGACTCGCGCGCCTTGCGCGTCCGGCGGTCGTTCTCCTTCCCGATCGCCTCGACGAGCTCGTCCTTGGTCATGCGCGACCGGCCGCTGACGTCGAGCTCGGACGCCACCTCGTACAGGTGCTTCTTGCTGGCGTTCGCGTCGACGCCGCCGGCGGTGGGCGCGTCACCGTCCGGGCCGCCACCCTCGGCGCGCGCGTCCGACGGGCCGTTCTGCTCCTTCGGCGCCCAGTGGTCGCCGACCTTCTCGTGCGTGTGCTTCACCGCCGCGAACGCCGCCCGCGCGGCGCGCTGCTCGTCGCCGTCGTACGTGTC
>JAPSIR010000003.1:0-6323 GCA_031178625.1 Cellulomonas sp.
CCGGCGGCCTCGAGGTCCGCGATCTCGTCGCGCAGCGCGAGCGCCACCTGGTTCGCGGTGTCGCCGAGCGGCTGGTCGTCGCGGACGAACGACCACGCGAGGATCGTCACCGGGCCGGTGAGCATGCCCTTGACCGGCTTCTCCGTGAGGGACTGCGTGTACGTCGACCACGCGACCGTGATGGGCGCCGGCCGGGAGACGTCGCCCCACAGGATCGACGGGCGCGTGCAGCGCGAGCCGTACGACTGCACCCAGCCGTTCTGCGTCACGGCGAACCCGTCGAGGTTCTCCGCGAAGTACTGGACCATGTCGTTGCGCTCGGGCTCCCCGTGCACGAGCACGTCGAGGCCGATCTGCTCCTGCAGCTCGACGACGCGGCGGATCTCCGCCTTCATCTCGTCCTCGTACTGCTCCGCCGTGAGCTCGCCCTTGCCGAAGGCCGCCCGGGCCTTGCGGATCTCGGGCGTCTGCGGGAACGAGCCGATCGTGGTGGTCGGCAGCGCGGGCAGCCGCAGGCGCTCGGCCTGCGCGGTCTTCCGCTCGGCGAACGGGCCGCGGCGGAACTGCTCGTCGGTGAGCCCGGCGGCGCGCTCGCGGACCTCGGGCCGCACCACGCCGGGCGCTGCGGCGCGGCTGCGCACGGCGTCGGACGCCGCGAGCAGCTGCTCGTGGATCGCCTCACGGCCCTCGGTGAGGCCCTCGGCGAGCGCGGCGACCTCGCGCACCTTCTCGTCGGCGAACGCGAGCCACGACGCGAGCGTGCGGTCGAGCGCCGGCTCGTCCTCGACGGTGTGCGGGACGTGGAAGAGGGACGTCGACGTGCCGACCGTGACGGCGCGCGCCGCGAGCGTCTCGAGCTGCTCGAGCACGGCCAGCTTCGCGTCGAGGTCGGCACGCCAGATGTTGTGGCCGTCGACGACGCCGCCGACGACGACCTTGTCGGACAGGCCGGCCGCGACGACGGTCGGCGCCTCGCCGCGCACGAGGTCGAGCGCGACGCCGTCGGCGTCGGTCGCCGCAAGCACCGGCAGCGCCGGGCCGAGGTCGCCGTAGGGCGCGGCCACGAGGATCGCGGGGCGCTCGGGGCGGGCGAGCTCGGTCGCGAGGGCGCGGTAGGCGCGCGTCGTCGCCTCGTACAGCGTCTCGGCGGGCACGCCGATCGAGTCCGACACGAGAGCCGGCTCGTCCAGCTGCACCCACGTCGCACCCGCGGCCGCGAGCTCGGTGAGCAGGCGCGCGTAGACGGGGAGCAGGTCGTCGAGGCGGTCGAGCGGGTGGAAGCCGGCGGGTGCGTCCTCGGTCGGCTTGGCCAGCGCGAGGAAGGTGACGGGTCCGACGACGACCGGGCGGGTGAGCACGCCGTCCGCGAGGCCTTCGGCGAACTCCGCCACCGGGCGGTCGCTCGCGTAGCGGAACGTGGTGCCGGGGCCGATCTCCGGGACGAGGTAGTGGTAGTTCGTGTCGAACCACTTCGTCATCTCGAGCGGCAGGTCGTCGCCGCGACCGCGCGCGACCGTGGAGTAGCCGGCCAGGTCGAGGCGGCCGTCGGCGTCCTGCAGGTCGGCGAAGCGCTCCGGCACCGCGCCGACGAGCGCGGCCGCGTCGAGCACGTGGTCGTAGAACGAGAACGCGCTCGGGATCGCCGGGGCGTCGGTTGCGAGCCCGAGCTCGGCGAGGCGGGTGCGGGTACGGCGGCGCAGGTCGGCGGCGACCGCCTCGACCTCGTCGGCGGACGTGCGGCCGGCCCAGAACGCCTCGAGCGCCTTCTTCAGCTCACGGCGCGGTCCGATGCGGGGGTAGCCGAGGACGGAGCCGGCGGGGAAGGCCGGGGCGGCGGTCGTGGGGACGGTGTCGCTCATGACGGGATACCTCGGGGTGTCGTGGGGGGTGTCGTGGTGGGCACGGCGGCGGGGTCGCCGACGTGCTCGGTGGACGTCGTGGGTGCGGCGGGGCGCGAGGTCGTGCGCGCCGGGGTGGTGGACGCCGCGGTGGTGGGCGCCGGGGTGGTGGGCGTCGTGCGGCCGCCGCGCAGGTCGGCGCCCTCCAGCAGGTCGAGCGCCGCCTCGTGCCGGTTGAACGTGTAGACGTGCACGCCCGGTGCGCCCCCGTCGAGCACGCCGTTGACCAGGTCGACACTCGCGCGGATGCCGCGCCGGTGCCGCTCGACGGGGTCGTCGACGGAGCCGAGCAGGTCGAGCAGCGGCCGCGGCACGGGCACGCCCGTGAGCTCCTGGACGCGCAGCAGCCGGGCCGGGTCGGTCGTCGGGATGATGCCCGGCACGATCGGGATGCTGACGCCGGCGCGGCGTGCCTCGGCGACGAGGCCGAGGTACGCCTCGGCGTCGAAGAACACCTGCGTGATCGCGAAGTCGGCGCCCGCCTCCTGCTTGGCGAGCAGGGCCTGCACGTCCTGCTCGCGCGTGCCGCCCGTCGCGTGGTTGCCGCGCGGGAACGCCGCGACCGCCACGGACAGCGGGCGGACCCGGGCGCGGACCGCCTGGGCGGGGCTGCCGGCGCAGCGCCGGCCCTCGATCTCGCGCAGCAGCTCGACGAGCCCGGCGGCCGTGTCGACGCCGTCTGGGTGCGGCTGCCAGTCCGCCTGGCCCGCCGGGGGGTCGCCGCGCAGGGCGAGGAAGGAGCGCACGCCCTCGTCGAGGAACTCCTCGACGATCGTGGCGACCTCCGCGCGGGACGTCCCGACGCAGGTCAGGTGCGCGATCGGGTTGAGGCTCGTCTCACGCAGCAGCCGCGTGACCAGAGCGCGCGTGGTCTGGCGGGTGCGCCCGGACGCGCCGTAGGTGACGGACACGAAGTCCGGCTCCGCCGCCTCGAGCTCGCGCACCGTGCTCCACAGCCGCGGCGCGGCGTCGAGGTCGCGCGGCGGGAAGAGCTCGAACGACACCGTCGGGCGGTCCAGCGCGGCGGCGGGCTCGCTGCGCCGGCGCGCGGTGCGCGTCGGCGCCGCGACCGTCGCGGCGGGCGCACGGGTGTCCGTCACGGCGGTCATCGCCCGGTCCCGGCGCGGCGTCCGGGGCGGGGCAGGCCGCCGCCCACGGGCGGCGCGACGCCGTCCGAGGGGTCGGCGACGTGGGTGAGCACGCTCATCGTCACTCCATCGTTCCTGGCGGAAGCACCCACACCCTCGACGAGGAGGGGGGTTGCTGCGGCGTCGCTGAGCCAGGTCTCTCGGCCGCTCTGGATGGTCGAGGTGAGCGTAGCGAGCGTGCCCGGATGGCGGACAGGGGCGCCCGGCCAGTGAGACGAGCGATCCCGGGCAGCGATCAGCGCCCGGTGTGCCGGCTGGGGGAGTCGGGCGTCAGCGCTCGCGGCGGTGCAGCGACTGCGACGGCTGCTGCTCGCGCGACCGGCGCTGGCGCGGCACGCCGAACCACGCGGTCGGCGACCCCGCCGGGACGGACAGGAGGCCGTCCTGGACGGCGGCCAGCACGCTCGGGTCGGGGGTGGCGGCGGACTCCCAGGCGTCCTGTGCGGCACGCACGGCGTCGTGCCGTCCGTCGCCGTCGTGCTGCTCCACCATGCGCGGCACCTTAGTGCGCCCTCGCGTGCTGGACAGGTGTCCGGACGGCGTGTCACCCCTGCGGAGCAGCCCGGACCCCGGGTGGTGCCCGTTCCGTCCGGTGCCGACCGGTTCGCCCGCACCGCGGTGCGTCAGCGTCGTGACACGACCGGGCACGTGGCGAGGTGGTCGTCCACGACGCCGCACGCCTGCATCGCCGCGTACGCCGTGGTGGGTCCGACGAAGCGGAAGCCGAGGCCGCGAAGCTCGCGGGCGAGGGCCGCCGACTCGGCCGTGCGGCCGGGCACGTCGACCCATGTCGTGGGGCGCTCGCGGGGGCCGTCCGGTGCGTGCGACCAGAGGAGCTCGTCGACCGTGCGGCCGCCCTCGTGCAGCGCGAGCAGCGCGCGGGCGTTCGCGATCGTCGCCTCGATCTTGGCGCGGTTGCGCACGATCGCCGCGTCCGCGAGCAGGCGCGCGACGTCGTCGTCGCCGAGACGTGCGACCACCTCGGGGTCGAACCCTGCGAACGCGGCCCGGAACGCGGGCCGCTTGCGCAGGATCGTGATCCACGCGAGGCCGGACTGGAACGCCTCGAGCGCGAGGCGTTCGAACAGGGCGTGCTCGTCGTGCACGGGCACGCCCCACTCGTCGTCGTGGTACGCGGCGTAGAGCGGGTCGCCGTCGCCGAAGCAGCGGCCGGCGACGAGGGGGAGGGCGTCCCCGGCGGCGGGCCGGGCGGGGTCGGGCGGATCGGGCGTCGCGGTCATGCGGTGAGTCTGCTCGCCACCGGCGACATCGGGACGGGTCCCGGTCCGGCGGGGTGGGCGCGGGACGCGCCGGCCAGGGCTGGGGTCGGGTCGAACGGTCCTCGTCACCCCTCCGCGCGCCGCCGCACCAGCTCCCCCACCCCGTCGAGGATCACGCGCGTCCCGAAGTCGAGGCCCGTCCCCTCGGCGCCGGGCGGCGCGGCCTCGGGCTCCAGCGCCCCGCCCGCGACCGCGCGTGCCAGCGCCGGGTGGGTGGCCGGGTCGACGAGGCGGGCGATGACCGCGTCCGGGTCGGCCCCGTCGTCGTCACCGGCGACGCGCGCGCGTGCCGTGTAGGCGTCGATCAGGCGTGCCCAGTCGAGCTGGTGGCTCGACAGGACGCCGACCACGTGGAGCTTCTCGGCCTCGGACAGCCGCGTGTCCTCCAGGCACCCGAGCATCGCGTCCATCCACGCGAGCCGGTTCGGCCCGACGGCGAACAGCGTGCTCGCCGTCCGTGCCAGCCACGGGTGCGCCGCGAGGACGGGACGCTGCAGCGCGAGCAGCAGCTCGGTGCGCTCGCGCCAGCCGCCGACCTCGGGGCCCACGTGCGGCGGCTGCCCGGCGGCGCGGTCGGCCATGAGCATGAGGACCTGGTCCTTGCTCGTGACGTACCGGTAGAGGGACATCGTCGTGAAGCCCAGCGACTCGGCCACGCGCGCCATCGACACCGCGTCCAGGCCCTCCGCGTCGGCGAGCGCGATGCCGGCGTCGGCGATCTGGTCGAGCGACAGGGCGGGGCGGGGGCCGCGGCGGGCGGGCATGGCCGTGCGCCACAGCACAGCGACGTCCGGAGGGACGTCGGAGAGGTCGGGCGCCGTCGAGCCGTCCTGCGTGCGCGCCGTCCGACGCGCCTCGAGCGCCGCTGCGCGGGCCGCGCGCTCGGTGTCGCGCCGCGCGCGGGCCGCCTCGCGCGCGGCGTCGGCGGCCGCCCGCTCGTGCTCCCGGCGCTGCTGGTCCTCCGTCGTGGACGGGGGCGGGAGGTCGTGGTCCATTGACGCCCGATCCTACAAGTGTGTATGACATACACATACAGTTTGCGACGTACACAGAAGGAGGTGCGCGATGGACGAGCCCGTCATCGAGGTGCGCGGCCTGCGCAAGGCGTACGGCGGCCGGACCGTGCTCGACGGCGTGGACCTGACCGTCCGGCGCGGGCAGGTCCTGGCGCTGCTCGGACCCAACGGCGCGGGGAAGACGACCGCGGTGCGGATCCTCGCCACGCTGGTCGCGCCGGACGGCGGCACGGCCCGCGTCGCGGGGTTCGACGTCCGCCGCGAGCCGGCGCGGGTGCGCGCGGCCCTCAGCCTCACCGGTCAGTACGCCGCCGTGGACGAGCTGCTCACCGGAGAGGAGAACCTGCGGCTCGCGGCCCGCCTCGCGCACCTCCCGCGGCAGCAGGCACGCCCGCGCGTCGACGAGATGCTCGCGCTGTTCGACCTCACGGACGCGGCGCGGCGCACGGTGCGGACCTACTCCGGCGGCATGCGGCGGCGCCTCGACCTCGCCGTCAGCCTGCTGAGCCGACCCCAGGTCCTCGTCCTGGACGAGCCCACCACAGGCCTGGACCCCCGCAGCCGGGCGGCGCTGTGGGACGTGGTCCGATCGGTCGTCACGGCGGGCGGGACGGTCCTGCTCACGACCCAGTACCTCGAGGAGGCCGATGCGCTCGCGCACCGGGTGGCGGTCATCGACCGCGGCGTCGTCGTCGCGGAGGGCACCGCCGCGGAGCTCAAGGCCGCCGTCGGGCGCGCGCACGTCGAGCTCGCGCTCGCGGACGGCACCACCGAGCGCCTCGCCACCGACGGCTCGGTCGCCGACGTGCGGCGCGTCCTCGGCGACGTGCAGCGCCGTGGCCTCGACGTCGAGCACTGGCAGGTGCGCACGCCCACGCTCGACGACGCCTTCCTCGCCCTGACCGGTCACGACGCCGGTGCGCCCGTGCCGGCCGACGCGAGCACGCCGTCCCTCGCCGCGGCTGCCGCGCCCACCGCGGC
>JAPSIR010000003.1:6423-45471 GCA_031178625.1 Cellulomonas sp.
CCGCGGCTGCCGCGCCCACCGCGGCAACCCCGTCCGCCCCGTCCCGCACGTCCCACCAGGAGCCCCGATGACCGCCGTCGACCTCACCCCGCGTCCCGTCCCGCCGCCGCCCGGCGCGCTCGACGCCGTACGCGACACGCTGGCGCTGGTCGGGCGCAGCGTGCGCCGCTCCACCCGCCAGCTCGACACGCTGCTGCTCGCGGTGCTCCTGCCGGTCGTCCTGCTGCTGATGTTCGTGTACGTCTTCGGCGGCGCGATCAGCACCGGCATGGCGTACGTGGACTTCGTGGTGCCGGCGATCGTGCTGCTCACCGCCGGGTACGGCGCCGCGACCACGGCGGTCGACGTCGCGAGCGACATGACCAACGGGATCGTCGACCGCTTCCGCAGCATGCCGGTGCCGGCGGGGGCTGTGCTCACCGGGCACGTCGTGGCGAGCCTCGCCCGCAACGCGGTGTCGACCGCGCTCGTCGTCGCCGTCGCGGTGCTCGTCGGGTTCGACCCGGCCGCGTCCGTCGGTGCCTGGGCCGCTGCGCTCGGCGTGCTCGTCGTCTACGTGCTCGCGCTGACGTGGGTGGCGGTCGCGATCGGGCTCGTCGCGTCCGGCCCGGAGGCGGCGAGCGGCTTCACGTTCGTCATCCTGTTCCTGCCGTACGTGTCCAGCGCGTTCGTGCCGGTCGGCACCATGCCCGGGGTGCTGGCGACCGTCGCCGAGCTCAACCCCGTCACCCCGACCGCGGACGCGCTGCGGGCGCTGCTGCTCGGCGCGCCCGTCGGCTCCGCCGCGCTCGTGGCCGTCGCATGGTGGGTGGTCGTCCTCGTCGTCGCGCGCGTCGCCGCGGGTCTGCTCTTCCGCCGGCACCGCTGACCGCCGGCACCGCCGACCGGTGCGGCGGGTGAACATCGCCCGAACGGGACGATCCGGACGCCCCGGGGGTCGCGCGGGGGCGGTGGCGCGAGGTGTGATGCGGGAGGGACGTGTCGCCGGTCGGTCGGCCGGGCGCGTCCCGGGGCGGAGGGCTCCATGTCGCAGGTGGGGGGACGTGCCCGGCGCGGACCGCGGCGGGCGGCCGCGGTGCACGTGGTCGTGGCGCTGCTGGCGCTCGGCGCCGTGGTGGGGGACGGCGGCAGGGCCGACGCGGCGCAACCGGCCGGTCCGGCGGCGGTCGCTCGCGCGGCGGTCGTGGACTGCGGGGCTGCCCCGATGGTGGCGCTCCGCCCCGCCGAGGGCCCGGCTGCCGGCGGCACCCGCGTGCTGCTGACGGGTCCGCGGGTGGGCACCGCCACCGCGGTGCGCTTCGACGGCGTGCGCGCCACGGGTCTGCGACGGATGGGTCCGGGGGCGCTGTCGGTCGTCTCGCCGGCGCGCGAACCGGGGTCCGTCGACGTGACCGTGGCGCTCCCCGGCCGGGACCCGGCGCCGGCCACGTACACCTACGTCGGCGACGGTCCGGGTGTCGTCGTCGACGTCATCGCACCCGACACCCTCCCGACGTCCGGCGGCCCGGTCGCCGTCGACGGCGCGGGCCTCCGCGGCGTGCTCGACGTGACGGTCGGCGGGCTGCCGGTGTCCGACCTGGTCGTCACCGATGCCCGCGTGTCGTTCACGGCCCCGGCGGTCGAGGGGGAGGGCGGCGCTCCCGTCGTCCTCGTCCTCGCCGACGGTGAGCTGGACGCGGGCGTGCTCGTGTACGTCGCGCCGCGCGTCGACGCGCTGACGCCGGCGGCGGGCGGCACGGCCGGCGGCGACGTCGTCACGATCACCGGCTCCGGCCTCGCCACGGCGACGGGCGTCGACGTCGGCGGGACGGTCGTCGCGGTCGACCGCACGAACCCGGACGGCACGACGGTGGAGCTGCGCACACCCGCGCACGCGCCGGGCGTCGTCGACGTCACCGTCCTGCTCGACGGGTCCGACGCGACCCTCGCCGGCGCCTACACGTACGACGACGACGGCGGCGGCGGCGGCGACGGGGACGGCGTCGTCACCGCGGTCACCCCCGCGCTGGGCCCGGCCGCGGGCGGCACCTACGTGACGCTGACGGGCACGGGCCTGGCCGACGTGACCGACGTGACCTTCGGCGGCACGTCCGCGGTGGTGCTCGACGTGGCCGCGGACGGTTCCTCGGTCGTGGTGGAGGCGCCGCTCGGCATGCCCGGCACGGTCGACCTCGTCGTGGTCCTGCCCGGCCCCGACGTCGTGCTGCCGGACGCCTACACGTACGTCCCGGACGGCACGGGCACCGCGGTCACGGGCCTCGCGCCCGCCACGCTGCCGACCTCCGGCGGCACGATCACCGTCACGGGCAGCGGGTTGCACGGCGCGACGGGCGTCACCGTGGGCGGCGTCGCGGCCACCGACGTGCGCGTCGCCGCCGACGGCACGTCGGTCACCGCCACCGTCGCCCCCGTCGCCGGACCGGGGCGCGCGCGCGTCACCGTCTGGTTCCCCGCCGGCACCATCCCCGCCGGCGAGGTCGAGCTCGTCGCGGGCGGCGGCACCGACGGGTGACGGCGGCACCGACGGGTGACCTGACCGGCCGCACGCCGCCGGGTCGGCGCCGGACGAGGTCACCGGCCCGGTCGTCGCCGGCCGGGGGTCACGCGCACTGGCCCGTGCGCGCACCACCTACCGTCGTCGTCGCCGGGTCGACCAGCACGGGGACGGCGTTGCCGGCGCAGGCCAGGTCCCCCACCACGTCCGCGTGCTCGACCTCCACGCGGCCCACGTTGCGCTCGAGCGTGAGCGAGCCGTACCGGCTCTGCCGCTGCTGCCCGTCGTCGATCCAGTACCAGGGACCGTCGGACCGGCGCAGGCCGCCGAGGACCACCCGCCCGTACGCGTCGCGCACGGTGACGGCGCCGCCCACGGCGGTCTCGGCCAGCACCACACCCGTCGGCGACGACGACGTGAGCGGCCCGTCGACGACCGTCTCTGCGAGGGTCACCGCGCCGCCGCGCGTCGTGACGGCGCCGCGCACGTGCGCCTCCCGCAGCTGCAGCCCGCCGTCCTCGTCCCGCGGGTCCGCGCCCGGCAGGTAGCCCGGACCCCGGTCCCACAGCCCTAGGCGCACGTCGATGCTCCCGACGTCCGCCGACGACCAGAGCGTCCCCGTCGTCCCGCGCACGCGCCCGGCCACCCGGCCGCTGAGAAGCACCTCGTTGGCGCGCACGAGCAGCACGTCGCCGCCGACCGTGACGTCGGTGAGCTCCACGATCGCGTCGCGCACGACCACGTCGCCGTCGACGCGCACGTCCGACAGCTCGGGCCAGTCACCGCCGAACTCCGGTGGCGGCGCCGTCACGTGCACGTCGCCCTGCACGTGCACGCCCGACAGGCCGCACCCGTCGAGCAGGACGTCGCCCGGGTAGGTCGTGCGGGTGCGGAACTCCTCCCACGTCTCGGCCGTGCAGACGAACACGCCGGGGTCGGACGCGGCGGCGGGTACCACCGCGACCCCTCCCAGCACCGCCGCCGCGGTCCCCAGCACCCCGACCACCCGTCGTCCGTGCATGCTCACGTCGCCCCCTCGCGTCGTCGTGTCGGCCCGTCTCGTGGTGTCAGCCCGCGCACCGGCCGGTGCGGGCGCCGCCGACGGTCACGTCGGTCAGCCGCGGCGTCACGGCGCCGCCCGTGCAGCCGACGTCGCCGGCCACGTCCGTCGCGCCGACGACCACGCGCGACGCGTTGTCGTGCAGGAGCAGGTCGCCGCCGACCGTCGTCCGCCGCGCCGGCGGCCCCTCGACCCAGCCGCCGCCGGTCCAGCGCAGGTGCCCGACGTCGACGCGCTGGTGCCCGCGCCGGACCGTGAGGTCCGCCGCGACGTCGGCCTCGGAGACGACCGACGACCACACCCACGACAGCGTGAGCCCGCGCCGCAGCGTCACGTCGGCGACGTGCGTCGCGCCGCCGTGCACGTTGACCCAGCCGCCGACGTCCGCCCGCCACAGGGTCAGGCCGCGCGTGCGCACGGCCTGCGGGACCGCGACGTTGATCGCGCCGCGCACGGTGCCGCTGATGAGCGCGCGGTCCGTCTTGCCGCGGACGCTGCGACCGACCTCGCCGACGACCCGCACGTCGGCGGCACGGTCGAGCTGCACGCCGCCGGCGACGACCACGTCGTCGAGGTCCGCCTCCGCCCCGGCACCCACGACGACGTCGCCGTCCACCTGCGTCGCCGTCACCCGGGCGACGGCACCGTCCGCCACGAGCACGTCACCGAGCACGTGCGCCTCGAGCAGCCAGCAGCCGTCACCCTCGACGACGACGTCGCCGGGCACGGTGACGCCGTCGAGCCAGTCGTCCGGCCCGCACGTCCACGCCGTGGGCGGCGCCGCGGCCGCGGCCGGTGCGACCGCCCCCGGTGCGACCGTCCCCACGGCGGTCGCCGCCGCCACGGCCGCCAGCAGCGCGGTCCTCGTCGTCCTGCTCCGTCGCATGGCCGCCCCCCGCGTCGACGTCGTGCCGCCATCGTGGCCGCGGGACCGGGCGGAACGCCACGAAACGGGCAGGACTTCACCCGGCGGCGTGCGCCCGCGTCGCCTGCTGGACACGCGTCCGTCCCGCGTTCACCGGGCCGCCACGCCGCCGTGGGCGCCGGGGCCTACGCTCCCGCCATGGCGCACCCCACCGCTGAGGTCCCCGCCGGCGCACCCGTCGCCGAGCCACCCGTCGTCCGCCGGCAGGTGGCCGCGTGGGCCGCCTGGGACTGGGGGTCGGCGGCGTTCAACGCGGTGGTCACGACCTTCGTCTTCACCGTCTACCTGACGGGCTCGACGTTCGTGGAGCCGGGCGCGGACGAGGCGGCCGCGACGGCCCTGCACAGCCAGTGGCTCGGCTGGGGCCTCGCCGCCGCGGGCGTCCTCGTCGCGCTCACCGCGCCCGCGCTCGGGACCCTCGCCGACGCGGGCGGGCGGCGGCGACCGCTGCTGGGCGCCATGTCGGCGGTCGTCGGGCTCAGCATCCTCGCGCTGTGGTTCGTGCAGCCCGCCGAGGGCGGCATGGACGACGCGGTGCGCCTCGGCGTGACGCTGCTGGCCGTCGGCACCATCGCCGCCGAGATCGCGTCCGTCGCGTACAACGCGCTGCTGCTGCAGATCAGCGGCCCGCGGACCATCGGCCGCATCAGCGGCATCGGGTGGGGCGCCGGGTACGTCGGCGGCATCGTGCTGCTGCTCGTCCTCTACTTCGGCTTCATCCAGCCGGACGTCGGCCTGTTCGGCGTGACGTCGGAGGGCGGCCTCGACGTGCGGGTGTCGATGCTGCTCGCGGGGGCGTGGTTCCTCGTGTTCGCCGTGCCCGTGCTCGTCGCGGTGCCGGACCACCGGCGGCCGGGTGCGCCGGCCCGCGTGAGCGTCCTCGGCGCGTACGCGACGGTCGGCCGGCACGTCGCCGAGCTGTGGCGCCACCGGCGCTCGACGCTGCGGTTCCTCGTCGCGAGCGCGGTGTTCCGCGACGGGCTCGCGGGCGTGTTCACGTTCGGCGGCGTGCTGGCGGCCGGCACGTTCGGCTTCTCGCCCGCCGACGTCATCGTGTTCGCGATCGCCGCGAACGTCGTCGCGGGCGCCGCGACCATCGCCGCCGGCTGGCTCGACGACCGGTACGGGCCGCGGCGGGTCGTGACCTGGTCCCTCGTGGTGCTCGTCATCGCCGGGACCGCCGTCTTCCTGCTGCACGACGTGGGCGCGTCGGCGTTCTGGGCGGGCGGGCTCGTGCTGTCCGCGTGCGTCGGGCCGGCGCAGTCGGCGTCGCGCGCGCTGCTCGCCCGGCTCGCCGAGCCGGGCCGCGAGACGGAGGTGTTCGGCCTGTACGCGACGACCGGGCGCGTGGCGACGTTCCTCGCGCCGGCGGCGTTCTCGACCGCGATCGTGCTCGGCGGCGGCGGGCAGCACTGGGGGATCCTCGGCATCGTCGCGGTGCTCCTGCTCGGTCTCCTGCTGTTCGTGCCGGTGCGGTTCCCGCGCGGGCTCGGCGTCGACGGGCGTCGCGACGTCACCACGGCGGGCACGGCCGCGTGACGGGCGCCGTCCCCGGGGCGCGGGTGGGTCCGGCTGACGTCCCGGTCCCGGGGAGATGGGTCCCGGACCCGCTGCTCGACGGGCACGAGACCCGGACCCTGCCCGCGTGGCGGCCGGCGGCCGGCGGGCCGGCGTGGCGCGCCGTCGCCGTCGGCGGCGCGGCCCCGGTGCTCACGCTCGTGCGGCCGCTCGACCAGCCCGCCGACCCCCTCGGCGTGGTCGTGCACCTGCACGGCTACAACGACTACTACTTCGAGACCCACCTGGCCGAGGCCGTGCGCGCGGCCGGCTGGGCGTTCCTGGCCGTCGACGCCCGCCGCGCCGGTCGGTCCCTGCGCCCCGGCGACGTGCCGCACTACCAGGGCGACCTCCGCGAGCAGGCGTCGGACCTCGGCCGCGCCGTCGCCGCGGCACGGTCGGCGTGGCCCGGGGTGCCCGTGGCGGTGCACGCGCACTCGACCGGCGGGCTCGTCGCGGCGCTGTGGGCGCACGCGCACCGCGTGCGGGGCGGCGCGGACGCCGTCGTGCTGAACAGCCCGTTCCTCGCCGTCGAACGCTCCTGGGTGACGCCGCTGCAGGACCAGGCCCTGCGTCCGCTCGCGCGGACGTCGCCCCTGCGGGTGGTCTCGTCGGGGCCGTCGCACTACGCGGGCCGGATGCGCGAGCGCTGGCAGTTCGACACCGACCTCAAGCGCCCCGACGGCGTACCCGTGCGCGCCGGCTGGCTCGCCGCGGTGCGCGCGGGGCAGCGACGGGTTGCCGCGGGGCTCGAGATCGCGGTACCGGTGCTGGTCGCGCGGTCGGCACGGTCCGGTGCGGACGTCGCGGCCGGCGACCACCCGGACACGGTCGACACGGTGCTCGACGTCGCCACGATCGCGGCCCTCGGCCCGGGGCTCGGCCCGGACGTGCGCGCGCTGGTGGTCGACGGTGGTGCGCACGACCTCGCGCTGTCCCACGACGCGCCGCGCGCGGCGTACCTCGCCGGGGTGACGCACTTCCTCGGTGACGTGGTCCGGGAGCGACGGCACGGATGACCGGGCGCCGCGGCGTGGTTGTGCCGGGCGTGAGCCGCCGACCGACCGAGGAGCCCCGATGAGCACCGACCGCAGCCCTCTCACCGCCGAGGACGCCGACCTCCTGCGCCGACCGCTGCACGCGTTCTTCACGCCCGCGTCCGGCCCCGTGCCGCCGCAGCCGCGGCCGGTGTGGTTCGAGCTCACGGACGACGGCGCGCTCCAGCTCTTCACCGGTCCCCAGAGCCTCAAGGTCCGGCACCTGCGCGACGACCCGCGCGCGTCGATGGTCGTCGCCGCGCCCGTGGGGGAGCGGGAGCACTGGGTGGCCGTGTCGGGCCCGGTCGCGGTCGAGGCCGACGGCGCCCACGAGCTCGCCGCGCGCCTCGCCGCCCGCTACTGGGACCTCGACGACCCGGCCCGGGCGCGCGACCTCGAGGGGCTGCTCGCGGAGGACTACGTGCGGCTGGTGCTGCGCCCGCAGACGGTCCGCCGCACGATCTTCTGAGCCCCGACGCCGGCGCGCCGGCGGTCGGCGCCGATCGTGGCCGGGGCACGGGCGGCGTACCGCCCGGACGTCGTGCGTCGCGTGACCGCCGTGACGGGGCCACCCGAACGGACCAGCCGGTTGCCGGTGGTCCGTCCGGTGCGCCCGATCCTGCCGCTCGCCCAGGCGGATGATCGTCGAGCCCGGTCCCGGCTCGGCGTGCGCGGCACGGTCGCGGACCCCAAGGTGACGGGACACCGCCCACCCGCGGTGCGTCCGGGGACGTCGATGACGAACGTGCCGTCTCCGCAGGTGTCACACGCCCGTGCTCCTGACCGGTGCGGCCCGACCGGCCGCCGCCGCCGCCCAGCCCTGAAGGACCAGCATGCTCCGCTCCGCCCTCCGGGCCGACGTCGCCCGCCTGACCGCCGAGTCCGCCGCCGCGCGCACGGACGTCCACGTGGTGACCCAGCTCGTGCAGGAGCTCGCGGGCGTCGAGGACGTCGAGACGGGGCTCCGCACCGCGCTGGTGGTGGTCCGCGAGCGCCTGGGCTGGGTCTACGGCTCCGCCTGGACGGTCGACCCCGAGGCGCGCGTGCTCCGGTTCGCCGCGGAGTCCGGCGACGCCGGGGAGGAGTTCCGCCGGGTCACCCGCGGGGCCACCTTCCAGGAGGGCGTCGGCCTGGCCGGCCGGGCGTGGCGTTCCCGCGCCCTCGTCGCCATCCGCGACCTCGGCCAGCTCACCGACTGCGTCCGTGCACCCGCGGCGCAGCGCGTCGGGGTGCGCTCGGGAGTGTGCGTGCCGCTGCTGGTGGAGGGGGACGTCATCGGGACGATGGACTTCTTCACCACCGAGGTGCTGGACCTGTCACCGGAGCGGCGGGCGGTGCTCGAGGCCGTCGGCACCATCGTGTCCCAGGCGCTCGAGCGGGTCGTCGTGGCGGCCCGCCAGGCCGAGGCGGCACGCGACAGCGCGGCGGGCACGGCCGTCCTGCACGCCGTGACCGCCGCGACGAGCGCCCCCGAGGCGCTGACCGCGGCGTTGGACACGATCCGGACCGGGTTCGGCTGGGCCTACGCGTCGTTCTGGGCGGTCGACGAGTCGCAGGGCGTCCTGCGGTTCGCGCACGAGTCCGGGGACGCGGGTCCCGAGTTCCGGCGCGTGACGCGCGAGGCGACGTTCGCCCCGGGCGTCGGGCTGGCCGGCCGCGCCTGGCGGGCCGGCGAGCTCGTCTTCGTCCCCGACCTCGCCGCGGTCACGGACTGCGTGCGCGCACCCGCTGCGCGGGCGGCGGGCGTGCAGTCGGGGGTGTGCATGCCGATCGTCGTCGACGGCCGCGTCGTCGGGACGATGGACTTCTTCGTCCTCGAGCGGATCGACCTCACCGCGGGGCGGCGGGCCGCCCTGCAGGACACCGCGTTCCTCGTCGGCCAGGCGCTCGGCCGCTTCACGGCCACGGAGCGCCTGCAGGCCGCGGGCCGGGAGCTGGTCGTGTCGATCGAGGAGGTCGAGCGCAACGTCGTCTCCGCGTCGTCGGTGGCGTCGGAAGGGCAGCGGCTCGTGGTGACCGCGGACCAGGACGTCGCCGGGCTGGGCCGGTCCAGCGAGGAGATCGGTCAGGTGGTGAAGACCATCGGGACCATCGCGGCGCAGACGAACCTGCTGGCGCTCAACGCGACCATCGAGGCGGCCAGGGCCGGTGAGGCGGGGCGCGGCTTCGCGGTCGTCGCGCACGAGGTGAAGGAGCTGGCCAGCGAGACGGCCCGCGCCACCACGGAGGTCGCCGACAAGGTCGCTGAGGTCCAGCGGCAGGTCGCGACGGCGGTCACCGCGCTCGCCGGCATCCGCGAGATCGTCGAGCGCATCAACGAGACGCAGGACGTGATCGGCGCGGTGCTCACCGAGCAGGTGGCGGTGACGCGGTCGATCCTCGCCTGACGGGGTCCGTGACCGGTCGCCGTCGGTCGCGCACCGACGCACCGACGCACCGTCACGTCCGCGCGCCGGTAGCGGCACCACGCCGTCCGCCCGTCGGCGGGAGGGCGGCGCCCGCCACCGCCACCACGAGGGGGACGACGACCAGCAGCGTGGCCACCGGGACGAGCGGTGCCGCGAGGTCGTGCATCGCCGGGCCGCCGGTGGTCGGCGCGTTGCGGTACGCCGTCACGACGAGCGCGCCGAGCGCGAGACCGGCCGGCACCCCGGTCCCAGCCGCGAGGAGGCCCACGAGCCCGCACTGCGCGGCGGCCATGCGTCGACGCGTCCCGCGTCCCGCGCCGACGGCGTCCAGCGTGCCGAGGTCCGTGCCGCTCTCCTGCGCGGCGAGCGCCGTGAGCACCCACGTCACCAGCAGTGCGGCCAGCACCGCGCCGGTGACGAGCGCGGCGTCGGACAGCGGGTCGGCGAGCGTCGTGGGTCCCGGCGCGAGGCGCATCGTGCCGTCCCGCGTGTCGACGACGACGGACGTCCCGGCTGCGCGTTCGAGGCCGGCCCAGTCCGCCTGCTCGCCGTGCCTGCTCCACGTGTACACGAGCGCAGCGGTGACGCCCGCGAGGACCGTGGCCGACGACCCCACGGCGGCCAGCGTGCGGGTGACGCTGCGGGCGGCGTCGCGCAGGACGTAGCGCGCGACGAACCCGCGGGCCGGGATGCGGCCGAGCCCGACGAGCGCGAGCCCGAGCAGCGCGACGAGACCCACGTGCGCGAGGGGCGCGCCCAGCACGAGCCCCAGCGGGCGCCCCGTCGAGGCGGCCCACGTCGCGAGCGTCGCGCCGACCGCGGTCGTTGCGACGGCCGCCGACCATCGGACCGTCGCGCGGACACGGGCAGAGCTCGGCCCTCGCCGGCCGGGTGCGGCCCCGAGGAGCTGCCGCGCCGGCACCCAGGCGGCACCGACGGCGACCGCGACCGTGAGACCCCCGGTGACGGCGGCCGCGACCACGGCGACCACGCCGTCGAGGAAGTCCGCCGGCCGGATCGCCACGAACGCCACCACGACGGCGACGACGGACCCGGCGGCGGCACCGACGGTCGCGACGAGGGCCGCAGGCGCCACGACGACGCGGCGCAGGTCCGCGCGCGTCGCGCCGGTCGCCTCCAGCACGGCCAGCTCGTCGAGCCGGCGGCGCAGCCCGATCAGGTGGGCCGGGGCGACGAGGACGACGAGGAGGACGACCGCCAGGGCCGCGGCGGTCGCCGTGGTCGCCACCGCTCCGAGATCGACGTAGTGCGTCACGGGCTTGGGCGGCACGCCCGACCCCGTCATGGCGACGGATGACGTCAGCAGCAGCACCCGGGTGAGCAGCACGGTCACGTAGACCGTCGGGACCGCGGCGACCACCACGGTGACGAGCACGAGAGCGGTGCGGGCGTGGTGCCGGGCGGCGTCGCGCCGCGCCAGCAGCAGCGCGAGACGCCATCGCGCGGCCGCGCCGGGCGCCTCAGGGGTCGTGCTCACCACGACGTCCGCCGCGTCCCGAGCAGGAGGTCGGCCGGGTCCGCGGCGACCGCCGTGTCGGTGACGACGCCGTCGCGCAGGAACACGGTGCGGTCCGCCCACGCCGCGAGGCGGGCGTCGTGCGTCACCACGATCCCGGCGGCACCGGCGTCGACGCGCTCGCGCAGCACGCGGACGACCTCGTCGCCGGTGACCGAGTCGAGCGCACCCGTCGGCTCGTCGGCCAGCACGACCTGGCGCGGACCCACGAGCGCGCGTGCGAGCGCCACGAGCTGCTGCCGCCCGCCGGAGAGAGCGCTCGGGAAGGTGTCCGCGACGTCCGCCACGCCGAGCGTGGCGAGGGCGGTCAGCGCCTCGGCGCGCGCGGCGGCCGCCGGCATGCCGTCGAGCTCGAGGGGCAGCGCGACGTTCTCCGCCGCCGTGAGGAGGGGTACGAGGTTGAGCTGCTGGAACACGTAGCCGACGGTGCGGCGCCGGATGCGGGCGCGGGCGTCCGCGCCGAGCTCGGAGAGGTCGTGCCCCGTGACGGTGACGCGACCCGATGTCGGGATGTCGAGCCCGCCGAGCAGCCGGAGCAGGGTCGACTTGCCGGACCCCGACGGACCCATGACGGCGACGAGCTCACCGGCCCGCACGGCGACGTCGACGCCGGCGAGGGCGCGCACGCGGGTGGGGCCGTCGCCGTGCACCCGCGTGAGTCCGCGTGCGGTGACGAGCACCGGGCCGCGGGTCATCGCCGGGCCGCCGGGGGTTCGGAGGCGGCTGTGGGTGCCGGTTCCGCGCGGGCCGTCAGCCGAGCCGACGCCGCCCGCGTGACGCGCGCCTCCACGTGGTCGAGCCAGCGGATCTCCGCCTCGGCGTCGAAGACGAGGCGGTCGACGACGAGCGACCACGCGAGGTCGTCGGCGGAGGCCGCGGTCCCGTCGACGCGCAGGCGCGCCAACGCCTGCAGGCCGCGCATCGTCTCGGTGCGCTGGGCCTGGACGAGTCGGCGCACGTCGACCCCGGGCGTGCTGACGGCGAGAGCCAGCTTGATGGCGAGCTCGTCCCGCGTCGGTGCCGAGCGGGACACCGGTGCGGTCCACCAGGCGCCGAGCGCCTCGCGACCGGCCGCCGAGAGCGTCCAGCGCGGTACGTCTCCCTCTGCCTCGGCGGCCTCGACCAGCCCGTCGCGGACGAGGCGGTCGAGCGTGGTCGAGACCTGGCCCATGTTGAGCGGCCACGTGCCGCCCGTGCGCCGCTCGAAGTCCTGCCGCAGCTGGTAGGCGCCCGCCGGTCGCTCGGCGAGGAGCGCCAGCAGGCCGTGCCGTACGGACATCGTCGCCTCCTGTGGTTACCTGGAAACCAGGTTACCCAGTAACCACCGTGTGGAGTAAAGGACGCGGCGTCCGGACGCGCGCGCCGGCACGCCGACCCGCCCCCGTCGTGCCCCCATCGCGCCGGAACGGCGTAGATCCGCCGGCCGGGTACGGCGTGCCTCAGCCCAGGACGACGAAGCCGTCGTCGTCCGACGACGCCAGTCCGGCGGTCGATGTCTGGACATCGGTGACACCATCCGGCAGGGCGACGCGGAGGCGCTCGGTCCCGTCCTGGAGCGACGTGCCCACCAGCTCCGGCCGAGCCCGGCCGTCGCGTCGCGGGTAGTCGGTCACGTACCAGAGGTCGCCGTCGGTGATCACCTCATGCATGGCCGGAGCGCCGGTGCGCAGAAGCTCCCACACCGTGGTGCCGCTGTCGGCGTCCAGCACCATCCGCCCCTGGGACGTCTCGACGAGCACGCGCCCGTCCAGGACGGCCACCGCGGTCGTGTGGGGCGACCTCGCCCTCCAGCGCACCTGACCGCTCACCGCGTCCCACGCGACCAGGTGGCCCGAGGCGTGGGAGAACAGGACCGCGCCCATGCTGGCGTCGTCGATCAGGGGTGGCACGAGCTGACCCTCGACCGTGACGAGCCCACGCTCGGTGCGCACGACGGTCGACGTCCCCTCCTCGCGGGTGAGGAGCGCCTCCTCGACGCGAGGTGCACGCCGAAGGAGCCGCCGCGCTGGACGAAGACCTCGCTCCTGCCCTGGGCGTCGACGACCTCGACGCGACCCGGCACGGAGACCATCGCCTCGCGTCCGTTGAGCCGCCACAGGCTGACCGGCACGTCGGTCGTGGCGCCGATCGCCGCCCAGTCCAGGGCGGCCGCCGGGTTGTTGCGGCGCCACCTCTCCGCGCCGGTGTACAGGTCCAGGGCCCAGATGTCGCCGCTGCCGTCGGCGGCGACCCCGCTGAGCACCACGACCTCGTCCAGGAGGACGAACTGCCGGGCCAGCACGCCCGGCTCCGTCTCGGTGTCGTGGTCCGCGACGACCTGCCCGGTCGAGGCGTCGAGCACCACGAGCCGGGACGTCGTCGGCGCGACGAAGGTCAGCTCCCGGGCCGGGCTCAGGGACTCACGCGTGTCGACCGCGAGGCACACGACGTGCCGCTGCGCCCCGTCGGCCGCGGGCGGCGCGGCAGCGCACGAGGTGCCGGCGTTGTGCAGGCGGGGCCCTTCTGCAGCGGCGGGAAGAGCAGCGACCAGGGGGACCGACCACAGCCGCTGACCCGTTCGTGCATCGACCGACACCACCGCGACGGAGCCGTCGTCGTCCACCCGCGCGCCGACGAGCGTGCGCGGATCGTGCCAGTCGGCCGTCCACGGCAGGTCGGTCGAGTCGCTGCGCCACAACACGCGCAGCGGGTCGGAGACGGGGGCGACGACACCCCGGACGGCGCCGAGGGTCTGCAGGCGCGCGGCCTCGCGTGTGTCGCTGACGTGCTGCGCGAGAGCCAGGCTCGTCACGACCACCGCCGCAGCTCCGCCGACCCACCAGCGCGCGCGCCGGCGCGGACGCCCGGGCGGCCGCTGCTCCCGCGTCGCCGGGACGGCCGGGTCCGGCTCGTCCTCGACGAGCTCCACGTCGCCCACCTCGGCCCTTCCCCGCACCCGCGCACCGTATCGACAGCCTCTCCTCGACCGGAACCCACGCGACGCCGAGGGGGCGGTCCCGATCGGCGAGCAGAGCGGGGTCGGGGCTCCTACGCCGGCGCGGCGGGGGTCGCCTCGGACGACGTGGTGAGCAGCGCGGCGGCGACGGCGTCGCGCACGGCGCCGTCGTCGAGGCCGTGGTCGCGGGCGAGGCGGACGAACCGTTCGGCGGCCTCGGTCACGACGGCACGGTCGAGCGCTGCAGGTGGGGCGGTCACGACGGTGCCGACCTTGCGACGGGTCAGGACGAGGCCGCCTGCCTCCAGGTCGCGGTACGTGCGTGCGACGGTGCCGGGGGCGATGCCGAGGTCGTGCGCGAGGCTGCGCACCGTCGGGAGTCGTTCACCGTCGACGAGCGCGCCGGCGGTGATGAGCGCCGCGAGCTGGGCGCGCAGCTGCTCGTACTGCGGGACCGCGGAGGTGACGTCGACGCGTACGGTCGGCTTCATCGGGGCACCGTCGACGAGAGCACCGGTGTGCACTCGGGAGCCGGGTCGCGTGCGGGGCGTACCGCGACGCCGAGCGCGACCATCCCCACGACGAGCGCGATCACCATGAGGGCTAGACCGGCGCTGTCGTGCGTGGCGCTCTCGGGTGCCGCTTGCACGCCGTCACCGCCACCGCCCAGTCCTCGCAGCCCTACGCCGGCCACGAGCAGAAGCCCAGCGACTGTCAGGCCGAACACCAGCTGGGTGCTGCGCAGCGCGCGGCGCGCGACCCGGCGCCGCAGCCACAGGTCCCATGGCTCCTCCACGCCGGTCAGTGCCGACCGGGCGGCGACGAGACGTGTCAAGGCCTCAGCGGCGAGAAGTGCGGCTCCGACGGTTGCCGCTGCAGGCAATGCCCAGAGCCAGCCGGGGAAGGGGGCGGAAGTAACCATCTCGTACCGCCCGACAGGACGGGACACGGAACGAGGTCCGGACGCGATCAGGGCCAGCGTGAGGGCTGTGCCGACGGCGGTGGCAGCCCACGCCTGTACGAGGCGCCGGTCAGCGACCGGCGCTACGTCGGCAGGCGAGCGCCGGACGACGCGCGCCTCGCGCAGCGGCCCGGTCGGTCGGGGCAACGTCAGTTCACCGACGGCGAGAACCGCGAAGTACGCGAGCAGTGCAGCCATGGGCACGAGGGCCACGACTCGGCCGGGCAGGGCCGGGGCCACCACCGGCACCGTAGCGACGGCTGCGAGCACAGCGGCCAAGGACGCGGCGGCGACCGTACTGGCGAACGTGACGTGCCGCAGCGCTCGTCGCGCGACGTCCGATGGCGCGGGTGAACGCCTGCCGTCGCGGATGAGGACGGCCACAGGCGTGACCGTCACGATCGCCAGCAGCACGAGGAGCGTCACAGTCACGGGCCGCAGCATCCCTAACCTCCATGGTCATTGGACAGTGACTATAAACATATGCGACCCGTTGGGCCCCGGCAAGGAGCTCGTCGTGCCGACGGGCGCACCTTCGAGGTCGGATCGACCAACGGGTCCGCCGGCACCACCGAGGAACCCGAGCTGCACCGGGGAGCGTCGAACGGGGGTGGCGACGGCACCGTCGCCTGGCGCCGAACCGGCGAGGCACTCACCCTCTGGGGGCCGCCGGCGGCCGTCGACCGCGAGACTTGCTGCTCTCGCGCGACCGCGGTTGATCGCCGGACCCGTCAACGCCGAGTAGGGCCCGGCGTCCGCACGGGATCAGGCGCCCTCGCAGCGCCCCTCGCGCCAGTAGCCCATGAACGCGACGGCCTTGCGGTCGACGCCGCACTCGCGCACGAGGTGGCGGCGCAGCGTCTTGATCATGCCCGCCTCACCGGCGAGCCACGCGTACAGGTGCGCCTCGGCGGCCAGCGGGGCGCCGGTGGCGTAGTCGACGGGGACCTCCCACAGCATGCCGTGGTCGACGTCGACGTCCTCGAGGTCGACGTCCGGCACGGGCGCCTGGCCGGGCAGGAGCCGGGCGCACGCGCCCTGGACGGCGGGCACGAGCAGCTCGCCGTGGCGGCGGCCGTCGCGGCCGTACCAGCGGACCGTCACGCCCTCGGGGCCGTGCAGGTCGAGGCGGTCGTCCGACCACGGCATCTCGATGAGGACCTCGCCGCGCGCGTCCCGGGGGAGGCGCTCGACGATGCCCGCGATGGCCGGCAGTGCCGTCTCGTCGCCGGCGATGAGGAGGCGGTCGGTGCGGGCCGGCGGGACGAAGTCGACGCCGCCGTGCGGGCCCGCCCAGTCGGCGTTGGGGCCGAGCACGACGAGCTCGTCGCCCACCTCGGCGGTCGACGCCCAGCGCGACGCCGGGCCGGTGTCGCCGTGCAGCACGACGTCGACGTCGAGCTCGCGCACCGGCTGCCGGACCCCGCGCGCCGTGTAGGTGCGGATCGGGTGGCGCTCGTCCTCGGGCAGGCCCCGCCAGCGGCCGTACCAGTCGGCGGAGTCACCGAGGTCGAGCAGGCCCTCGTAGCCGGCCGACTCGATGGGCAGGAAGAACTTGATGCGCTGGTCGAAGCCGTTGTCCGCGAACTTGTCGAGCGTGTCGCCCGTGAACGTCACGCGCAGCAGGCTGGGGCACATGCGCTGCAGCCGCGCGACGCGCACGTGGAACATGCGGAACGGGGAGGCCTCGACGGCCTCGAGGGTCGCCGCGGACGGGGTCGGCTCGACGGTCTCGGTCGTCGTCGGGTCGCTCGCCGTGGCGGTGCTCGTCGCGGTCACGCACGCAGCATAAGGTCAGGCTTACCTGACTTGGCAAGGCGCGAGTGCGTCACGCCTCCTCGCGCGTCACGGCGCTGTGGCGGGCCGGGGCACCGGGACGACCGTCACGACGTCCTGCAGTCCTGCGAAGTCGTCGGGGCTCGTGGTCCACAGGGGCAGGCCGTGCGCTGCCGCCGTCGCGGCGATCATGAGGTCGGCGATCCGGCGACGGGGTGTCCGTCCGACGCCGTGCACCGCCGCCGCCGGACGGCCGTACAGGCGCGCCGCCTCGGCGTCGAACGGCAGCGGGTCGAACTCGCTCTCCGCGCGCGCCGACGTCGTCACCGGTGACGAGGTGCACGCCGGGGGGTCGAGCGCCGGAGCCGTGCGCGACAAGGCCGCGAACTCGGACCGAGGCACGAACTGCCGCTTGCGGCGCAGGGGGACGAGCTCGCCGATGCGGTGGCCGTCGCGAGTCACGGTGAACGCCTGGCCGCCCTCGACGGCGTCCATGATCTCCCTGGAACGCAGACGCAGGTCACGCTGGCTGATCTCCGGCTGAGCCGCCATGCGCCATGGTGGAAACGCGTGCCACGTCGTGGCACGGCCGGCGCGACTCATCGGTCCGGGAGCTGCTGGACCGCCCACTCGTTGCCGTCGGGGTCGCGGAACCCGGTGAACCGGCCCCAGGCGAGGTCCTCGACCGGGGGCGCGTCGACGCCGTGCGCCACGAGGTGCTCGCGCGCCGCGTCGGCGTCGTCGACGACGACCTGCAGGCCCTTCACCGACCCGGGCACCGCGTCGGTGATGCCCTCACCGATCGCGATGGAGCACGCCGAGCCCGGCGGGGTCAGCTGCACGAACCGGACCGTGTCGCTGACGCGGTGGTCGTGGTCCACGACGAAGCCGACCTGGTCGGCGTAGAAGGCCTTCGCGCGGTCCACGTCGCTGACCGGCACCATCACGAGCTCGAGCCTGAGGTCCATCGCGCACTCCCAGCCTTGGGGTCGCCGACCCGACGTCGGCGGCAGTGCGGCCATGCTCCCGCGAGCCACCGACACCCGGCTGCGGCCGGGCGTCAGCCGACCGCGCCGGTGCCGAACGCCAGGCCCAGCACGTACGTGGCGGCGGCCGCGCCGAACCCGATCGCGAGCTGACGCAGCGCACGTCGCACGGGCGACGCCCCCGACAGCAGGCCGACGACCGACCCGGTGCCGAGCAGCGCGAGGCCGACGAGCCCCGCGGACCACGCCACGGCCGTCCAGCCCTCGGCGCCCAGCAGGTAGGGCAGCACCGGCACCAGTGCGCCGGACGCGAAGAAGCAGAAGCTGGCGATCGCCGCGCCCCACGCGGTGCCGATCGACTCGTGCTCGTCGCGCTCGGGGACGGCGGGTGGGTCCGCCGGCGCCTGGTCCGGTGCCTCGGCGGTGGGTGCCGGCGTCCCGCCGGGCAGCGTCGTCGTGGTCCGCAGCAGCGAGTTCGTCACCTGCTGCTGCGCCTCGTACTGGGCCAGCGACGCGAGGACGACGTCGGCGCGCGTCTGCGCTTCGGCCGACGACATGCCGCGGGCCCGGTAGACGAGCGCGAGCTCGTTCGCGTCGACGTCCAGGTGCAGGAGTGCGGCGGCGGCCTCGGCGTCGGGCCGCGACGCCTCGAGCAGCTCCCGCTGCGAGCGAACGGACACGTACTCGCCGGCGCCCATCGACAGGGCCCCGGCGAGCAGACCCGCGAGCCCCGTGAGCAGCACGGTGCCGGTCGCCACGCCGGACGCGCCGATGCCGAGCACCAGCGCGAGGTTCGACACCAGGCCGTCGTTGGCGCCGAACACGGCCGCGCGGAACGTGCCGCTGATCTGCTGGCGCCCGCGCATCGCGAGCCCGCGGACGACCTCCTCGTGGATCTGCTCGTCGGCGGCCATGCGGGGCGTCGCCTCGGCATCCCGCTCGTACGTCGACCGGGCCTCGGCGCGCTGCGCGAGGGCGAGCACGAACACCGACCCGAACCGCCGCGCGAGCCAGCCGAGCACGCGGCTGCGCCAGTCGCCGCGCAGCGGGCGGCCGACGTCGTGGCCCAGCAGCTCGAGCCAGTGCGACTCGTGCCGGCGCTCCGCCTCGGCGAGCGCGAGCAGGATGTCGCGCTCCTCGCCGGTGCGGCGCACCGCCAGATCCCGGTAGACGGACGCCTCGGCGCGCTCGTTGGCGAGGTTGCGGCGCCAGCGGCGCAGCTGGGCCGGTGTCGGGCGGGACGTGGCCGGCGCGGGGCCGGCGGGGCGGTCGGGTGACGCGGGGGTGCTCATGGTGCTCCGGGGACGACGACGGGTGCGCACGCGGACGAGCCCGGGACCGCGGGGTCCCGGGCTGCGTCGGTGCACGGGCACCGTAGGCGCCGCCGGAGGGTTGCGATAACGGGCGACGGAGGGATGCCGCGGCCCCCCGCGCCGGGTTTCGGCCGTCCGAACGCGGCGCGCACCGAGGGTCAGGACGAGGGAGCGGCCTCCCGCAGCTTCGCCAGCAGCGGCTCGGCGGCCTCGTCGAGGAACCGCTCCTGGCCCTCGTCGCCCACCTGCACCACCGCGATGTCGGTGAAGCCGGCCTCCCAGTACGCCGACACCGCCTCGACGATCGCGTCGAGGTCGGGCCCGCACGGGATCTGCTCGGCGACGTCGTCGGGGCGGATGTACTGGCTCGCGGCGTCGAACGACTCGGTCGTCGGCAGGTCGGCGTTGACCTTCCAGCCGCCGCCGAACCAGCGGAACTGCTCGTGCGCGCGCTGCTTGGCCCGCTCCGGGTCGGGGTCCCACGAGATCGGGATCTGCCCGATCTTGCGCGACGGGGTGTCCGCGAGGCCGTCCTCCGCGCGGGCGGCGTCCCACCGCTCGACGAGGTCGGCGTCCGGCTCGACGGCGATGAGGTGGTCCGCCAGGCCGCTGAAGCGCGAGATCGACTGGTTGCCGGACACGGCGGCGCCGATCTCGAGCGGCTCGTCGGGCAGGTCCCACAGCTTCGCGGAGTCGACGCGGAAGTGGACGCCCTCGTACGTGACGCGCTCCCCGGACAGCAGCTCGTGGATGATCTCGAGCGCCTCCTCGAGCAGGTCGTGCCGCTCGCCGACGGCGGGCCAGCGCTCGCCGACGACGTGCTCGTTGAGGTTCTCGCCCGCGCCGACGCCGAGCGTGAACCGGTTCTCCGAGAGGATCGCGAGCGTCGCCGCCTTCTGCGCCACGACCGCCGGGTGGTACCGGATGGTCGGGCACGTCACGTACGTCATGAGGTCGATGCGCTGCGTCGCCTGGGCGACGGCGCCCAGCATCGTCCACGCGTACGACGCGTGCCCCTGCTCCTCCAGCCACGGGAAGTAGTGGTCGGACGACACGGCGAAGTCGAACCCGAGCCGGTCGGCCGCCTGCGCGTACCGGACCAGCTCGCGCGGCCCGGACTGCTCGGTCATGAGGGTGTACCCGAATCGCGTCATGCCACGAGCGTGGCGCGGCCGTCGGGGTTCGGCATCCGGAGCCGCGGCGGCGGCGTCAGGCGTCCGCCCACGCCTCCGCGGCGGTCGTCACGGGCTCGCCCGTGCGGGCCGACTCCTCCATCGCGAGGCCCAGCAGGTGGTCCTGGATGCCGTCGGCGAGCGGGTACGGCGGCGGCGCGTCGCCGCGCACCCACGCGCCGGTGAGGTCGAGCAGGTGCGCCACGGCGACGTCGTCGTCCGCGAGCCGGGCGCCCGTGAACGGGTTGCGGTAGAGCACGCGCCCCTCGAGGGAAAGGTGCTCGAGGTCGAAGCCGTCGAGGTCCTGCTCGATGCCGGACTGCCGGCGCGCGATCCGCGACGTCAGGACCGTGCGGGGGTCGAGCCAGCGGGTCACGTCGTCGCCGACCACCTCGCCCAGTGACCCGCGCACCACGATGCGGTTGCTGCGCAGCGGGTTGTGCCACTGGTTGTCGGTGAAGTCGTACAGGACGTGGCGGCCGTCACCGAGGTCGATGGTGGCGAGCAGGGTCCGGGCCGGCGCGGGCTCGGTGGCGTCGGTCCAGCCGTGGCGCGTGATCGGGTCGACGAGCGGCGCGGTGAACGCGCGCGCGTGCACGGTGGTGGCGCCGCGGCCAGCCCCGAGCAGCCGGCGCGCGAGCCCGACCGCGTGGTACAGGTGCGTCGAGGAGACCTGCACGCTCGTCGGCGTGCCGATGAGGCCGTCGTCGACGACCCGCTGCCGCGCCTGGTGCGCGGGCATGAACGGGCTGTGCTCGGCGACCTGCACGAGGCCGCTCGCGCCGACGTCCGCCCAGAGGCTGCGCAGACCGTCGACGTCCGGCGCGGGGGGTGTCTCCGCCAGCACGGGCACCGACGCCTCGACCAGCTCCCGCACGACCTCGGGCGTCACGGGCCACGGCGTCGCGGTCACGACGAGCTCGGGCCGGTCGGGCGCCGGGCCGGCCCCGGGGACTGCGCCAGTGACGAGCTCCTCGACGGTCCGGACCGTCGGCACGCCCCACTGCGCCTCGACCTCCGCGCCGCGCTCGGCGGTCCGCGTCACGACGCCCGTGCACGTGAAGCGCTCCGGCATGAGCCGGGCCACGCGCACGAAGAACTCGGCGCGCCAGCCGGAGCCGATCACGCCGAACCGGACGGGTGCGGGGGTGGACTGCGTCATGGGGACGTCCTCGTCGTCGAGCGGTTGCGTCCCGTCGACAGTAGCCGCGGCCGTGCCGGGCGCCTCCCGGGACGCCCGCGGTGGGACGCGGGGGCGTGCAGGCGAGGCTGTGGTCGGGCGGGCGCCCACAGCCACCGGGTCGGCCGTGCGCGCCCACGCCGCCACGTGGCACGGTGTGGACGCCGGCACCCCGCCGGCGCCGACCCCGGAGGTGGCGTCCGTGCGCGTGATCGACGCCGTCGTCGTCCTGCTCCGCCTCGCCGCGGCGACGGTCGCGCTGGCGGGCACGCAGTCGGTCTGGCGCGACGGCCACCTCGCGGGGCTCGTCTACTTCACCAACATCTCCAACCTGTCGTTCGCGGTCGTGATCCTCTGGGCGGCCGTCGCGTCGGCGCTGGGGCGCGGGCAGCCGCCGGCGGTGCTCAAGGGCGGCGTCACGCTGTTCCTCGTGATCACGGGGCTGGTCTCGTGGCTCGTGCTCGCGCCCGAGGCTCCCGGCGCGCCCGTCCTGGCCTTCGGGCTCACCGGCGGGCAGATCGAGCACGAGGTGACGCCGGTGCTCGCGGTCCTGGACTTCGTCGTGCTCGACGCGCACCGACGGCTGCGGTGGCGCGCCGCCGGGTGGTGGGTGGCCGGCCTGCTCGTCTACTGCGCCTTCTCGACGGTGCGCGGCCTGGTCCGTCCCGAGCTCGGCTACCCGTACGGGTTCATCGACCTGGCGGCCCTCGGCTGGGGCGGGCTGACCCTGAACGTCCTGCTGTACGGCGCGGCGTTCGCGCTCCTGGGGCTGCTGCTCGTGCTCGTCGACCGTCGTCTGCCGCGGGCGGCGCTGCTCGGCACGGCGGGCCGCGGGCCGACGTCCGTCCCGGCGTCGCCGGCCCCGCGCGCCGCCGCCCCGCCCGGCGGCCCGGAGCGGCAGGCGCACGGGTCCTGACCGCCGCACAACGTTGTAGATGAATCGCTTAACAACGTTGTAGATCACGCACCGGGCCGCCATGTTTGCGCTCACATCTCGTCCCCGGCAACGAAGGCGGTACCCGTGATGCGACGACGACCCACCCACCGCACGAGGGCTCGCGCCCTCGTCACGGCCGCAGCGGCGGCCCTCGTCGCCGGCCTCGTCGGCACGGCGACGGCACCACCGGCGCAGGCCGCCCCCGCCCCGGTCGTGTCCGCGCAGTCGGGGCGCTGCCTCGACGTCGCGGGCAACGACGCGACCGCGGGCGCCGCGATCCAGATCTGGGACTGCAACGGCGTCGCCGGCCAGGGCTGGGAGCTGACGGCCGCCGGCGAGCTGCGCACGTTCACCGGCACCCGCTGCCTCGACGCGCTGAACTGGGGCACCTCCCCGGGCACGGCGCTCATCTCGTGGAGCTGCACCGGCGGCGCCAACCAGCGGTTCGCGCGCGGGGCGAACGGCAGCCTCGTGCACCAGCAGTCCGGCCTGTGCGTCGACGTCAGCAACGGGCGCACCGCGAACGGCACCGCCGTCGCGCTGTGGACCTGCAACGGCCGCGACAACCAGCGCTGGACCATCGGCACCGCCGGCGGCGGCGACGGCGGCACGCCGCCCGCGGCGTACCCCGGCCCGGGCGTCGTCACCGGCGCGACCTGGGCGCACGACCCCACCGTCGTCAAGCGTCCCGACGGCTCGTACCTCGTCGCGACGACGGGGCGCGGCATCCCGCTCAAGACGTCGCGCGACCGCACGGCGTGGTCCGACGCGGGCGCCGCGTTCCCCAACGGCACGCCGTGGACGTCCGCGCACACCACCGGCGACCTGTGGGCGCCCGACCTGTCGTACCGCGACGGGCAGTACTGGCTGTACTACTCGGCGTCGTCGTTCGGCAGCCGCAACTCGGGCATCTACCTGGCGACCAGCCCCTCCGGGAACGCCGGCACGTGGACGAACCGCGGCCTCGTCGTCAGCACCACGGAGGCCAGCGACCACAACGCGATCGACTCCGACCTCGTCACCGACGCGCAGGGCCGGCTGTGGATGAGCTACGGCTCGTTCTGGACCGGCATCAAGATGATCGAGATCGACCCCGCGACCGGTCTGCGCCGGGGCAGCGCGATCCACTCGCTCGCGACCCGCAGCGCCGGCATCGAGGCGCCCGACATCCTGTACCGCGACGGCTACTACTACCTGTTCGTGTCGTTCGACCGCTGCTGCCAGGGCGCCGACAGCACGTACCGGATCGCGGTCGGCCGCTCGACGAGCGTCACAGGCCCGTACGTCGACCGTGCCGGCACGCGCATGACGAGCGGCGGCGGCACGGAGATCCTCGCCGGCCGCGGGTCCGTGAACGGCCCCGGGCACAGCGCCACGCTGCGGGACACCGACGGCGACGTGCTCTTCTACCACTGGTACACCGACGCCGGGGACGCCCGCCTCGGCATCAACCTGCTGGGCTGGGACTCCGCCGGCTGGCCGTACGTCAGGTGACCGGACCCGGCCGGACGTCGCCCCGCGCGGCGTCCGGCCGGGTGCTGCCGTCCACGGCTCCCGGCTCCCGCACCGGCTCGTCCCGCACCGGCTCGTCCCGGTCCGACGCACCGCCGTCGGAGAACAGCTGCCACACCGGCCCGAACACGCACCACAGCACCATGACGAGCGTCGCGCGCCCGGCCCACCCGGCGAGCACCGCGCGCTGCTCCGGTGCCGACGCGATGAGCGCCAGCACGCCGAGGATCCCGCACGCGACCGCCCAAGCGAGCACGACCCGCAGCCACAGGCGCCACTCGTGGCGCAGCGCCGCGCGTCCCCGCTTCGGGACCACCGGCGGACGCGGCCCGTCGAAGTAGCGCCACGCCACCCAGCCGTCGACCTTCTCGACGGTCCACCGTCCGAACGCCACCGTGTAGCCCAGGTACACCGCCGCGAGCCCGTGCGACCAGGTCGGCTCGGCGCCGGCGAGCAGGTCGCCGACGGTCGCGACGAGCAGCACCACCTCGATCACCGGCTCGCACAGCAGCAGCACCGTGGACAGGCGCCGGCGCCGCAGCACGTACCGGGCGGCCACCGCCGCCGCGAGGAACACCCAGAACGCCACCTCGCACGCCACCACGAGCGCGGCCACGGGGTGGTCGAAGACCCAGTCGATCGCCGTCATGGCCCCACCGTCGCGTGGCGGCAGGCGTGGACGCGTCGGGCGGACGGACCGTCCCGGCGGCGCGCACCGGCCGTCCGCAGGAGGCCGGCGTCCTCCCTTCGGACGACGGGCCCCGCGCGGACGTCTGCTGGGATGGGCGTGTGCTCACCGCCCTGCGCCGCCACGCGGCCACCGCGACCGGCCGGTGGCGGCTCGCGCGCGCGTCCGGCGCGACCGACCGTGCCGACGCCCTGGGCCTCCTGCTGCTCGGTCTGGTCCTGCTCGCGCTCGACGTCGGCGGGGTCGGGCCGACCACGCCGCTCGTCGACGTGGCCGCGCCGCGCTGGTGGCAGGCCGGGCTCCTGCTCGTGGCGGTGCTGCTGCTGGTCGCCAAGCGGCGTCGGCCCGTCGCGGTGCTGCTGGCGGTGGTCGCGCTGGCGGTGGCCGACACGCTGCTCGGCGGCGCGCTCGGCATGTACCTCGTGCTGTTCGACGCGCTCTTCGCGGTCGCCGTGCACGCGGGGGCGCGGGCGCGCCGGGTCGCGCAGGGCACCGTCCTCGTCGGGGCGGTCGCGGCGGCCGTCGCCGCCGTCGCGGCCGGGTGGTCGGCGCGGGACGTCGTCCAGGTGGTGCTGGCCGTCGTCGCGCTGTTCCTCACGCCGTTCTGGTGGGGCGGGGACGTGCGGCGCACCGAGGAGCTCGCACGGTCGGAGGCGCAGCGGGCGGACCTCGAGCAGCAGCGCGCCGACCTGGAGCGGGAGCGGGCGGACCTGGCTGCGGCGCACGCGGACGACGCCGCGCGGATCGCCGCCCTCGACCGGGCCTCCGCGGTGCAGGACGAGCGCACGCGCATGGCCCGCGACCTGCACGACGCCGTCGCGGGGCACCTGTCCGCCGTCGCGATCCACGCGGAGGCCGCGCTCGCGGGGGCCCCCGACCAGGACCGGGACCGCGCCGCGCTGGGAGCCGTGCGGGCGGCTGCGCTCGACGCGCTCACGGAGATGCGGGCGATGATCCTGGTGCTGCGCGCGGGCGCCGACGCCGACGACGTCCCCGCGCCGCCCGGGCTCGACCGGGTCGCGGCGCTCGACGTCGACGTCCACCCCGCCGCGCTGCCGGCGGTGTCCGCGGCCGTCGGGCAGACCGCCTACCGCATCGTCCAGGAGGCCGTCACGAACGCGCACAAGCACGGCGCCGGTCGCCCCTCGCTCACCGTCCGCGCCGACGGCCGCACGCTGCACCTGGAGGTCCGCAACGCCATGCCCGCCGCCGCCCCCCCGCACCCTGTGCCGTCGTCGTCGACCGGCCTGACGACGATGCGCGAGCGCGCCGCGACGCTCGGCGGCACCGCCACGGCCGGCCCCGACGGCAACGCGTGGGTCGTGCGCGTCGCGCTGCCCCTCGACCCGGCGGCGGTGCCGGCGTGAGCGGCGACGCGGTCGGCAAGGACGGGGACGGGATGGTCGGCGCGCGTGTGCGCGTGCTCCTCGCCGACGACCACGGCGCGATCCGCGCGGGGCTGCGGCTCATGCTCGAGCAGTCCGGCGACGTGCAGGTCGTGGGCGAGGCCGGGGACGGCGAGGTGGCGGTGCGGCAGGCGCGGGCCCTGCGCCCGGACGTCGTGCTCATGGACGTCCGCATGCCCGGCACGGACGGCATCACCGCCACCGAGGCGATCGTGCGCGAGGGCCTCGCCGAGGTCGTCGCGCTGACGACGTTCGACCTCGACGAGTACGTGGTCGGCATGGTCCGCGCGGGGGCCGCCGGGTTCCTGCTCAAGTCGGTCGGCGCCGCGGAGCTCGTCGACGCGGTGCGGCGCGTGGCCGCGGGCGAGGGCGTGCTCGCCCCGGAGGTGACGCGCCGGCTGCTCGACGCCGTGGCCGGGCGCGTCCCGCTGGGCGAGCCGCCCGCCGACGACACCGCGCCCGCCACCGCCGACGACCCGCGCCTCGCCGCGCTCACCGCCCGGGAGCGCGAGGTGCTGGCCGGGCTCGGCGAGGGGCTCTCCAACGCCCAGCTCGCGGAACGCCTCGTCGTGTCGCCGACCACCGTGAAGTCGCACGTCAGCCGCGTGCTGGGCAAGCTGGGCGTCCGCTCCCGGCTGCAGGCCGGCGTGCTGGCGCGGGACCTCCTGCGCTGACGACGCTGACGGCCGCCCGGCCCGCTCGGGGGGGCACCCGGGCTACGGCGTCCGGTTGAGTATGAACAGCATGCCCGCGAGGTTCAGCACGAAGTGGATCGAGAACGCCCAGAAGAACCCCTTGGTCTCCTGGACGGACTTCGCCAGGACGAACCCGAGGAACGCCGACATGAGTGCACCCACGAGTCCGTTCGGCGCGACGCCCCAGAAGTGGAACACGCCGAAGACGAGCGACCCCATGGCCAGCCCGTACACCCGGGAGCCCGTGTCGTTGTCGCCCATGGTGACGTAGGGGAGCCGGAAGACAGCTTCCTCCGTGAACGCGTTCATGGCCGCGAACGGGACCACCAGGGCGACGTAGGCCCAGTGGAACGTGAAGCCGGCCGGGAGCATCTGGAGGAAGGTCGCCACCCCGACGATCAGCATCATGACGAGAGCGAGGGACCACCCGTCGGCCTCCCACCTCCCGCCGCCCGATCTGCCGAGGAGCGGACGCATCTCGCCCGTCCGGTTCAGGTTCAGGTAGGCGAGCCGCAGCCTCCCCGCGAAGGCGTAGGTCAGGAGCAGGGCGAGGCCGGCGACCGGCAGGGCGCTCAGCTGGTAGTTCAGGAGGCGGTTGACGAGGTGGCTCTCGAAGGGGCTGAACCGGAACAGCGGCGTGCTGGAGACGACGAAGAGCAGACCGGCGGTCAGCACCATGAGGAGGGAGAACGCAGTCAGCCTCGCAGCTCGCACGGGCCCATCGTGCCAGTGCCGCGCCACGCCCACGTCCGAACTGCGCCGGCGTCCTCGCACGGCTCCGGGCCGCCGCCGGGCGCGGAGGTCCGAGGACGTCGGCGTGGACGCGGGGTCACGCCATGGCGGCGCGCAGGCCGTCGGCGAGCGACGTCGTCGGGCGGCCGATCAGCGTGCGCAGGTGGTCGGTGGCGTCGGCGAGCTCGCCCGCCGCGATGTTCCCGTCGAGTGCGACGACGAACCCGGCCGTGCCCTCGTCGAGGCCCGCGCCCGTGAGGATCGCGGTGTGCTCGGCGGCGTCGACCCGGCGGTACGTCACCGGACGGCCGAGCAGCTCGGTCGCGACCGCGGCCAGCTCGTCGAAGTCCCACGCGACGTCGCCCGTCAGCTCGTAGGTCCGGCCCTCGTGGCCGCTGCCCGTCAGGACGGCGACGGCGCCCGCGGCGAGATCGGCGCGCGTGGCCGACGCGACCCGTCCGTCGCCGACCGACGCGACGATCTCGCCGGTCGCCGCCGCCTGCTGCAGCGTCGGCACGTAGTTCTCCGTGTACCAGTTGTTGCGCAGCACGGTCACGGGCAGGCCGGACGCGGCGAGCATCTCCTCGGTCGCCTTGTGGTCGGGCGCGAGGACGAGCGACGACGTGTCCGCGTGCGGCGCGGACGTGTAGACGACGTGCCCGACGCCCGCCGCGACGGCGGCGTCGACGACGGCGCGGTGCTGGTCGAGCCGCTTGCCCGGCTCGCTGCCCGAGACGAGCAGGACCGCGTCGGCGTCCGTGAACCCGGCGGCGACAGTCTCGGGGCGGTCGTAGTCGAGCGTCACGACGCGCACGCCGCGCTCGGCGAGGTCGGCGAGCCGCTCGGTGGCGCGGCCTCCGGCGACGACGTCGGACGGTGCGACGCCCGCGTCGAGCAGGCCCTCCACGACGAGACGGCCCAGGTGACCGGTGGCTCCGGTGACGACGATCGACATGGCTGCTCCTCCTGCGTGCGGCGCCGGGCGGACGTCCCGACGACCGCCCCAACCGGCGCGGGAGCCCGCTGCTTCCCGCGCACGGCGCCGTGTCGCCCGGCCGGGCGACGCCGGGGGACGCGCGGCCCTCCCGGTGACCGGCCGTCGAACGCGACCCGACCACAGCCCCACGATCGCGCGACGGCGTCCCCACCGGCACCGGCTCCGGAGGCGGGACACCCGTCCAACCGGTAGGAACGTGACCCATGGTGCGCGTCGGACTCCACAACTCACACGAGCAGGTCCACCCCTCGGCGCTGCTCGCGGCGACGCAGCTGGCGGAGCAGCGCGGCTTCGAGGCCGCGATGTGCTCCGACCACTGGGCGCCGTGGTCGGCGGCGCAGGGGCACTCGGGCTTCGCCTGGACGTGGCTGGGGTCGGCGCTCGCGTCGACGCGGCTGCCGTTCGGCGTGGTCAACGCGCCGGGGCAGCGGTACCACCCGGCGATCATCGCGCAGGCGGCGGCGACGCTCTCGGCGATGTACCCGGGCCGGTTCTGGGTGGCGCTCGGCTCGGGCCAGAACATGAACGAGCACATCACCGGCGACCCGTGGCCGGAGAAGGCCGTGCGCGACGCACGCCTCGTCGAGTGCGTCGAGATCATCCGCGCGCTCCTCGACGGCGAGGAGGTCACGCACGACGGCCTCGTGCGCGTCGACCGGGCCAAGCTGTGGACGCTGCCCGACGTGAAGCCGCTGCTCATCGGGCCCGCCGTGACGCCGGAGACGGCGGCCCGCCACGCCCGCTGGGCCGACGGGCTCGTCACCGTCAACCAGCCACCGGACACGCTGCGCGCCATCGTCGACGCCTACCGGTCGGCCGGCGGGCGCGGCGAGATCTCGCTGCAGGTGCACGTCGCGTACGCGCCGGACGTCGACGAGGCGCTGCGCCTCGCGCGCACGCAGTGGGCGGGCAACGCCGTCGGCCCGCCGCTCGCGTGGGAGCTGGACACCCCGGAGGCGTTCGACCGGGCCGCCGCCGACGTCACGGACGAGACGCTGCACGAGTCGGTCGTCATCGACGACGACCCGGCGCGCATGGCGGACCGCGTCGCCGCGCTCGCGGAGATCGGCTTCGACGCGGTGTACCTGCACCAGGTCGCGACCGACGTCGTCGCGTCCGACGAGAAGCACCCCCACGCCACGCCCACGGTGACGCCCGCGCCGTCGTCGCTCGAGGCGTTCGTCGACCTCGCGGCCGAGCACCTGCTGCCCGTGCTGAAGCAGGTGCGCGCATGAGGATCCGCGACACCGGCGACCTGTGGTGGAAGAACGCGGTCGTGTACTGCCTCGACGTCGAGACGTACATGGACTGGAACGACGACGGCATCGGCGACCTGCCCGGCCTGATCCAGCGCATCGACCACCTCGCCGAGCTGGGCGTGACGTGCCTGTGGCTCATGCCGTTCTACCCGACGGCCGACAAGGACGACGGCTACGACATCAGCGACTACTACGGCGTCGACGAGCGCCTGGGTGACGCGGGCGACGTCGTCGAGCTCGTCCGCACGGCACGCGACCGCGGCATCCGCGTGATCACGGACCTCGTCGTCAACCACACGTCGGACCGGCACCCGTGGTTCCGGTCGGCGCGCCGCTCCCCGGACAGCCCGTACCGCGACTTCTACGTGTGGCGCACCGACCCGCCGCCGGACACGAGCGACCAGGTGGTCTTCCCGGACCAGGAGGACGGCATCTGGACGTGGGACGAGCAGGCGCAGGCCTGGTACCGGCACCGGTTCTACAAGCACCAGCCGGACCTCAACACGGCGAACCCGCAGGTCCGGGACGCGATCGCCAAGGTCGTCGGCTACTGGGCCGAGGTCGGCATGTCCGGCTTCCGGGTCGACGCGGTGCCGTTCTTCCTCGCCGACGCGGCGAACGACCCGCACGACGAGGTCGACCACCCGCACGAGTTCCTCCAGCAGCTGCGCACCTTCCTGTCGCGGCGCACCCGTGACGCGATCCTCATGGGCGAGGTGAACCTGCCGTACGACGAGCAGCTGCTCTTCTTCGGCGACCACGACGGCGACGGCCGGCACGAGGGCGAGGAGCTCAACCTCCAGTTCGACTTCAACCTCAACCAGCAGCTGTACCTGGCGCTGGCCCGGCAGGACGCCGACGTGCTGGCCGCCGCCCTCGAGACGCGCCCGCCGATCCCGCGCGACGCCCAGTGGGCGGTGTTCGTGCGCAACCACGACGAGCTCACGCTCGACAAGCTCTCCGACGAGGAGCGCCAGGAGGTGTTCGACGCCTTCGGCCCCGACGAGGACATGCAGCTGTACGGGCGCGGCCTGCGCCGCCGGCTGCCCCCGATGCTCGACGGCGACCCCCGCCGCGTGCGGATGGTGTACTCCCTGCTCTTCACGCTGCCGGGCACGCCCGTGCTGTTCTACGGCGAGGAGATCGGCATGGGCGAGAACCTCGCCGCCGACGGCCGCCTCGCCGTCCGGACGCCCATGCAGTGGACGTCGGGCAAGAACGGCGGCTTCTCGTGCGCCGCGCCGTCGAAGCTGTCGGGCCCGGTCGTCGAGGGCGCCTTCGCGCCCGAGCACGTCAACGTCTCCGCGCAGCGCCGCGACCCCGACTCGCTCCTGTCGTTCGTGCAGCTGCTCGCGCGGCGGTACCGCGAGTGCCCCGAGCTCGGCTGGGCGGAGCGGGCGGAGATCCTGAAGCAGCCGCACGCGTCGGTGCTCGCGCACCGGTGCACGTGGCAGGAGGCGTCGATGATCGCGGTGCACAACCTCGGCCCGGACGCCGTGACCGTGCCGCTGCAGCTCGACGACGCGGACGAGCACCACCGGCTCGTCGACCTGCTGCGCGACGACCAGCACGCCCTCGACGCGGACGGCTGCACGGAGATCGAGCTCGAGGGGTACGGGTACCGCTGGCTGCGGGTCGTGCGACCGGACTCGCGCCGGCTGCTCTGACGCCCGGCGCGCGGGTGCACCCCGGCGGAGGACGCCCGCGCGCCGAAGCGTTTCGGCATCGGACCTCTCGGCATACGTCCAGGTTCGTCGCGTAGCGTCTCCGCGTCCGCCGCCTCATCGGGCGGGACCCGAAGTGACGGAGGACCCCGTGCGCCGCACGACCACCGCTCGACCCGCCGCGCGCCGGCTCGCCGCGGCCGCCCTCGCCCTCACGCTGGGCGTCGGCCTGGCCGCCTGCTCCGGCGAGGCCGGCGACGACGCCACCACGCCCGCGCCCACCGACACCGCGTCGGCCGCGGCGGAGCCCACGGCCAGCGCCGAGGACGTCGCCGCGCTCGAGGGCGTCACCGTCGAGGGCGACCTCGGCGCGAAGCCCACCGTCGGCCTGCCCAGCACGCCGTTCGAGGTCTCGGCGCCCGTCGCCCGCCTCGTCGACGAGGGCACCGGCGCGGAGATCGGCGAGGGCGACCTCATCGACATGAACACGGTGTGGGTCAACGGCACCGACGGCTCCGAGGTCTCGACCACCTACGGCAGCACGCCCGAGAAGCTCATGGTCAGCCCCGACATGCTCCCCCCGGCGCTCGTCGACCTGCTGGTCGGCGGCAAGGTCGGCCTGCGGTTCGCGTTCGCCAGCCCCGCCGAGGGCGGCTCGACCGTCGCCGTCGCCGAGGTCATCGGCGCCGTGCCGCCGCGCGCGCAGGGCACGGACGTGCCCGCCGTCGAGGGCCTGCCCACGGTCACCCTCGCGGAGAACGGCGAGCCGTCGCTCGAGCCCGCGTCCGGTGACGCCCCGGCCGGTCTGACCGTGCAGCCGCTCATCCAGGGCGAGGGCCCGGCCGTCGAGGCCGGCCAGACCGTGTTCGTGCAGTACAGCGGCTGGCTGTGGGACGGCACGCCGTTCGACTCCTCGTGGAGCCGCAACCAGCTGTTCCCGGTCGCCAACATCGGGCAGGGCCAGGTCATCGCCGGCTGGAACGAGGGCCTCGTCGGCCAGAACGTCGGCAGCCAGGTCATGCTCGTGGTGCCGCCGGAGAAGGGCTACGGCGAGCAGGGGTCCGGCGAGACGATCCCGCCGAACGCGACGCTCGTCTTCGTCGTCGACATCGTGGGCATCGGCTGACACCACCCCGCAGCGGTCCGCAGCACAGGACCGCCGGCCCCGCCAGGGACCGGCGGTCCTGTCGCGTCCGGGCCCGCCGCCCTACGCTGGCCGGACCAGTTCCTCCAGCGTGGGAGGCCCCCGATGGACCGAGAGACGGCCCGGGTGACGACGCCCCGGATCCGCACCGTGGCGCTGGTCGGCGCCGCGGGTGCCGGCAAGACGACCCTCACCGAGGCCCTCCTGCACCGTGCCGGGGTGCTCGGGCGCCCGGGACGCGTCGAGGACGGGACGACGGTGTGCGACCACGAGCCGGAGGAGGTCGCCCGCGGCGCGTCCCTCGCGCTCGGCGTCGCGCCGTTCCGGTGGACGTGCCCGGACGGCGGCACGTACGACGTGACGCTGCTGGACGCGCCCGGCTCGCTCGACTTCGCCGGGTGCGCCGACGCGGCGCTCGCGGCGGCGGACCTCGCGCTCGTCGTGGTGAGCGCGGTCGACGGCGTGCAGGCCGGGACGGTCCGGGCGTGGCGTGCCGCCGCGGCGGCGGGCGTGCCCCGCATGGTGGTCGTGACCAAGGAGGACAAGGCGCGCGCCGACTTCCGGCACGTGCTCGACGACCTGCGCGCCGCGTTCGGCGACGGGTTCGTGCCGCTCGAGCTGCCGCTGGGCGAGGAGTCCGCGTTCGCCGGCGTCGCGGACGTGCTCAGCGAGGACGGGTACGCGTACGGGCCGGACGGGCACCACCACGTCGAGCCGCTGCCGTCCGGCCTCGCCGCGGAGGAGCACCGCCTGCACGAGGAGGTGACCGAGGAGATCGTCGCGCACGACGACGAGCAGCTCGAGCGGTACCTCGGCGGCGAGGAGCCGACGGTGGACGAGCTCGAGCGGACGCTGGCGCACGAGGTCCGCGACGGCGAGGCGTTCCCCGTGCTCGTCGTCTCCGGCGTGACCGGGGTGGGCGTCGACCGGCTGGCCGACCTGCTGTGCGAGCTCGGCCCCGGGCCGGCGGACCGGCGGGTGACCGTGCTGGCCGACGCGACGGAGGTGGAGGTCGCGGTCGACCCGGACGGGCCGGCGCTCGCGCACGCGTTCCGCACGGTCGCGGACCCGTTCGTCGGGCAGGTGACGCTGCTGCGGGTGCTGTCGGGCACGCTGCGGCCGGGGGACCGGCTGGTCAACGCGACGACGCGGACCGAGGAGCGCGTGCCGGGTCTGTTCCGCCTGCGCGGCAAGGAGCACCTGCCGGTCGAGGCGGCGCGCGCGGGCGAGGTCGTCGCCGTCGCGAAGCTCACCGGGACGCCGGCGGGCTCGCTGCTGGCGGCGAAGGGCAGCCCCGGCGTGCGGCTCGCGGCGCGGCCGCTGCCCGCGCGTCCGGCGGTGTACGGGCTGGTGCTGGAGCCCGTCACGCAGTCGGACGACGACCGCCTGCCCGCCGCGCTGGCGCGGCTGGTCGCGGAGGACCCGACGCTCGCGGTGGACCGGGCCGGGGACCGGACGGTGCTGCGCGGGCTGGGGGACACGCACCTGGTGGTCGCGCTGGAGCGGCTCGCGCGCGTGTTCGGGGTGCACGTGGCGACGGCGCCCGTGCCGGTCGGGTACCGGGAGACCGCCGCGCGGGCGGTCGAGGTCGAGGGCAAGGTGAAGAAGCAGTCGGGCGGGCACGGGCAGTTCGCCGTCGTGCGGCTGCGGGTGTCGCCGCTGCCCGCGGGGTCGGGCGTCGAGGTCGTCGACGAGGTCGTCGGCGGGGCGATCCCGCGCGGGTACCTGCCGGCCGTCGAGCGGGGCGTGCGGGAGGCCGCGGCGGCGGGCGGGCCGCACGGGTTCCCGGTGGTGGACGTGCGCGTCGAGGTCGTCGACGGCAAGGCGCACTCGGTGGACTCGTCGGACATGGCGTTCCGCACGGCGGCGTCGATTGGGCTGAAGGAGGCGCTCGCGGCCGCGGGCACGGTGGTGCTCGAGCCGGTCAGCCGCGTGCGCGTCACCGTGCCGTCGGCCGTGCAGGGCGACGTGATGAGCGACCTGTCGTCGCGCCGCGGGCGCATCACCGACACGGCGCCCGGCGCCGACGGCGAGGTCGTCGTCGAGGCGACGGTGCCCGAGGCGGAGCTGGCCCGCTACGTGCTGGACCTGCGCTCGCTCACCGGCGGGCGCGGCGACCTCACCGTCGCGCCCGACCACTACGAGCCCTGCCCGGAGCACCTCGTCACGGCGTGAGCCGGGGTCGGGCGGGTGCCAGGATGCCGGGATGGACGAGCCGGAGATCGCCGCGCTGACGCGGGCCGTGCGGGAGTTCAGCGCCGAGCGCGACTGGGAGCAGTTCCACGACCCGAAGTCGCTGCTGCTGGCGCTGGTCGGCGAGGTCGGCGAGCTCGCCGAGCTGTTCCAGTGGGTGCCGGCCGCCGAGGCGGTCGACCGGTTCTCCGCCGCCGACCGCCGCACGCGCGCCGCCGAGGAGATGGCGGACGTCCTCGTCTACCTGGTCCGGCTCGCCGACGTGCTGGGCGTCGACCTGGGCGCCGCGGCCCGCGCCAAGCTGGCGTCGTCGCACCGGCGGTTCCCGTCCGACGCCGTCCGCGGGGTCGCCCCCGACAAGCCCTGACCGACGACCCGACCGGTCGAGCCCCGAACCGGCAGGCCGGCACGCCTCTGACGAGCTGCCCCTCCACCCGCACGCGCTGCGCGCCGCCCGGCCGGCGGACACGGCGTGTCGGCACGGAGGAGGGGTTCCTTCCGCGGGCGTACGCACCACGTGCGTACACCGGGCGCACGCCCGCGGAAGACGTCCCCTCCGGCGCCGACACGCCGCCCCGACACGCCGTCCCGGCTCGCCGGCGCGCTACTCGGACGCGATCGCGTCCAGCACGCGCAGGCGCGACGCACGCGCCGCCGGCCACACGGCGGCGAGCACGCCCACCACGGCCGCCAGCAGCACCATCGTCAGCAGCTGCCCCCACGGCAGGACGAGCCGGTCGAGGCCGTCGTCGGCGTAGACACGCGGCATGACCGACGCCAGCCCCACGCCCACCGCGAGGCCGACGAGCGTCCCGAACACCGCCGTGAGCACCGACTCGACCGTGACGGTCCCGGCCAGCTGCAGCCGGCCGAGCCCCACCGCGCGCAGCAGGCCGATCTCACGGGTGCGCTCGATGACCGACAGCGCCAGCGTGTTGACGATGCCGAGCACCGCGATCACGAGCGACAGCCCGAGCAGCGCGTAGAGGATGACGAGCAGCTGGTCGACCTGCGCCGCCATCGCGTCGACGAACTCGTCGCGGTCCTGCACCGACACGACGACGTACGGCGCGACGGCGTCCGCCACGGCCACGCGCAGGTCGGTGCCGTCCGTGCCGGCGGCGGCGTCGAGGAACACCGTGTCGACCTGCACCTCGGGGGTCAGGGCGTCGAGGACGTCCCGCGTCACGATCAGCGGCGTGCCGAGCACCTGCGTGTCGATCACCGCCGCCACGGTGAGCGTGCGCGCGCCGGTCGGCGTCGTCACGGTGACGTCGTCGCCGACGTGCCACTCGCCCTCCGCGACGCGGGTGTTGACGACCGCGGAGGCGTCGTCGAGGTCGTCGACGTCCCCCTCCTCGACGTCGACGAGCACCGCGCCGCCGAGCACGCCCGGCTCGAGCCCGACCACGGCGCCGCCCGCCGGGCCGTCGGCGGCCGCGTCGGCGTCCGCTCCCGGTGCCGCGGACACGCCCGCCGGCGTGAACGCCACCTCCGCCACGTCGCCCGCCGCGGGCAGCGCCCGCACGTCGTCGATCGCGCCCGCCGGGATCATGCCCGTCGCGGACCGCAGCACGAGGTCGGCGGACGTCGAGCTCTCGACGACGCGCACGAGCGACGCCTGCGCGGACGCCGCGATGACGGACACCGCGCCGACGAGCGCCATGCCGATGACCAGCGCCCCCGCCGTGGCGGCCGTGCGCCGCGGGTTGCGGGTGACGTTGCCGCGCGCGAGCCGCCCCATCGGCGGCAGCAGCCGCACGGCCGGGGCCGCGAGCACGCGCAGCGCGCCGCGGGCGACCGTCGGCGCCACCACGAGCACGCCCGCCAGCACCGCCGCCGCACCGCCCCCGAGCAGGACCTCCGCGGCGTCCAGCGCCGGCCGCGCCGCCGCCGTCGCCACGGCCGCAGCCCCGAGCAGCAGGAGCGCCCCGCCCGCCCACGCGCGCCGCCGCAGCGAGCGCTCGGGCGCGCTGACGTCGCCGCGCATCGCCTCGACCGGTGGCACGAGGGCCGCAGTCCGTGCGGGGACAGCTGCCGCGAGCGCCGACACCACCGTGCCGATCACCAGGCACAGCGCCACGGTGGCGCCCTCGAGCGGGACGTCGCCGGCGAGGTCCATGCCGACCCGCTCCAGCACGACCCGCAGCACCGAGACGAGGCCCAGCCCGCCCAGCACGCCGAGCGCCGCGCCGACCAGCCCGACGACGACGGCCTGCCCCACCACGACGGCGAACACCTGACCGGGCGACGCCCCCACGGCGCGCAGCAGCGCGAACTCGCGCACGCGCTGCCGCACCGACATCTGGAACGTGTTGGCGATGAGGAACGCCCCGACGAACAGCGAGACGAGCGCGAAGACCAGCAGGAACGTGGTGACGAACCCCAGCATCTGGTCGACGTCGGCCTGCAGGTCCGCCCGCAGCACCGAGCCCGTGAGGGCCTCGGCGTCGGCGCCGCCTGGCACGTCCGGCAGCGCCGCGGCGACGGCGGCGGTGAGCGCGTCCTCGTCCACGCCGCCCTGCGCGTACACCGCGACGGTCGCGACCGTGCCGTCCGGGGCGTAGGTGGCCACGCCGGTGTCCCGGTCGAGGAAGACGAGCGTCGCGCCGGCGAGCGGCCCGCCGGCCGACACCTCGCCCACGACCTCGACGTCCGTCACCGCACCGCCCAGGACGACGCGCGTGCGGTCGCCGACGGCGAGCCCGGAGGACGCGAGCGTCGCCTCCTCGAGCGCCACCTCGCCGGCCACCGCGGGCACGCGGCCGTCGACCACCTGCAGCGACGGGTCGCGCGGGTCGGTGGCGATGCCGATGCTCGGCGCCTGCGTGGACTGCACCGCGGTGCCGTCGGCGCCGACGAGCACGACGGGGCCCGACACGTCCGGCAGCGCGAGGCGGACGCCGTCGACGTCCGCGAGGTCGTCCGCGAGCGTGAGCGGCACGGGCGTGCGCGCCTCGCCGACACCGCCGCTCGCACCCGCACCGCCGGGCAGCGGCTCGGCACCGCGGACGTACGCGTCCGCGGGCGCCTGCGCGTCCACGATCCCGTGGAACGTGTCGGACATCATCGTGCGCAGCGCGAACGTGCCCGCGACGAACGCGACGCCCAGCGCGACCGCCAGCACCGACAGCGCGAACCGCACGGCGTGCGCGCGCACGCCCCGGAGCGTGACCCGCAGCATCAGAGCGCCGCGGCGGCCGGCGCGGCCGCCGTCCGCCGGGTCAGCGCGCCCAGCCGGTCGAGCACCGTGTCCGGCGTCGGGTCGGTGAGCTCGTCCACGACACGCCCGTCGGCGAGGAACAGCACGCGGTCGGCGTACGACGCCGCCGTCGGGTCGTGGGTGACCATGACGACGGACTGGCCGAGCTCGTCGACGGACCGGCGCAGGAACGACAGCACCTCGCGCGCCGACGCGGAGTCGAGGTTGCCCGTGGGCTCGTCGGCGAACACGACGGCCGGCTTGGTGACGAGCGCGCGGGCGCACGCGACGCGCTGCTGCTGCCCGCCGGAGAGCTCGGCCGGCTTGTGGCCGAGGCGGTCGGTGAGGCCGACGGCCTGCACCACCGCGTCGAGGTGCGCGCGGTCCACCGGGCGGCGCGCGATGTCGAGCGGCAGCGTGATGTTCTCCAGCGCGGTGAGCGTCGGCACGAGGTTGAACGCCTGGAAGACGAACCCGAGCCGGTCGCGGCGCAGGCGCGTCAGCCGGCGCTCGGACATCGCGCTGACCTCCTCGCCGTCGACGACGACGGTCCCGGACGTCGGCCGGTCGAGCCCGGCCATGCAGTGCATGAGCGTCGACTTGCCGGACCCGGAGGGGCCCATCGTCGCGGTGAGCCGTCCGCGTGCGAAGTCGACGTCGACGCCGTCGAGGGCGCGCACGGCGGTGTCGCCGCGTCCGTAGGTGCGGGTGAGCGCGCGGGCGCTCGCGATCGGGGTCGTCATGGGGTCCATCCCAGCGTCGGGGCGCGGTGTGTCACGTGACCATCGTCCCGCCGTCGGGGTGCCGCCGGCCATCGGTGACGTCCCTGGTCAGGCCCCTGATCCGAGGTGCTCCGCGGCCCGGGGTGGGGGTGCCCCGACCAGGGACCTCCCTGAGGCGGGACCGGTCGGAACCCGGGTGCGGCCCGGGTCGGGCCCGGTGCCGCCGGGACCCCCGACGACCGGACGATGGACGTGGGCGGCCGGCCGGTCCGCCCGCACCGACCACGACCTCCGGAGGCCACCGTGCTCCCCCTCGCCCGGGCTGCCGCCGCCGCCGTCGCCGCCGTCATGCTCGGCGCCGGCCTGGCCCTCGCGACGGCCGCCGTCGACGACGCCTTCGCCCCCGTCGACCGCGACCTGACCGTCGCGTCGGCGGTCACCGAGGCCACCGACGCGGCGGCCGTCGCCGCCGAGGCGCGGCGGGCCGCCCGGCCCTGACGGGCGTGCGCACCGTCCTGACGGGCGTGCGCACCGTCCTGACCGGCGTGCGCACCGT
>JAPSIR010000003.1:45571-49275 GCA_031178625.1 Cellulomonas sp.
CTGACCGGCGTGCGCACCGTCCTGACCGGGCGTCCGCCCGGCCCGCCGCCTAGCCTGACCCGCATGGCGCGCTACTTCGACGTGCACCCGACCGACCCGCAGCCCCGCGCGATCGCGCAGGTGGTGGCGCTGCTGCGCGACGACGCGCTCATCGCGTACCCGACCGACTCGATGTACGCGCTCGGCACCCGCATGGGCAACCACGCCGGCACCGAGCGCATCCGGCAGGTCCGCGACCTCGACGCCAAGCACCACTTCACGCTCGTCTGCGCGGACTTCACGCAGCTCGGTCAGCTGGTGCACCTCGACAACAGCGCGTTCCGCGCCATCAAGTCGGCGACGCCCGGCCCGTACACGTTCATCCTCCCGGCGACGCCCGAGGTGCCGCGGCGCCTCGCGCACGAGAAGAAGCGGTCCGTGGGCGTGCGCATCCCGGACGACCCGGTGGCCGTCGCGCTCATCCGCGAGCTCGGCGAGCCGCTGCTGTCGAGCAGCCTGCTCATGCCCGGCGCCGACTGGCCCATGACCGAGGGCTGGCAGATCAAGGAGGAGCTCGACGACCGCCTCGACGCGGTGGTCGACGCCGGCGACCGCGGCACCACGCCCACCACGGTCGTCGACTGGACGTCCGGCAGCCCCGAGGTCGTGCGCGAGGGCGCGGGCGACCCGGCGCGGTTCTGACGTGGGCGCGGGCAGCGGGCGCGACCGCACGTACGTGGCGGTGGTCGGCCCCTCGGCGCCGACCCCGGCGCAGGAGCGGGAGGCCGAGGAGCTGGGCGCGGGCCTCGCCGTCCGGGACCACGTCGTCGTGTGCGGCGGGCGCGGCGGCGTCATGGAGGCGGTCGCGCGGGGTGCCGCGGGCGCCGGCGGGGACGTGGTCGGGGTGCTGCCCGGCACGGGACGCGCGGACGCGAACCCGTACGTGACGATCGCGCTGCCGACCGGCCTGGGCGACGTCCGCAACACGCTGGTGGTCCGTGCGGCCGACGTCGTCGTGGCGGTCGGCACGTCGTGGGGCACCCTGAACGAGGTGGCGTTCGCCGTGTCCGTTGGCCTGCCCGTCATCGGCATCGGCGGGTGGGCGCTGCCCGAGGAGGGCGGCCCGCGGCGCGTGCGGACGGTCGACGAGGCACTCGCGGCGGTCGACGCGCTGCTCGGGCGCTGACGCCGGCACCCGCACGGCCGTACCGCTCGGCAGGCAACACGGTGCGGGTCGCGCGGCTCGTCGTCGACGGAGGGGGACGGGGCGGGACCGTCACGGACGGCCCCGCCCGGCGCGACCTCAGGCGGTCGTCGCGCTCAGCACGCCCACGTAGGAGCCGGTCGTGAGGTCGTCGACGGCGGCGGGACGGGTCGGCGTCCAGCCCAGCGCCCGTGCGCTCGGCGCGTGCACGACCTGGTCGAGCGCGAGCGCCTCGGCGAAGGCGTCGCCGAGCTCGTCGGCCGCGGCGTCGAGGGGCCACGCGGCGGTGGAGCCGTCGACCCCGGCGGCGCGGGCGGCCGCCCACGCGAGCAGGTCGGCGGGTACGCCGGGCTCGGCGACGCCGTGCAGGAGGCTGCCCGGCGCGGCGGCGTCGACGGCGAGCGCGTAGAGGTCCGCGAGGTCGTCCACGTCGACCATCGGCCACCGCGGCGCCGGTGCGGCACCGACCCAGCGGCCGTGCCCGAGCGCGCCGGCCCAGCCGACGAGCATCGCGGGGATCCCGCCACCGCGGCCGTGCACCACGCCGGGCCGCACGACGACCGACCGCACGCCGCGGGCGGCCGCGGCGCGGACGCGGTCCTCGACCGTCGGGCGCGCGGCGACGAGCGCGACGGGCGCGGTGGGGGAGTCCTCCTGGCCGTCCTCCGTGCGGCCGAGCACCCACACGCCGGACGTCCACAGCAGCGCACGCCCGCTGCCGGCGAGGGCGTCGACGAGGGCGTCGACGAGCGGCAGGTCCGTGTCGTCGAGCGGGGCGGCGGTGTGCACCACCGCGTCGAGGTTCGTCGTGACGAGGGCGGCGACGGCGCCAGGGTCGGCCAGGTCGGCGCGCACGGGCGTCACGCGGGGCCGCGGGTCGGCGGGCGCAGTGCGGGACACCGCGGAGACGTGGTGGCCGTCGCGGACGAGGCGGTCGACGACGGCGGTGCCGACGTAGCCGGTCGCGCCGAGGACGAGGACGTGCATGGCGGTGCTCCCTCCGGTGGGGTCGCGGTGGCCGCGACCGAGCGAAGCGGACTACAGTCCGGTCATGGAGGAACGTAGCGGACCGGAGTCCGGATCGTCCACGGGTCGGGGTGGCGGCGTGCTGCCGGTCGTCGGCGCCCCCGCACCCGAGCGGGCGGACGCCGCCCGGAACCGCGTCCGCGTGCTCGAGGCCGCCGCCGCCCTGCACGCCGAGGGCGGCGTCGCGGCGCTCACCACGGACGCCGTCGCCGCGCGGGCAGGGGTCGGCAAGGGCACGATCTACCGGCGGTTCACCGACAAGGGTGGCCTCGCCGCCGCCCTGCTGGACGAGCGCGGCCGTCGGCTGCAGGAGCGGATGCTCACCGGCCCGCCGCCGCTCGGGCCCGGCGCCCCGGCGGCGGACAGGCTCGCCGCGTTCGTCGTCGCCTACGTCGAGCACACGGTCGGGTCGCTCGACCTCGTCCTGCTCTCGGAGACCGCGACGCCCGGCGGCCGGCTCGCCAAGCCGGTGTACCCGTTCTGGCGCCGGCACGTCGAGGTGCTGCTCGAGGAGGCCGGCGCGCCGGCGCCGCGGACGCGCGCCGAGGCCCTGCTCGCCGCCCTCGCGGCGGAGCAGCTGCACGGCTGGACCGTCGCGGACGGGCGCGCGGTCGACGCGCTGGCGTCGGAGCTGGCGGACGTGGCGCGCGCGCTCGCGCGGTGACGCCCCCGGGCGGTCGGCGCCGGCGCGGGGGGTGCGTGCCGCCCTGCCGGCACCGGGCGCGCACCCCGCACCGCTCGGCGAAGATGGGCCGGTGACCGGCGTCGACGTACCGCGCACCGCAGCCGACGTCGTCCGCGCCGCCGGGACCGCGCCGGACCTCGCGACGCTCGACTCCCGCGTCGTCGACTGCTTCGCGTGCCCGCGGCTCGTCGCGTGGCGGGAGGCGGTGGCGGCCGAGCCGCGCGCGTCGTTCCGCGGTCAGACGTACTGGGCCCGCCCGGTGCCGGGCTTCGGCGACCCGCACGCGCGCGTGCAGGTCGTGGGCCTGGCGCCCGCCGCGCACGGCGCGAACCGCACGGGCCGGATGTTCACGGGCGACCGGTCGGGCGACTTCCTGTTCGCGTCGATGCACCGCGTCGGCATGGCGAACCAGTCGACCTCCGTGAGCGCCGACGACGGCCTGACGCTGACCGACGTGCGCGTGACGGCACCGGTCCGCTGCGCGCCGCCCGGGAACGCGCCGACCCCCGAGGAGCGGCGGACGTGCGGCCCGTGGCTCGCGCGTGAGCTCGAGGTGGTCGCGGCCCGCGTGCTCGTGGTGCTCGGCGGCTTCGGCTGGCAGGCCGTCCTGACGACGCTCGCGGAGCAGGGCTGGGCCGTGCCGCGGCCCCGCCCGGTGTTCGCGCACGGCGCCGAGGTGGTGCTGCGGCGCCGGGACGCGGGGGACGACCGCACGCTCACCCTGCTGGCGTGCTTCCACGTCAGCCAGCAGAACACGTTCACCGGCCGCCTGACGCCGGAGATGCTCGACGCGGTGCTCCTGCGTGCCCG
>JAPSIR010000078.1 GCA_031178625.1 Cellulomonas sp.
AGTAGTAGAGGACGACGACGAGCCGCTCGCGCTCGCCGAGGCACTCGATCGCCCGCGCGAGCAGGTACTTCGTCTCCTGGGCCTCGACCGAGCCGGCCGGGTCCTCCGCGCGGCGGTCGCCCAGGGTGTCCGCGAGGGTGGCCGCGCCGGGGCGGTCGTCGGAGCCCGCGAGCAGCTCGTCGAGCGCGGCGATGTTGACGGCCGCGAGCTGCGTGTACACGGCCCGCAGCTCCGCGACGGGCACCTCGAGCCGCTGCGCCACCTCCGCCTCGGTGGGGGCACGGTGCAGGGCGGACTCGAGCTCGCCGTAGGCGCGGTCGACGGCGCGGGCCTTGGTGCGCACGGACCGCGGCACCCAGTCCATCGCCCGCAGCTCGTCGATGATGGCGCCGCGGATGCGCGAGGACGCGTACGACTCGAACTTCACCGCACGGTCGGTGCGGTACTTCTCGATCGCGTCGATGAGCCCGAACATGCCGTACGACACGAGGTCCGCGTGCTCGACGGTCGACGGCAGGCGCATCCCGAGGCGGCCCGCGACGGCGGTGACGAGCGGCACGTAGTGCATGATCAGCCGCTCGCGCGTGCGGGGGCACCGCTCCTCGGTGAAGCGTGCCCAGAGGGCGTCGACGCCCAAGGTCTCGGTGGCCAGCTCCGGCGCGGCGACGGCGGGCGCGGTGGCTGCCGGTCCCGCGACGGCGGCGACCGCGCGCTGCTGCGGCACGAGGCCCGTCGGCGCGGTGCCGGGGCGGTAGCCGCGGAGGGGGGCGGGGGCCGGGAGCCCGACGGGGGCGTCCTGCAGTGCCGTCATCGTCGGCTCCGTCTCTGTGCTGGTGCCCGCGGGTGCGGGCGGTGTGGGGCGGGCGGTGGCGGGCGCGCGCAGGGGTGTACCCGGCGGCGGGGTGGTGCTCCTCATGCCCGTGGGTGGGCGAGGCGGTACGCCGAGCGCAGGCGCTCGGCGGAGACGTGGGTGTAGCGCTGCGTCGTGGCGAGGCTCGAGTGGCCGAGGATCTCCTGCACCGACCGCAGGTCGGACCCGCCCTCGAGCAGGTGCGTCGCGGCCGTGTGCCGCAGCGCGTGCGGCGCCACGTCGTCGACGCCGACGCTCGCGGCGAGCTGGTGGACCACGGTCCGGAGCTGGCGCTGGTCGACCCGCCCGCCGCGCCGGCCGAGCAGGAGCGCGGGCGGCGTCCCGTCGCGCACGAGTCGCGGCCGAGCGTCGTCGAGCCACGCCGCGACCGCGCGGGCGGCGGGCGCCCCGAACGGCACCACGCGCTCCTTGCCGCCCTTGCCGAGCACCCGCAGGGTCCGGGCCTCCGGGTCCACGTCAGTCACGTCGGCGCCGCACAGCTCGCCGACGCGCGCGCCCGTGCCGTAGAGCAGCTCGACGGCCGCCCAGTCGCGCACGTGCACCGGATCGCCGTCGTGGGCGCGCTCCTGCGCGGCGTCGAGCAGCCGGGTCACGGGCTCCACCGCGAGGACCGTGGGCAGCGGCGCGGCCGCACGCGCCGACGCCAGCCGCAGCGTCGGGTCGGTCGCGAGCCGGCTCGTGTGCACGGCCCAGCGGAAGAAGGTGCGCGCCGCGGCCGACCGGCGGGCGAGGGTCGCGCGGCTGCGGTCGGCGCCCGCCATCGCGGCCAGCCACCCGCGCAGGACCGCGAGGTCGACCTGGTCGAGGCGCGTGACGCCGTACCGGACGGCGTGCGCGAACAGGTGGTCCAGGTCGCCCAGGTACGCCCGCACGGTGTGCTCGGACAGCGTGCGCTGCGCCCGCAGGTGGAGGGCGAAGTCAGCGACGAGCTGAGCCCTCTCGGGGGCTCCCGCCGTGATCTCCGCCATGAACATGCTCCTAAGGTGGCGGGCGCCACCGCTGCGCCACAAGACGCTGCAGAAACTACAAGAATGCGCGGTGACGGAATCCGCCGACAATGTCCGATTCGACGGCGCGGATTCCCCCGATCGCCGCTTTTTTTCACCCGCGCCGCGACTCATCCCCCGCGGCGAGCACCCAACCGGGTCCGACCCGCCGGACCAGCCCGTCGAGCTCGAGCAGGCCGAGCATGTCACGGGCCTCGGCGACCGTCGTGCCGGCGCGCACGGCGACGTCCTGCGTGGAGCGTCCGCCCCGGCGCGGTGCCGCGTCGAGCACCCGCCGCGCGAGGGGGTCGAGGCCGTCGGCCGACGCGCCCGCCTGCGCGGACGCCTCCAGGACGTCGGTGCCGACGTCGCCCGCGAGCTCGACGACCTCGGCCGCGTCGGTGACGCAGACGGCCAGCCCGTCGCGCAGCAGCCGGTGGCACCCCGCCGACGCGGCGGACGTCACCGGACCGGGGACGGCACCCACGGGACGCAGCAGCCGTGCCGCGTGGTGCGCGGTGCTCGCCGCACCCGACCGCCACGCCGCCTCCACCACGACGGTCGCCCGCGCCGTCGCCGCGATGAGCCGGTTGCGCTGCAGGAACCGGCTCCGCGTCGGGACCGCGCCGGGCGGCACCTCGCTGACGACCGCTCCCCCCGAGTGCACCGCCTCCTCGAGCAGGCGTGCGTTGCCCACCGGGTAGGCGCGGTCCACGCCTCCGGCGAGCACCACGAGGGTCCGCCCGTCCGCGACCAGGGCGCCGCGGTGCGCGGCCGCGTCGATGCCGTACGCGCCGCCGGACACCACCTGCCAGCCCCGCCGCGCCAGGTCGACCGCGAGGTCGACCGCGACGCGCTCGCCGTATCCGGTGCACGCGCGCGCACCCACGAGGGCGACCGAGCGCGCGCGTCGCGGTCCCTCGCCGCGGACCCACAGCGCGAAGGGAGCGGCGGCCCCGAGGTCGTCGAGACCCGTCGGCCACCCGGGGTCACCGGGGACCACCACGCGCGCACCGACGCGCGCGGCGACCTCCAGGTCGCGGTCGACGTCCAGGTGCGGCCGGCGCACGCCCCAGCGCCGGACCGCGGCGGAGAGCCGCCGACGCACCGTCTCACCGCCGTCCGCCTGCGCGCCCAGGGCGGCCCAGTCGGGACGTCCCGTGGCGAGCGCCTCCTCGACCCATGCGAGGGCCTCGGCCGCGCCGCACGCCTGCACCAGGGCACCCGCCACCTCGTCGCCGGGCTCCACCAGCGCGCTCCACGCCGCACGCGCGCGGCGCTCCTGCGCCTGCGCGGTCATGCGCCGTGCCCCCGCGTCCGCAGCGCCAGCGCCCGTCCCACGTCGCCCCGCTCGGGACCGGCCCGGCCGTCGAGGTCGGCGAGCGTCCACGCGACCCGCAGCACGCGGTCGGCGCCGCGCAGGCTGAGGGTGCCGCGGTCGACCGCCCGGTGCAGGTCCGCCAGCAGGCGGCCGTCGGGCCCCAGCGCGGCGTGCAGGGCCCGGGCGGGCACCTCGGCGTTCGTCCGCCAGCCGCCCGCACGCCAGCGCTCGTGCTGCGCCGCCCGGGCCGCCAGGACGCGCGCCGCCACGGTGGCCGAGTCCTCCCCCGGCGCGTCGGCCGCGCGCGAGGGCGGCACCTCGAGCTGGAGGTCGACGCGGTCGAGCAGCGGCCCGGACAGCTTGCCGAAGTACCGGCGCCGCTGCTCCGGCCGGCACGTGCAGTCGAGCCCCTTGCCGACCGCACGCCCGCACGGGCACGGGTTCGCGGCGAGCACGAGCTGGAAGCGTGCCGGATAGCGCGCCGCGCCGCCCGCACGGTGCAGGACCAGCTCACCGTGCTCGAGCGGCTGGCGCAGCGTCTGCAGCACGCCGGTCGTGAACTCCGGCGCCTCGTCGAGGAAGAGCACGCCGCGGTGGGCGCGGGACGCCGCACCGGGGCGCGGCATGCCGGAGCCGCCGCCCACGACGCTCGCCGGCGTCGCGGTGTGGTGCGGGTCCTCGAACGGTGGGCGCCGCAGCAGGCCGCGCGCCGGGTCGAACGTGCCCGCGACGGAGTGCACCGCCGTCACCTCGACGGCGTCCGCCTCGTCCAGGTCCGGCAGCACGCCCGGCAGCCGGGCCGCCAGCATCGTCTTGCCGGTGCCGGGCGGGCCCACGAGGAGCAGATGGTGGCCGCCCGCGGCCGCGACCTCCACCCCGAGCCGCGCCTCCTCCTGCCCGCGCACGTCGGCGAGGTCGAGGACCTCTCCCGTCGCGGGCGCGGACGGCACGTCCGGCACCGGCTCGACGTCCGGCACCTCGACGTCGGCGCCGTGGTGCGCTGCGACCTGCGCGAGGTGCTCGGCGGGGAGCACCACGGCGCCGGGCACGAGCCGCGCCTCGGCCGCGTTGCCGACGGGGACGACCACGCGCGGCCGGCCCGCGGCGACCGCGGCGGCCACCGCCGGCAGGACGCCGCGCACCGGACGGACCCGCCCGTCGAGGCCGAGCTCGCCGACGTGCACCCACGCGGCCGCGGACGCCGCCTCGACCAGTCCCGCCCCGGCGAGGGTCGCCACCGCGACGGCGAGGTCGAACGCCGAGCCCGTCTTCGGCAGCGTCGCGGGCGACAGGTTGACGGTGATGCGCCGGTTCGGCCACGCGAGGCCGGACGACGTGACGGCGGCCCGCACGCGGTCCCGCGCCTCCGCCAGCGACGCGTCCGGCAGCCCGACGAGGCTGAACGCGGGCAGTGACGTCGCCAGGTGGGCCTCCACCTCGACGACGTGCCCGCGCAGCCCCAGGAGCGCCACGGCGCACGTGCGGCCCAGCACTCACACCACCCCCGGCAGGTGCTCGACCGTCGCGGCCCCACGTGCGGGCAGCGTCACGGCGACCACGTCGACGCGCACCGAGCGCGCGGCGACGTCGTGCGCTCGCAGCCACGCGGCCGTCAGCCGGCGCAGCCGCGCGAGCTTGCGCGCCGTCACCGCCTCCGCAGGGTGGCCGAACGTCATCGACCGCCGGGTCTTCACCTCGACGGCGACGAGCTCGTCGCCGTCCAGGGCCACGATGTCGAGCTCCCCCTCGGCGCACCGCCAGTTGCGGTCGAGCACCGCCCACCCGGCCGCGGTGACGTACCGCACCGCCACGTCCTCGCCGTACCGTCCCACCGCGTCCGTCGCACGCACGTCGACCACCTCCGGCGACGACCCTGGCGCGCGGCGCCGGCTGGCCGGCGTGCACGCATGCGGACCGGGGGACGCTGCCGACCATCACCGGGGCTGTGGTCGGCTCGCGGCGTCAGCGCGGGAAGGCGTTCCCGGAGCCGAGGTCGAGCTCCGCCTTGGCGAGCTCCTCGACGTTGACGTCCTTGAACGTCACGACGCGCACCGACTTCACGAACCGCGCGGACCGGTACACGTCCCAGACCCACGCGTCCACGAGCGACAGCTCGAAGTACACCTCACCGGCGGCGGACCGCACCTGCAGGTCGACGTGGTTGGCGAGGTAGAAGCGCCGCTCCGTCTCCACGACGTACGAGAAGAGCCCGACGACGTCGCGGTACTCGCGGTACAGCGCGAGCTCCATGTCGGTCTCGTAGTTCTCCAGGTCCTCGGCGCTCACGCGCCCATCATCCCCCATCCCCGGCGGCGGCACGGTCGCCGCGCGGTCGCACGCCCCCGCCGGCGCGGAACCGGTCCGGCTCAGGGCAGGCCGAGCTCGTCGGTGAGCAGGCCGTCGACCGTCCACCCCGGTCCGCTGCTCACGGGCAGGGGGCCGACCGTCTCGGGCAGCCGCCACGACCGGCGGTGCAGCGGGCTCGGCCCGTGCGCACGCAGCGCCGCGAGGTGGTCGGGCGCCGCGTAGCCCTTGTTCTCGTCCCAGCGGTAGTGCGGGTGGTCCTGCGCGTGCCGCACCATGAGGGCGTCCCGCTCGCACTTGGCCAGCACGCTCGCGGCGGCGACGCTCGCGCACGTCCGGTCGGCCTTGACGCGCTTCTGCACGCGCGGCACGCACACCTCCAGGACGTCGCCGAACAGCTCGTCCTGCGTGCCGAGCAGGTCCGGCGACGGCGGGGTCAGCCAGTCGTGCGAGCCGTCGAGGACGACGACATCGACGCGCTCCACCGCGGTCAGCACGGCGGCCAGCGCGCGCGTGCCCGCCAGCCGCAGCGCCGCGACGATGCCGCGCTCGTCGATCTCCTGCGCGCTCGCGTGCGCCACGGCACGTGCCACGCCCCATCGGCCCAGCGCCGGGAGCAGCCGCTCGCGCGCGGCGGGTGTGAGCAGCTTGGAGTCGGCGACGCCGCGCGGCGCCGACCGCGTCGTCGCGTCGACGACGACCACGCCGACGCTCACCGGCCCGGCGAGCGAGCCGCGGCCGACCTCGTCCATGCCGGCCACGAAGGTGTGCCCGTCCCGCAGCAGCGCGCGCTCGTGGCGCAGGTGCGGCGCGGGCCGCGTCGACGTCCGCCCGGCGCGTGCCGCGGCGCGCGGCGTCGTGACGGCCGCGCCCGGGGCGCTGTCGGTGACGGTCATCCGGGGTGGGTCCTCGTCAGGACGGGTCCGGCACGCCGGCGAAGGTGTCGGACGGGTTGCGCAGGACGGTGACGCGGTCGAGCGGCCACACCGTCACGAACGCGACGCCGACGACGTTGTCGACCGGCACGGACCCACCACCCGGGTTGCCCATGTTGTAGCGCGAGTCGGCCGATTGCTGCCGGTTGTCGCCCATCACCCAGACCGACCCCTCGGGCACGGTGACGTCGAAGGGCTTCTCGCTCGGGTCCGAGCCCGTGGCCAGGTACGGCTCCTCGAGAGGGACGCCGTTGACCGTGACGGCCTGGCCCGGGCCGCCGGCGACGCGGTCACCCGGCAGGCCGATGACGCGCTTGACGAGGTGCTCCCCCGCGTCCTGCGGCAGCAGGCCGATCCACGTCAGGCCGTCGTTGAGCGCGTCGCCGACGGGCCCGCGCTGCGGCTCGACGACGGGCTGCAGCCAGCCGCCCGGGTCCTTGAACACGACGATGTCGCCCCGCCGCAGGTCCCGCGGGCCGGGCGTGAGCTTGCTGACGAGGATCCGGTCGTTCTCGACCAGCGTCTCGTGCATCGACTGGGACGGGATGAAGAACGCCTGGACGAGGAACGTCTTGACGACGAGCGAGAGCACGAGCGCGCTGACGAGGATGATGGCGGTCTCGCGGATCCACGACCACGCGGTCGTGCGGCCGGCCCGTCCGCCGTCGCGCTCCTGGCGGCTGCGCCGGCTCTCCGGCGGCTGCTCGCCGCGGGGGACGTCGCCCGACCCGGCACCCGTGGGGGCCCAGAGGGGCCGCCCGTCCTGGGCGTGGGCGTCGGCGCCCTGCCCCGGGCCCGGCACCGGCCCCAGCTCCTCGGCGCGTCGCTCGCTCACCGACACACTGTCCCACGCGCACGCCCGCCGCGTGGCACCTGCCCGCCTCGCGGGCGCCCCGGCCCGTCGAACGGGCCGGGCCTGGGACGGTGACGGGCGGGGCCTGGGACGGCGACGGGCGGTCACCGCAGCTGCGGTGACCGCCCGTCGGACGTGCGAGGACGCGAGGCTCAGCGCTTGGCGGGAGCCTGCTCGCGCTTCTCCTTGATCTTGGCCTTCTTGCCGCGCAGCGCGCGCAGGTAGTACAGCTTCGCGCGGCGGACGTCACCGCGGGTGACGACCTCGACCGAGTCGAGCGACGGCGAGTGGACGGGGAACGTACGCTCCACGCCGACGCCGAAGCTGACCTTGCGGATGGTGAAGGTCTCGCGCACACCGGCACCCTGGCGGGCGATCACGACGCCCTGGAACGCCTGGACGCGGGAGCGGTTGCCCTCGACGACCTTGACGTTGACCTTGAGGGTGTCGCCGGGACGGAACTCCGGGACGTCGGTGCGCAGCGATGCTGCGTCGATCGCGTCGAGCGTCTGCATGACGTGTCACTTCCCCGCCCTGCCGCAGGTCAGGAGCGTGATCGACGGGCGCGCGCGCTGCCGGGCAGGGCACGCGCCCGTGGGGGCTCGGATCGGGTGGTGCGGACCGCGGCGGACCGGGTCCGTGCGTCGTGGGCGCTCTCCCCTGCGGCAGAGAGGCGGCCGACGCGCACCGACCGACCAGTCTGCCACAGCGGCCGTCCGGGACCGAATCGTGGCGGCGAGCCCGGCCCGTCCAGGGCTCAGTCGCGGACCAGCCGCCCGTCCGACACGGTCCAGCCCAGCTCCGCGAGCAGCGCCACGTCGTGCCGGTCCAGCGCCGCGGGGTCCAGCGCGGCCAGCAGGTCGGGGCGGCGGGCGGCGGTGCGCTCGAGCGCGCGGTCGCGGCGCCAGCGGTCGATGCGTCCGTGGTGCCCCGACAGCAGCACGTCGGGGACGGCGTGGCCGGACCACTCCGCCGGTTTGGTGTAGACGGGGTACTCGAGCAGCCCCGCCGCGCCGTGCGACTCCTCCACGAGCGACGCGGGGTTGCCGACCACGCCGGGCAGCAGCCGGGCGACGGCCTCCACCACCACGAGCGCCGCGACCTCGCCGCCGTTGAGCACGTAGTCCCCGAGGGAGAGCTCGGTGACGCGCACGCGGTCCGCGTAGTGCTCCGCGACGCGCGCATCGATCCCCTCGTAGCGGCCGCACGCGACCACGAGGTGGTCCTCGTGCGCGAGCCGCTCGGCAGTGCGCTGCGTGAAGACCTCCCCCGCGGGCGACGGGACGATGAGGTGGGCGCCGTCGTCGAGGACGTCGTCCAGCGCGCGCCCCCACACGTCGGGGCGCATCACCATCCCGGCGCCGCCGCCGAACGGCGTGTCGTCGACCGTGCGGTGGCGGTCGTCCGTCCACGTGCGCAGGTCGTGCACCCGCAGGTCGAGCAGCCCGGACGTGCGCGCCCTGCCCACGAGGGACAGGTCCAGCGCGGCCAGGTACTCGGGGAAGATCGAGACGACGTCGACGCGCACGCCTCAGCCCTCGTCGGCCGTCGGCTCGTCCACCACGAGCCGGTCGGCGTCGGCGGCGAGCAGGCCGCCCGGCGGGTCGAGGACGACACGTCCGCCGGCCACGTCGACCACGGGGACGATGGCCTCGACGAACGGGACGAGCGTCCGGGTGCCGTCGGGCTCGCGCACGACGAGCAGGTCCTGGGCCGGCAGGTGCTCGAGACCGACGACCTCGCCGAGCACACGCCCGTCGGTGACGTGCTCGGCGCGCAGGCCCACGAGCTCGTGCTCGTACCAGCCGTCGTCGTCCTCGTCGTCGTCCGCCTCGACGACGAGCTCCACGCCGCGCAGCGCCTCGACCGCGGTGCGGTCCGGCGCCTCGGCGAAGGTGACGTACCAGCGGTCCTGCGCGCGACGCACCTGCGTGACGGTCAGGGGTCCCGCCGCCGTGGGCTCCGTGTCGAGGCGGGCGCCCACGGTGAGTCGCCGCTCGGGCGCGTCGGTGCGCACGTCGAGCGCGACCTCGCCGCGCAGGCCGTGCGGACGGCCGATCCGGGCCACGGTCAGCTGCATCCTGCTCTCCCTCCCCCGGCGGTCCGCGGGACGCGGCGGGGCTCGTCGGTCACCGCGTGCACAGTGCCCGGTGACGCCGACGGCCCGGCCCCTCGCAGGAGGGACCGGGCCGTCGGTGCGGTTCTCAGCGCCGGTCGACGTCGACCACGTCGACGCGGACCGGGCCCTCGGTCGCCAGCGCGCTCACGACCGTGCGCAGGGCACGGGCCGTGCGACCGCCGCGACCGATGACGCGCCCGAGGTCCTCGGGGTGCACACGCACCTCGAGCATCTCCCCGCGGCGCTGCGCCGAGGCGCGCACACGCACGTCGTCCGGGTGGTCGACGATGCCCCGCACCAGGTGCTCGAGCGCGTCGGCGAGCATCAGGCCTGCTCGTCCTCGGCGGGCGCCTCGGCGGGCGCCTCGGCGGCAGCGGCCTTCTTCTCCGACGCGGACGCCTTGACCTTCTCGGCGTCCAGCGCGGCAGCCTCGACGGCCGCGGCGGCGTCGGCCTTCGGCGCCTTCGTCCGCAGCGTGCCCTCGGCACCGGGCAGGCCCTTGAACTTCTGCCAGTCGCCGGTCACCTTGAGCAGCGCCAGGACCTGCTCGGTCGGCTGCGCGCCGACGCCGAGCCAGTACTGCGCACGCTCGGAGCTGATGTCGATGAGCGACGGCTCCTCGGTGGGGTGGTACTTGCCGATCTCCTCGATCACGCGGCCGTCGCGCTTGGTGCGCGAGTCGGCGACGACGACGCGGTAGTACGGCGCACGGATCTTGCCCAGGCGCTTGAGGCGGATCTTCGTTGCCACGAGGTGGTGTCTCCTGATGTCTGCTGAGGCGGCCTGACCTGCGCCTGCCCGTGGGGAGGGCGCGCCGGTCCGGCCTCAAGGACGCAGCGGGCACAGGTAGAGGGGCTGTGCGCGCCGAGTACAGCCGACCATTGTGCCAGAGATCGGGGCGTGGGCGTGCACGTCCCGCCGGTGCGGAGCACGCCGTGCCGCCCACCCGCTACCGCACGCGGGCGCCGCGCAGCACGACCGCGGCCGGTGCGGCCAGTACGCGGACGTCGGTGCGGGGGTCGGCGTCGTAGACGACGACGTCCGCGCTCGCCCCCTCGGCGATGCCCTCCGCACCGAGCCAGGTGCGCGTGCGCCAGCTCGCGGCGGCCACGACGTCGTGCGCGGGGATGCCCGCCGCCGCCAGCTCCAGCGCCTCGTCGGCGACGCGCCCGTGGCCGATGGTTCCGCCCGCGTCCGTGCCGACCAGCACGCGCACGCCGGCGTCGTGCAGGTCCCGCACGTGCGCGTGCCGGCGTGCGTGCATGGCGCGCATGCGCGCTGCGAAGCGTGGGTACCGCGCCTCCCCCTGCGCGGCGATGGCCTCGAACTGCGCCACCTGCAGGAGGGTGGCGGTGACGGGCACTCCGGCGGCCGCGATCCGCTCGACCTGCTCCGGCGTGGCGCCCGTGGCGTGCTCGAGGCAGTCGACGCCCGCGTCGAGCAGGGCGTCGACGGACTCCGTGGCGAACGTGTGGGCGGTGACGCGGGCGCCGGCGGCGTGGGCGGCGGCGACCGCGTCCGCGAGCACGTCGTCGGGCCACAGCGGGCGCAGGTCGCCGTGGGCGCCGAGGTCCCGGTCGATCCAGTCGGCGACCAGCTTGACCCAGCCGTCGCCCCGCGCCGCCTCCTCGCGCACCGCGGCCGGGAGCTCGGCGACGTCCGCCAGCTCGCGCCCGTAGTGCCGCAGGTACCGTCGCGGCCGGGCCAGGTGACGACCGGCGCGCAGCAGCCGCGGCAGGTCGTCGCGCGCGTGCACCCACGCGGTGTCCGCCGGCGACCCGGCGTCACGGATCAGCAGCACGCCGGTGTCACGGTCCGCCAGGGCCTGGCGCTCGGCCGTCGCGTCGTCGACCGGGCCGTCCGCGGCCAGCCCCACGTGGCAGTGCACGTCGACGAGCCCGGGCAGCACCCACCCGTCGAGCACGGCGTCGGGCACGCCCGCGGGGCGCTCGAGCGTCAGCCGGTCGCCGACGACCCACGCCTCCCCCACCTCGTGCTCGTCGCCGAGCACGACGGTCCCCCGCAGGTGCGTGACGGTCATCGCCGGCTCAGCGACCGCCGAAGAGCTTGTCGAAGCCGGCGGGCAGCTGCAGGTCCGCCGGGTCCGGCTCCGCCGGGGCCCCGCCGCCCAGCCCGAAGGCGGAGCCGGCGGGACCGGTCGGCTGCGCGGCGGCGCGGGCCGCGGCGGCCCGCTCCTGCTCGGCGCGCTTGGCCGGGTTGCCCGACCGCGCACCCTTGGCGCGCTTGGCGGGCGCCTGCTTGCCGCGCGACTTCTTGCCGCCCATGCCGGGCAGGTTGCCCATGCCGGGCATCCCGCCGGGCATGCCGCCGCCCTTGGCCATCTGGCGCATCATCTTCTTCGCGCCCTCGAACCGCTCGAGGAGCTGGTTGATCTCGCTCGGCGTGGTGCCGGAGCCGCGGGCGATGCGCGCGCGGCGCGAGCCGTTGATGATCTTCGGGTTCTGCCGCTCGCCCGGCGTCATCGAGCGGATCATCGCCTCGATGCGGTCGACCTCGCGCTCGTCGAAGTTCTCCAGCGCCTCCCGCATCTGGCCCATGCCGGGCAGCATCCCGAACATCTTCTTGATCGAGCCCATGTTGCGCAGCTGCTGCATCTGCACGAGGAAGTCCTCGAGCGTGAAGTCCTCGCCGCCGACGAGCTTGCCCGCCATCTTCTCGGCCTGGTCGGCGTCGAACGCCTTCTCGGCCTGCTCGATGAGGGTGAGCACGTCGCCCATGTCGAGGATGCGCGACGCCATGCGGTCGGGGTGGAACACCTCGAAGTCCGTGAGCTTCTCGCCCGTGGACGCGAACATGATCGGCCGGCCGGTGACGCTCGCGATCGACAGCGCGGCGCCACCGCGCGCGTCGCCGTCGAGCTTGGACAGCACGACACCGGTGAAGCCGACGCCGTCCTGGAACGCCTGCGCCGTCGTGACGGCGTCCTGGCCGATCATCGCGTCGACGACGAACAGCACCTCGTCGGGCTGCACGGCGTCGCGGATGTCCGCGGCCTGGCGCATCAGCTCGGCGTCCACGCCGAGGCGACCGGCGGTGTCGACGATGAGCACGTCGTGCTGGCGGCGGCGCGCCTCCTCGAGCCCGGAGCGCGCCACGGAGACCGGGTCGGCACCGGCGGGCAGCACGTCGTCGGCGCCCTGGTTGCCGGGGTGCGGCGCGTGCACCGGCACGCCGGCCCGCTGCCCCACGACCTGCAGCTGCGTGACGGCGTTGGGACGCTGCAGGTCCGCGGCGACGAGCAGCGGGGTGTGGCCCGAGCCCTTGAGCCACTGCGCGAGCTTGCCGGCGAGCGTCGTCTTGCCCGCACCCTGCAGGCCGGCGAGCAGGATCACCGTGGGCGGCTGCTTGGCGAACGCGACGGTCCGGGTCTGCCCGCCGAGGATCGCCACGAGCTCGTCGTTGACGATCTTGACGACCTGCTGCGCCGGGTTGAGCGCGCGCGACACCTCGGCCGAGAGCGCGCGCTCGCGCACGGCGCCGGTGAACTGACGGACGACCGGGACGGCCACGTCGGCGTCGAGCAGCGCGCGGCGGATCTCGCGCACGGTCGCGTCGATGTCGGCCTCGGAGAGCCTGCCCTTGGAGC
>JAPSIR010000283.1 GCA_031178625.1 Cellulomonas sp.
GGACGTGCGCATCGAGGGTGCCGCCGCGGCGGTGGACCTCACCTGGACGGGTACGGACGACGCCGCCGCGTACCGCGTGTACCGGCAGGCGGACGGCGAGCAGGCACCGCGCGCGCTCGGCGACGCGACGGAGGCGGCCTTCACGGACGCGACCGCCGACGTCGGCGTCGCGTACCGCTACCACGTCGTCGCCCTCGACCCCACGGGCGTCGAGTCCGTGCCGACCGACGTGCTCGAGCTGACGACGGTCGACGAGGACGTCCCGGTGACCGCCGCGCCCACGGGCGTGCACGTCGCCGCGACCGAGAAGAACCTCGTCCGCCTCGCGTGGGAGCCCGTCGAGGGCGCGCTCTTCCACCACGTGTACCGCAGCGAGAAGCTCGGCGGCCCGTACGCGCTCGTCGGGCGCGCCACCGGCGCCGGGTACGACGACACCGACGTCCTCACCACGGTGCCGTACCACTACCAGGTGGCGGCCGTGAACGCGGGCGGCGAGTCGGCCCGCGCCGCGACGGTCTCGTCGGAGGCCGTCACGACGCTCGTCCGGCAGTCCGAGCGGCTCGACCGCGCCCCGGTCGCCGTCGCTACCGACGCGGGCGTGTACGTCGGCTGGCGCCTGCTGGGACTCGACCCGCAGGACCTGCCGTTCCACGTGTACCGGGACGGCACGCGGATCACGCGCGAGCCCGTCACCGGCAGCACCAACGTGCTCGACGCCGACGGCACCGCCGAGGCCACGTACCGCGTCAGCACCGTCGTCGACGGCATCGAGCGCTGGGCCACCGCCGAGTTCGGCGTGTGGGACCAGCAGCACCTCGACGTCCCGCTCGACAAGCCCGCCGACGCCTACACGAAGGACGGTCAGCCGTACTCCTACAAGGCCGGCGACGCGAGCATCGGCGACCTCGACGGCGACGGGCAGTACGAGATCGTCCTCAAGTGGGACCCGACCAACGCGCAGGACAACTCGCGCGCCGGGTACACGGGCACCGTCCACGTCGACGCCTACCGCCTCGACGGCACGCGCCTGTGGCGCGTCGACATGGGACCCAACATCCGCGCCGGCGCGCACTACACCCAGGTGCAGGTGTACGACCTCGACGGCGACGGGCGGTCCGAGGTGGTCATGAAGACCGCCGACGGCACGGTCGACGGTGCCGGCGCGGTCATCGGTGACGCCGGGGCCGACCACCGGAACTCGTCGGGCTACGTCCTGACGGGCCCGGAGTTCCTCACCGTCTTCGACGGCGCGTCCGGCGCCGCGCTCGACACGGTCGACTACACGCCGCCGCGCGGTGACGTCGGCGCGTGGGGCGACGGCTACGGCAACCGCGTCGACCGGTTCCTCGCCGGGGTCGCGTACCTGGACGGGGAGCGCCCGTCGGTCGTCGTCAGCCGCGGGTACTACACGCGCACGGTGCTGGCCGCCTACGACTGGGACGGCGACGCGCTCACGCAGCGGTGGGTGTTCGACTCCGACGTCGTCGGCACCGAGTACGCCGGACAGGGCAACCACCAGCTCTCGGTGGCGGACGTCGACGGCGACCAGAAGGACGAGGTCGTCTTCGGGTCGATGACGGTCGACGACGACGGCGAGCCGCTGTACACGACCGGTCTCGGGCACGGCGACGCGCTGCACGTCTCCGACCTGGACCCCTCGCGGCCCGGGCTCGAGGTGTTCGCCGCGCACGAGTCGATGGCGTCCTCCGGCAACCGGGGCGCCACGTTCCGCGACGCCGCGACCGGTGAGGTGATCTGGTCGATCCCGGCCACGGTCGACACCGGCCGCGCCGCCGCGGGTGACATCGACCCGCGCCACCCCGGTGCCGAGGGCTGGGCCATCGGCACCAACCAGTGGGACGCCCGCACCGGCCAGCTGCGGTCGGCCGCCGGCGAGCTCATCTCGGAGAACATCCCCGCGGCGAACTTCCTCACCTGGTGGGACGGCGACCTCCTGCGGGAGATCCTCGACCACGACTGGACCGAGGAGACCCGCACGGGCGTGCCGACCATCTCCAAGTGGGACTGGGAGGACGAGACCGAGGTCGAGATCTACCGGGCCGAGGGCACGCTGTCGGTCAACGACACGAAGGGCAACCCCGTCCTCCAGGCCGACCTGCTCGGCGACTGGCGCGAGGAGGTCGTCACGCGGCTCGAGGACTCCTCGGCGCTGCGCATCGCGACGACCGTCGACCTCACGGACCACCGGCTGCGCACCCTGCAGTCCGACCCGGTCTACCGGCTCGGCGTCGCGTGGCAGAACACGTCGTACAACCAGCCGCCGCACACGTCGTACTTCCTCGGGGAGGGGATGACGGCGCCGCCGGCGCCGTCGATCGCCTACACGGGCGCCGAGCCGGGCCCCGGCGAGCGCGTCCCGGGGCCGGCCACGGCCGCACCGGCCCGCGGCGCCCTGTCGCACGACAACTGGGACGGCGACGGCGACTACCGGGTGGTCCTCAACGTGTGGTGGGGCCAGAACGCGCAGCGTGTCGAGCTGCTCGAGAACGGCTCGCCCGTCGCGGCGCGCGACCTCGTCGACGCCACCCCGTCGGCGCAGCAGGTCGCGTTCGACCTCGACGGCCGGACGAACGGCCGGTACGTCTACACCGCGGTGCTGACGAACCAGCACGGGTCGACGACGACCGCGCCCGTCACCGTGGTGGTCGACAGGGCGACGCCGGGCACCCCGGTGCTGTCGCACGACAACCACGACGGCGACGGGCAGTACGTGGTCACCATGAACATGTGGTGGGGCACGAACGGCACCACGTACCGGCTGTACGAGAACGGTGCGCTGGTCGACACGCAGGAGCTGACCGCGCACGGCCGGGAGGCCCAGCGGGTGGCGACCCCGCTCGACGGGCGCGCACCCGGCCGGTACGAGTACCGCGCGGAGCTCGAGAACGCCGCCGGCGTGACCGGGAGCCGCACGATCACGGTCACCGTCCGCCGGTGACCGCCCCCGGGTGGGCGCCCGCCGCGGGGCGCCCACCCGGGCACGGCGTGTCCCGCCGGCCCGGCCGGGGACCCGCCGGCCCGGCCGGGGACCCGTCAGACCCGGAAGCGCCCGACGAGCGCGTCCACGTGCTGGGAGTTGCGCGCGAGCTCCTCGGCCGCGGTCCGCACCTGGTCGACGTTGCCCGCGGTGGACTGCGC
>JAPSIR010000284.1 GCA_031178625.1 Cellulomonas sp.
ACAGCCGCGCGAGGGCCGGATGGGTCGGTCGTGGTGCGCGTACCTCTGATCGGAACCGCGATCCCCGACCTCAGCGCGATCACGCTCGTGCACTCAGCGGGAGAGTCGGTGCTGACGGAGGTCGTCGCGACCATGGTCGACCGCGACCACGTCGCAGTCGCCGTGTGGGAGAACGGGACGCAGACCGTCAACTCGGTCATCGAGAACCGCGGCGAAGCGGCAGCGACGCCGAGTCCGGTGCGCGGCGTCGACTGGACGAAGCTCAACAGCTGCCTGGCCGGTGCCGGTATCAGCTGGGCGATCATCGCCGTGATCGGCGTGGTGTGCGCCGCCGCCTGCGCGACTGTGGTCGCGTGCGGTTCGTGCATCGCCGTCGCAGCGGGCTTCACGAGCGGCACGATCACCGGTTGCGTCACCAAGGCCTGGGTCTGACGCGACGAACCGCCGTCGAGGGCCTTCGCCGGAACGCCTCAGCGGGGCCCTCGACGGCCGGTCGTGCGCTCCTGCCAGCTGACTGGCGATCAGGGCAGCGTGGTGAGCGCGGCCGTGGCCACGCGGAAGCCCTCGCCGGACTCGTCGACCACGCAGGCCATGCCGTCGGTGCCGCTGGTGCAGGTGTACCCGCCGACCGAGCGCGCCTGGCCGTAGTCGAGCACCGCGACGTCCGCCGACGCCACGGCCGGGGCCGGGCCCTCGACGCACGGGGTGGTGGTGCCCTCGGCGTTGAGCACGATCACGTGCCCCGTGGTGCCGGTGCAGCCCTCCGCCGCGGGGACGTCGTACTGCTTGTTGGCGATCGAGCAGGTGACGCCGTCGCCGGACATCGTGCAGGAGATGTTGCCGGTCGGGGACGCGAAGGTCTCCGCGTCGGCCGCTGCGCCGTCGGTGGGCGCGGGCGCGGCGGTGCCGCCGCTGCCGCCGGTGCTCGACGACGCCGCGGGCGCGGGCCCGCCGTCGGCGGTGCCGTCGTCCGGCCCGCCGCCGAGCACGACGACCGCGGCCACGACCAGCGCGAGGACGAGCACGAGGTCGACGGCCAGGAAGATCTTCACGCCGCGGCTGAGGTTCGCGAACGCTGCCATGGGGTCCTCCCTCCGGGGTGGGACGTGCTCAGTCGAAGACGGGGCCCTTGGTGCGGGTGCGCTTGAGCTCGTAGAACCCGGGCACGCTCGTCACCAGCACGAAGCCGTCCCAGAGCCGCCCGGCGTCCTCGCCCTTCGGGGCGGGCGTCATGACCGGGCCGAAGAACGCGGTGCCGTTGACCGCGACCACCGGGGTGCCGACCTCGTCGCCGACCAGCGCGATCGCCTCGGCGTGCGAGGCCCGCAGCTGCTCGTCGAACTCCTCGGTGTCGCCGTACGCGACGAGCGACTGCGGCAGGCCCGCCTCGTCGAGGGACTCGCGGATGATCGCCCAGGTGTCCTTCCGGCCGCCCGGGTGGCGGCGGGTGCCCAGCGCGTCGTACAGCGGCTTGAGGTGCTCCTCGCCGTACAGCTCCTTCGCGGCGGTGAGCACGCGCACCGCCGCCCAGGAGTCGTCCATCAGCGCGCGGTACTCCTCGGGCAGGTCCCGGCCCTCGTTCAGCACCGACAGGCTCATCACGTGCCACCGCACGTCCACGTCGCGGACCCGCTGCACCTCGGTCATCCAGCGCGACGTCATCCACGCCCACGGGCACGCGGGGTCGAACCAGAAGTCGGCGGTGTCGCGCACGGCCTGCTGCGGGCTGTCGGTCACGGGGTGGCTCCTCACGGGGCGGTCGGGCGTCTCGGGCCTGCGGCGCGGCGACCGCGGAGCGACCGTCGCGCCCGCCATCATGCCCCCCGACCCGGGGGCCGTGTCACGCCGGGAGGGTCCGCGCCCGCCGCCGTGACGAGTGCGGATCCGCGCCGGGTTGGTGGAATGATGCGGCGACGGCCGCTGACCCGACCCTACGAGGAGACACGCGCGTGCCCGCAGAGAACCTGACCCGCGAGGAGGCCCGGACCCGGGCCGGGCTCGTGGACGTGCAGTCGTACGACGTCGCGCTGGACCTGACGACGGGCCCGGCGACGTTCACGTCGAGGACCACCGTGCGGTTCACGAGCCGCGAGGCGGGGGCCAGCACGTTCCTCGACCTGATCGCCCCGGCCGTGCACCGCGTCGTGCTGAACGGCACCGAGCTCGACCCCGCCGCCGTGGTCGCGGACTCCCGGATCCGCCTGGACGGGCTGGCCGAGGAGAACGAGGTGCTCGTCGTCGCCGACGCCGCCTACATGAACACCGGCGAGGGCCTGCACCGGTTCGTCGACCCGGTGGACGACGAGGTGTACCTGTACTCGCAGTTCGAGGTCGCCGACTCCCGCCGCGTGTTCGCGGTGTTCGAGCAGCCCGACCTGAAGGCCACCTTCCGGTTCACGGTGACGGCGCCGGCGCACTGGGTCGTGGTGTCGAACTCCCCCGCCGAGGGCGAGCCGGTGCCCGTCGAGGGCGGCAGCAACCGCAACGGCGGCGCGGACCGCGGCACCGCGACGTGGACGTTCGCGCCGACGCCGCGCATCTCGTCCTACATCACCGCCGTGGTCGCGGGCCCGTACCACCACGAGCACGGCGAGCTGACCAGCAGCGACGGCCGCACGATCCCGCTGGGCGTCTACTGCCGCGGCTCGCTCGCGCAGCACCTGGACACCGCGAACATCCTCGACATCACGCGGGCCGGGTTCGCGTTCTACGAGGAGCAGTTCGACTTCCCGTACCCGTTCGCCAAGTACGACCAGCTGTTCGTGCCGGAGTTCAACGCCGGGGCGATGGAGAACGCCGGCGCGGTCACGTTCCTGGAGTCCTACGTCTTCCGGTCCAAGGTGCCCGAGGCCACGGTCGAGCGCCGCGCGGTGACGATCCTGCACGAGCTCGCGCACATGTGGTTCGGCGACCTGGTCACCATGCGCTGGTGGGACGACCTGTGGCTGAACGAGTCGTTCGCCGAGTACGCCTCCACCCTGGCCACCGCCGAGGCGACCCGGTGGACGTCCGCGTGGACCACGTTCTCCTCGCTGGAGAAGGGCTGGGCGTACCGCCAGGACCAGCTGCCGTCCACGCACCCGATCGCCGCGGACATCCGCGACCTCGAGGACGTCGAGGTGAACTTCGACGGCATCACCTACGCCAAGGG
>JAPSIR010000285.1 GCA_031178625.1 Cellulomonas sp.
AGGAGGTCGGGCGCGTGTCGTTCGCCGCCGACGGCATCGCCCGCGTCGAGGGCCTGCCCGGTGCGATGGCCAACGAGCTGCTGAAGTTCGAGGACGGCACGCTCGGCCTGGCGCTCAACCTCGACGTGCGCGAGATCGGCGTCGTCGTGCTCGGTGAGTTCACGGGCATCGAGGAGGGCCAGGAGGTCCGCCGCACGGGTGAGGTCCTGTCGGTCGCCGTCGGCGACGGCTACCTCGGCCGCGTCGTCGACCCGCTGGGTGCGCCGATCGACGGCCTCGGTGCCATCGAGACCGAGGGCCGCCGTGCCCTCGAGCTCCAGGCGCCCGGCGTCATGGCCCGCAAGTCGGTCCACGAGCCGCTGCAGACCGGCATCAAGGCCATCGACTCGATGATCCCGATCGGCCGCGGCCAGCGTCAGCTGGTCATCGGCGACCGCCAGACCGGCAAGACGGCGATCGCGATCGACACGATCATCAACCAGAAGGCCAACTGGGAGTCGGGGGACCCGACCAAGCAGGTGCGCTGCATCTACGTCGCGATCGGCCAGAAGGGCTCGACGATCGCCTCGGTGCGCAGCGCCCTCGAGGAGGCCGGCGCGCTCGAGTACACGACGATCGTCGCGGCCCCGGCGTCCGACCCGGCCGGCTTCAAGTACCTGGCTCCCTACACCGGCTCGGCCATCGGCCAGCACTGGATGTACGGCGGCAAGCACGTCCTCATCGTCTTCGACGACCTGTCGAAGCAGGCCGAGGCGTACCGCGCCGTGTCGCTGCTCCTGCGCCGCCCGCCGGGCCGCGAGGCGTACCCCGGCGACGTCTTCTACCTGCACTCCCGCCTGCTCGAGCGCTGCGCCAAGCTCTCGGACGAGCTGGGCGGCGGCTCGATGACGGGTCTGCCCTTCATCGAGACGAAGGCGAACGACGTGTCGGCGTACATCCCGACCAACGTCATCTCGATCACCGACGGGCAGATCTTCCTGCAGTCCGACCTGTTCAACGCCGACCAGCGTCCCGCGGTCGACGTCGGCATCTCGGTGTCCCGCGTCGGCGGTGCCGCGCAGGTCAAGGCGATGAAGTCGGTCTCCGGCACGCTGAAGCTGGACCTCGCGCAGTACCGCTCGCTCGAGGCCTTCGCGATGTTCGCGTCCGACCTCGACGCGGCGTCGCGCGCCCAGCTGACGCGTGGTGCCCGCCTCATGGAGCTCCTCAAGCAGGGCCAGTACCAGCCGTACCCGGTCGAGGACCAGGTGGCGTCGATCTGGGCCGGCACCAAGGGCAAGCTCGACGACGTGCCGGTGGAGGACGTGCGCCGGTTCGAGTCCGAGATGCTCGAGCACCTGCGCCGCAACACGGACGTGCTCACGACGATCGCGACGACGGGCAAGCTCGACGACGCGACCGTCGACGCCCTGTCGGCCGGGATCGACGAGTTCCGGCTCGGCTTCCTGACCGCCGACGGCTCGCCGCTGGTCGGCGAGGCGGAGGACGACGCGGACGTGGACGTCGAGCAGGAGCAGATCGTCCGCCAGAAGCGAGGCTGAGCGTGGCCGGTTCCCAGCGGGTCTACAAGGCGCGGATCCGGAGCACCCAGTCGCTCAAGAAGATGTTCCGCGCGCAGGAGCTCATCGCCGCCTCGCGGATCGGCAAGGCGCGCGACCGCGTGGCCATGGCGACGCCGTACTCGCGCGCGATCACGCGCGCGGTGTCGGCCGTCGCCACCCACTCGGACGTGTCGCACCCGTTCCTCGTCCAGCGCGAGGACACCAAGCGCGTCGCGGTGCTGCTCATCGCGTCGGACCGCGGCATGGCGGGCGCCTACTCGGCAAGCGTCATCCGGGAGACCGAGCGGCTGATCCAGCAGCTCGAGGGCGAGGGCAAGCAGGTCGCCCTGTACGTCTCGGGCCGACGGGCCGCCGCCTACTACACGTTCCGGCAGCGCGAGCTGGCGGGGCAGTGGGCGGGCTTCTCCGACGCGCCGACGCCCGAGGTCGCGGACGAGATCGCGGACACGCTGCTCGCCGCGTTCCAGGCCGAGCCGCAGGACGGCGGCGTGGGCGAGGTGCACCTCGTGTTCACGCGGTTCGTCAACATGGTCACGCAGCGCCCGACCGTCGTCCGGATGCTGCCGCTCGAGGTCGTCGAGGGCGTCGCGCCCGCCGGTGACCACGACGCCCTGCCGCTCTACGAGTTCGAGCCCAGCCCGGAGGAGGTGCTGGACGCGCTGCTGCCGCGGTACGTCCGCACCCGCATCTACGCGAACCTCCTCCAGGCGGCGGCCTCCGAGCTCGCGGCGCGCCAGCGCGCCATGCACACCGCGACGGACAACGCCGAGGACCTCATCCGCACCTACACGCGACTGGCCAACCAGGCGCGTCAGGGCGAGATCACGCAGGAGATCAGCGAGATCGTCTCCGGCGCCGACGCGCTCGCGTCGGCCTGAGCGACCGCCGACCCCACCCGACCGCACACCGATTCCATCCGGGCGACGGACCCGTCCGGACGAGCGAAGCGAGGCAGACATGACCGCCACCACCGTCGACGCGACGGCCGCGAACGCCGGCACGCCCGGCGTCGGCCGGGTCGCGCGGGTCATCGGGCCCGTCGTGGACATCGAGTTCCCGCCGGACCAGATCCCCGACATCTACAACGCGCTGCAGGTCGACATCGACCTGTCGACCCAGGGTGAGGGCGAGGGCGCCTTCACCATGACGCTCGAGGTCGAGCAGCACCTGGGCGACTCGCTCGTGCGTGCCATCGCCCTCAAGCCGACCGACGGCCTCGTCCGCGGCGCCACGGTGCGCGACACCGGCGCGCCGATCTCGGTGCCCGTCGGCGACGTCACCAAGGGCAGGGTCTTCAACGTCATCGGCGAGGTGCTCAACCTGGCCGAGGGCGAGAAGCTCGAGATCACCGAGCGCTGGCCGATCCACCGCCGGCCCCCGGCCTTCGACCAGCTCGAGTCGAAGACGCAGATGTTCGAGACGGGCATCAAGGTCATCGACCTGCTCACGCCGTACGTGCTCGGCGGCAAGATCGGCCTCTTCGGCGGTGCGGGCGTCGGCAAGACGGTCCTCATCCAGGAGATGATCCAGCGCGTCGCGCAGAACCACGGCGGCGTGTCGGTGTTCGCCGGCGTCG
>JAPSIR010000004.1 GCA_031178625.1 Cellulomonas sp.
CGTCAGGCACGTCAGGGCGCGACCGTGCCACCCGTCAGGCGGCGGAACGCGTACGCCGAGATGAGGATGGCCACCGGCGTGCCCACGAGGGCGCCCACCCCGCACAGCGCCGCGCCCACGGCCGACACGAGCCACGCCACGAGCACGACGAGGATCGACGTGCCGACCTCGCGCGTCTGCACGGTCGCGCTCGAGCGGATCGCGTCGATCGCGCCCTGCCCGCGGTCCACCACGAAGTGCACGGCGAAGAAGACGAAGTACACGACCGCGAGCAGCAGCAGCGGCCCGAGCAGCGGCACCCAGCTCACCAGCAGGTACGCCACGGTGACGAGCAGGCCGACCACGAACACCGGCCCGGTGTGCGAGAGGTCGAACATGTCGGCGACGGTGACCTGCCGGCCGTCCGCCACCTTGAGCGCCGCCCGGACGTACGCGGCCAGCCACAGCGCCGACAGCAGGACGGTCAGCGCGCCCAGCACGAGGCCGCCCACGCCGAAGCCGATCGCCGAGAGCGCGCCGGCGGCGCCGTCCGCGCTCTGCGCGAGGGCACCGAAGCCGCCGAACGCGATGGAGGCGACCAGCACGACGAGGAGGATCCCCACCGCCCACGCGATCCCGCCGACCACGAAGGCGACCCAGTTCTGCCCGAACTTGGTGAACGCCCACGACAGGCTCGCGCCCACGTCCACCGCCGGCGGACGCGACGCACCCGCGTAGGGCTGGCCGTAGGGAGCACCGGGCTGGCCGTACGGCTGCCCGGGCGGCGGGTACGTGCCGCCGGGTGCGCCGTACCCCGGCTGGCCCTGGCCGGGGCCCTGACCCGGTCCGCCCGGTCCCGGCTGCCCGTACGCCGGCGGCGGGGGGTACGCGCCGCCGGCCGGCGGGCCGTACGGCGACGCCGGCGGCTGCCCCGGCGCGGGGGGCGGGTAGGCACCGCCCGGCTGTCCCTGACCGGGCGGCGGCGGCACGCTGCCGTCGTCGTCGCGCGGCGGCGTGCCGCCGGGGTTCTCGCTCATGCGCGGGGGTCTCCTGTCCGACGGGCGCACCGTGCGCCCACGCAGGTCAGCGAACCGACACGCGGGAAGCGGTGTCAAGGCGGGGCACGGCCGCACGTCCGCGGCACCGCCCGCGCCGGTACGCTGCGACCCGGACGAAACGCCCGTCCGGCCGCACCCGTGCCGGGCGCCCCCACCTCAGGAGCACCCGTGTCGCACGACCCGTACGCCGCACCGCCGGCCCGCTCGACGCCCGCCGCGACGTGGGCCGTCCTCGCGCACCTCGGCGGGATCCTCGCCTACTTCTTCGTCGGCTGGGTCACGGCCCTGGCCGTGTGGCTCGCGCACCGCGGCAAGGACCACGGGGTCGCCCACCAGGCGCTCGTGGCGCTGAACTTCCAGCTCACCGTCCTCGTCGCGCTGGTCGCCGCGCGGATCCTCGCCGAGTTCCCGCTCATCGGGTTCGTCGGCTGGATCGCGATGGTCGCGATCGGCGTCGCGAGCCTCGTGCTCTCGGTGCTCGCCGCGGTCGCGGTGAGCGGCGGCGGCACGTACCGGTACCCGGTGACGCTGGACCTGGTCCGGTGACGGGCCACCCCGTCCCCCCGGTCGGCCCGCCGCTGCGGCCGGAGGAGGAGCGGACGTGGGCGGTGCTCGCGCACGCGCTGCCGCTCCTCGTGTCGTTCGTCGCCCCGCTCGTCATCTGGCTCGTGCTGCGCGGCCGCGGCCCGTTCGTCGAGCACCACGCCAAGGAGTCGCTGAACTTCCAGATCACGGTGCTCGGCGTGGCGGCGGGGACCGTCGTCGCGGCCGTGATCACGTTCGGCCTGCTCGCCTTCGTGCCGTACCTGGTCCTCGTCGCCGGGGCCGTGCTGCACGTGCTCGGCGCCGTCGCGGCGTCCCGCGGCGAGTGGTACCGATACCCGGTGTCGGTCCGCCTCGTCCGCTGACGGCGGCTCAGGCCGCGAGAGTGCGCACGACCGCGTCGGCCAGCAGCCGTCCGCGGCGCGTGAGCACGACGCGGCGCGTGCCGTCGAGCCCGAGCGCCGCCCGGGGGTCGACGAGCCCGTCCGCGACGAGGCCGGCCACCGCGGCGCGCGCGGTCGGCGCCAGCTCGCCGATGGGCAGCCCCTGCGCGATCCGCACGCCGAGCATGACGTGCTCGAGCTCGGCCGTCGTCTCGTCGACCACCTCGCGTCCCGCCGCCGGGCTGCGCCCCGCCGCGAGGCGGTCGGCGTACGCGCGCGGGTGCTTGACGTTCCACCACCGCACGCCGCCGACGTGGCTGTGCGCGCCGGGGCCGATCCCCCACCAGTCGTCGCCCCGCCAGTAGCCGAGGTTGTGCCGGGAGGCGTCGGCGGGCGTGCGTGCCCAGTTGCTGACCTCGTACCAGTGCAGCCCCGCCGCCGTCAGCAGGTCGTCGGCGAGCTCGTACTTGGCCGCCTGGTCGTCCTCGTCCGGGAGCGTGAGCTCGCCGCGGCGCACCTGCACCGCCATGCGCGTCCCCGCCTCGACCACCAGGGCGTACGCGCTCACGTGGTCGACGCCGGTCGCGAGCGCGGCCTCGAGGCTGCGCCGCCAGTCGTCGAGCGACTCCCCCGGCGTGCCGTAGATGAGGTCGAGCGACACCCGCAGCCCCGCGTCGCGCGCCCACCGCACGACGTCCGGCACCCGCCGCGGGTCGTGCGTGCGGTCGAGCGTCGCGAGGACGTGCGGCACGGCGGACTGCATGCCGAACGACACGCGCGTGAACCCGGCCGCGGCGAGCCGCCGCAGGCCGTCGGGCGTGACGGAGTCGGGGTTCGCCTCGGTGGTCACCTCGGCATCCGGTGCGAGCCGCCACGTGTCCTGCACGCCGCCGATCAGACGCACGAGGTCGTCGACGGGCAGCAGCGTCGGCGTGCCGCCGCCGACGAACACCGTCGACACCGGCCGATCCGGCAGCCCCGCGTCCCGCAGCACGCGGTCCGCCAGCGCGACCTCCTCCAGCGCCGTCGCGGCGTAGGCGGTCAGGCTGGCGCCGCCCCCGAGCTCGGTGGCGGTGTACGTGTTGAAGTCGCAGTAGCCGCAGCGCACCGCGCAGAACGGCACGTGCAGGTACACGCCGAACGCGCGCCCGGCCGACCGTGCCGCGACCGACGGCGGCAGCCCGCCGTCCTCGGGCGGGACGTCGCCGTCTGGCAGCGCCGGGCTCATGCCCGCACCGTCACTTCTTCTTCGCGTCCTTCGCGTCCCGGCCGCCGCTCGAGCCGGCGCCCTCCGACGTCAGCGCGGCGATGAAGGCCTCCTGCGGCACGTCGACCCGGCCGATCGTCTTCATGCGCTTCTTGCCCTCCTTCTGCTTCTCCAGCAGCTTGCGCTTGCGGGTGATGTCACCGCCGTAGCACTTGGCCAGCACGTCCTTGCGGATCGCGCGGATCGTCTCGCGCGCGATGATCCGCGAGCCGATCGCGGCCTGGATGGGCACCTCGAACTGCTGGCGCGGGATGAGGTCCTTGAGCTTCGCCGTCATCATGACGCCGTACGCGTACGCCTTGTCCTTGTGCACGATCGCGCTGAACGCGTCGACCTGCTCGCCCTGCAGCAGGATGTCGACCTTGACCAGGTCGGCGACCTGGTCGCCGATGGGCTCGTAGTCGAGGCTCGCGTAGCCTCGCGTGCGCGACTTCAGCTGGTCGAAGAAGTCGTAGACGATCTCGGCGAGCGGCAGCACGTACCGCATCTCGACGCGGTCCTCGGACAGGTAGTCCATGCCCTGCAGGTCGCCGCGCTTGCCCTGGCAGAGCTCCATGATGGCGCCGATGAACTCGCTGGGCGCGAGGATCGTCGCCTTCACGACCGGCTCGTGCACCTCGCGGATCTTGCCGCCGGGGAACTCGCTCGGGTTCGTGACGCGGACCTCCGTGCGGTCCTCGAGCACGACGTCGTAGACGACGTTCGGCGCCGTCGAGATGAGGTCGAGGTCGAACTCGCGCTCGAGGCGCTCGCGGATGATCTCGAGGTGCAGCAGGCCGAGGAACCCGACGCGGAAGCCGAAGCCGAGCGCGACCGACGTCTCGGGCTCGTAGTTCAGCGCGGCGTCGTTGAGCTTCAGCTTGTCGAGCGCGTCGCGCAGCACCGGGTAGTCGGTGCCGTCGATCGGGTACAGCCCCGAGAACACCATCGGCTTGGGGTCGGAGTAGCCGCCGAGCGCCTCCGAGGCCGGCTTGGCGGAGTTCGTCACCGTGTCGCCGACCTTCGACTGGCGCACGTCCTTCACGCCCGTGATGAGGTAGCCGACCTCACCGACGCCGAGCCCCTTGGTGGGCACGGGCTCGGGCGAGATCACGCCGATCTCGAGCAGCTCGTGCGTCGCCCGGGTCGACATCATCGCGATGCGCTCGCGCGGGTCGAGGTGGCCGTCGACGACCCGCACGTAGGTGACGACGCCGCGGTAGGTGTCGTAGACGGAGTCGAAGATCATCGCGCGTGCCGGCGCAGCGGCGTCGCCGACGGGGGCCGGCACGGTGCGCACGATGCGGTCCAGCAGCGCCTCGACGCCCTCGCCGGTCTTGCCGGAGACGCGCATGACGTCCTCCGGGTCGCCGCCGACCAGGCCCGCGAGCTCCTCGGCGTACTTCTCCGGCTGCGCCGCCGGCAGGTCGATCTTGTTGAGGACGGGGATGATCTGCAGGTCGTTCTCGAGCGCGAGGTACAGGTTCGCGAGCGTCTGCGCCTCGATGCCCTGCGCCGCGTCGACGAGCAGCACGGCCCCCTCGCACGCGGCGAGCGAGCGCGACACCTCGTACGTGAAGTCGACGTGCCCGGGGGTGTCGATCATGTTCAGCGCGTAGGGGGTGCCGTCGACCTCCCACGGCATGCGCACGGCCTGCGACTTGATCGTGATGCCGCGCTCGCGCTCGATGTCCATGCGGTCGAGGTACTGCGCGCGCATCGCCCGCGCCTCCACGACGCCCGTGAGCTGCAGCATGCGGTCGGCGAGGGTCGACTTCCCGTGGTCGATGTGCGCGATGATGCAGAAGTTGCGCAGCAGCTCGGGCGTCGTGGCCGCCGGGGCGATGCGTGCCGCGGCGGCGGCGCTCGGGATCGGGGACACGCGCTCTCAGGCTCCCGGGTCGTGGGGGCGCCGGTGCGGCGCCGGAGGTCTGTCGGTCTCGGTCGGGTCCGACGGGGCGGCTCGGCCCTGGTGGGCGGTCGCGGGTCGGTACCACCATGCTCCCATGACGAGCGACGTGTCGGCCCCACCCGTCCCCGGGGGCGTCACGCCTCCCGCGTGATGCGGACCTCCACCACGAGGTCCTCCGTCTGCGGGCCGGCGTAGATGCCGCGGAGGGGCGGCACGTCGTCGTACGACCGCCCACGTCCCAGCACGACGTGCTGGTCACCCGCGGCCACCCGGTTGGTCGGGTCGAAGCCGTACCACTCGCCGGTCCACCACTCGACCCACGCGTGCGACTCGCCGCTCACCGTCCGGCCCACCTCGCCCCCGGCGTCCGGGTGCAGGTAGCCGGAGACGTACCGCGCGGGGATCCCGACCGACCGCAGCGCGCCGAGCGCCAGGTGCGCCATGTCCTGGCAGACGCCGGTCCGGGCCAGCCACGCCTCCGCGGCGGGCGTGTGCACCGTCGTGACGCCCGGGATGTACTCCAGCTCGTCCCGCACCGCCCGGCACACGGCCTCCGCGGCCGCCGCCGGCGACAGCCCGTCCGCCGCCGCGCGGGCGAGCGTCACGACGTCGTCCGGAACGGCCGTCGTCGCGGCGTCGGCGAGGAACTCCGCGAGCCGGTCGCGCACCTCGCCGCCCCGCAGCAGGTCCCAGCCGACGTCCGCGGACGGCGCGGAGCGGTCCGCGACCTCGACGACGTGCTCCGCGGTCAGCAGCAGCGACCGGTGCGGCGCGAGCACCTCGAACGCCGTGACGTGCGTGCCCCAGTAGTCGCGGTAGTCGTGCGACCACGTCTGCGGCTGGACGTCGACGCGCGTCTCCAGGACCGACTGCCCGGGCTGCGACAGCGGGGTCACGCGGGCCTCGTTGTAGGAGGCCTGCACGGGCTCCGCGTACCGGAACGCCGACGTGTGCACGATCCGCAGCCGGCTCACAGCGCCTCCCCCACCCACGTCAGCTCGGCACCGGACGGGAAGTAGCGGCCCCGGATCGCGTCGGAGGCGGCCGCGCACGCGCGCTGCACGAGCTCCATCTCCCGCGGCAGGTCGTCGAGGATCACCATGAGCGGGCGGTACTCCAGGTTCGAGCGGACGTGACCGAGGTGCCGGCGCGCGTCGTCGATGCCCGCACGGTCGCTGACCGGCTCGAGCGCCGCCAGGCACGCCTCCGCCTGGTTCAGCGCCGACACGATCGAGCGCGGGAAGAGGCGGTCCAGCAGGAGGAAGCCGGCTGCGCGCTCGTCGGGCGCGGTGCCGCGGTACGTGCGCAGGAACGCCTCGTGCGCCCCGCAGGAGCGCAGCAGCGTGGTCCAGCCCGGGCCGGCCGAGCCCGCGAGCGCGCGCGTCGTCAGCAGGCGCGCGGTCATGTCCGCGCGCTCGATCGAGCGGCCGAGCACCATGAACGACCACGTCTCGTCGCGCGACGTCGTGCCGTCCATGATCCCGGCGACGATCGCGGCCCGCTCACGCACCCAGGTGAAGTAGTCGTGCGGCCGCGTGGGCCGCATGTGGGTCGGCAGCTGGTTCCACGTCGCGTTGAGGCACTCCCACAGCTCGGTCGAGACGATCTCCCGCGCCCGGCGGGCGTTCTCCCGCGCCGACACGAGGGCGCCCGCGATCGCCGACGGCGAGAACCGGTCGTAGGCCAGCACGTCGAGGACGTGCTCGCGGCCCACCTCCACGTCCGGCGGCGGCGCCGGCCGGTCCATGACCGACAGCAGCGACCGGCACGCGGCGTCCTCCTCGGCCCACGGGTCCTCGAGGAGGATCTGCACGTGCACGTCGAGCAGGCGCGCGGTGTCGTCCGCGCGCTCGACGTACCGACCGATCCAGAACAGCGACTCCGCGATGCGGCTCAGCACGTCGCACCCCCGGCCGCCCGCTGCTGCTGCTGCTGCTGCATGACCTGCACGCGCGCGTCCTGCGGGTTCGCGTCGATCGGCACGGACGCGTCCTGCGCGACCGCCGGGCGCTGGTGCTGCGCCTGCTGCTGCGAGCGCCGCGGGACGCGCCCGCCGAGCACCCAGGTGTCCTTCGACCCGCCGCCCTGCGACGAGTTCACGACGAGCTGCCCCTCCGGGAGCGCCACGCGGGTGAGGCCGCCCGGCAGCACGTAGACCTGGTCGCCGTCGTTGACGGCGAACGGCCGCAGGTCGACGTGGCGCGGGCGCAGGCCGGCGTCGACGAGCGTCGGCACGGTCGACAGCTGCACCACCGGCTGCGCGATCCACCCGCGCGGGTCCTCCCGCAGGCGCGCCCGCAGCGCGTCGAGCTCGGCCCGGGACGCCGTCGGCCCGACGACCAGGCCCTTGCCGCCCGACCCGTCGACGGGCTTCACCACGAGCTCGTCCAGCCGGTCGAGGACCTCCTCGAGGGCGCCCGGGTCCTCCAGACGCCACGTGTCGACGTTCGGCAGCAGGGGCTCCTCGCCGAGGTGGTAGCGGATGAGGTCGGGCACGTACGTGTAGAGCAGCTTGTCGTCCGCGACGCCGTTGCCGACCGCGTTCGCGAGGGTCACCGTGCCGAGGCGCGCGCACGTCATGAGACCCGGGCAGCCGAGCAGCGAGTCGGAGCGGAACACGACCGGGTCGAGGAACTCGTCGTCGACGCGGCGGTAGATGACGTCCACCCGGCGCCGGCCCTGCGTCGTGCGCATCCACACGCGCCCGCCGGAGCAGTACAGGTCGCGTCCCTCGACGAGCTCCACGCCCATCGTGCGGGCGAGCAGCGTGTGCTCGAAGTACGCGCTGTTGTAGACGCCGGGCGTGAGGACGACGACCGTGGGGTCGTCGACGCCCGCCGGGGCCGCGGCGATGAGGGCCGCCAGCAGCCGCCGCGAGTAGTCGACGACCGGCCGGATGCGCAGGGTCGCGAACAGCTCGGGGAACGTCTGCGCCATCGCGCGGCGGTTGCTCAGCACGTAGCTGACGCCGGACGGCACGCGCACGTTGTCCTCGAGCACGCGCCAGCCGCCGAGGGAGTCGCGCACGAGGTCGATCCCGGACACGTGCACGCGCACCCCGTTCGGCGGCGCGATGCCGCGCGCCGCGCGGTGGAAGTGCGTCGAGGAGACGACGACCGAGCGGGGCACCACGCCGTCGGCGACCGCCTTCTGCGGTCCGTACACGTCCGCGAGGAACGCCTCCAGGGCACGCACCCGCTGCTGCACCCCGGGGGCGACGTGCTCCCACTCGTCGCCGCCGACCACGCGCGGGACGACGTCGAGCGGGAAGGGCCGTTCCTCGCCCGCGAAGTCGAAGGTGACGCCCTGCGTGAGGTACGAGCGGGCCAGCGTGTCGGCGCGCGCCCGCAGCTCGCCGTCGGACAGCTGCGCGAGCGCCGCGTGCACGTTGCGGTACGCCGTCCGGACCTCGCCGTCCGGGCCGATCATCTCGTCCCAGGCAGCCCCTGCCGGGTAGTCGTCGAACAGGTCCGCCATGGCCGCGAATCTAGTCCTGCCGTGTCAACGACGCGTTACGTCCCGGACAGCGCTCGCCCGGACGCGTCGGCGCCGGGCGGCGACCGTGTCGTTACGCTCCCCCTCGTGCCCTCCGCCCGCTGGACGTCCGTGCTGCGCGCCGTCGCGGACGCCGTCCGGCCCGCCGGCCGGGCACGTCCCGGGCGCCCGGCCGCGGCCCGCCCGGCCGCCGTCCGCCCCACCGCCGTCCGCCCGACGTGGGCCCCGCGCGCCGACGGCGCCCCCGACCCCGGCGAGGTCGTCTGGGCGTGGGTGCCGTACGAGGACGACCCGTCCCGCGGCAAGGACCGGCCCGTGCTCGTGCTCGACCGCCGGGGCGGCACGCTCGTCGCCCTCATGCTCAGCAGCCGGGACCACGACCGCGACGCCGCCGACGAGGCCCGCCACGGGCGGGTGTGGACGGACGTCGGCACCGGCGGCTGGGACCCGCGCCGCAGGCCCAGCGAGGTGCGGCTCGACCGCGTCCTGCGCCTGCGCGTCGACGCGGTCCGGCGCGAGGGCGCCGCGCTCGACCGCGCGGTGTTCGACCGCGTCACGCGCGCCGCTGCGGACCTGCACGGCTGGTAGCATCGTGATCCGCGTGTCCGCCCGGGTCGGCGGACACCTGCGCAGGCCGTTCCCCGCGGGTATCCCCACGCCCCAGTCCCGGCGCTGCGCACGCCCTCTACGACCTGTCAGATCGCTTCGGCGACCACACCAGAGAGTCCACACGTGGCGAACATCAAGTCCCAGATCAAGCGCATCACGACGAACGAGAAGGCGCGCCTGCGCAACAAGGCCGTCAAGTCGGAGCTGAAGACGTACGTGCGTCGCGTCCGCGAGGCCGTCGCCGGCGGCGACAAGGACGCGGCTGCCGCGGCCCTCGTGACGGCGTCGCGCAAGCTCGACAAGGCCGTGTCGAAGGGCGTCATCCACGCCAACCAGGCCGCCAACCGCAAGTCGGCGCTGGCGAAGGCCGTCAACGGTCTCTGACCGCGGCCGCTGACGGCCACGGCCGTCACCGCCCGCGGGCGGTGACGGTTCCGGCCGCGGCACCGCACGCTCCACCGAACGAGGGCGTCACCCCCCCTGCGGGGTGACGCCCTCGTCCGTGTCCCGCCGGCAGCGGACCGCGCGGCGGGGTCGGTCGCCCCACCGCGCGCCGGTCAGCCCAGCGACCAGGTCTGGTGCGGCGTGCCGGTCGGCACGGAGGGCTGGAAGCCCGCCTCCCGCAGCGCGCGGTCGTAGGCCTTGGCGGCCTCGTCGACGTCGCCGCGTCGCAGGTAGCGGTCGCCGAGCTCGCGCCACACGCCGGCCGAGTGCCGCGTCGCCGCCATCATCCCGAGCATGTCCGCACCCCAGCGGTAGGCTGCCGCGGCGCCGTCCTGGTCCCCGCGTGCCGCGAGGACGTCGCCCAGCGCCAGGTGCGCGGTCGCCGCCTCCAGCCGCGGGGCCTCCCCCAGCGCGGTCAGCGCGGCACGGGCGTCCGTCTCCGCCGCGGCCACGTCCCCGAGCAGCAGGTGCGCGCGCGAGCGCTCCACCTGCAGCCGCGCGACGTCGACCGTCGAGCCCGCGGCCGCCAGACCCGGCTGCGCGAGGTCGATCTGCTCGAGCGCGCCCCGCGGGTCGGCGGGGTCGGAACGCAGCAGCAGCCACGCGTAGTTGACGCGCAGACGCGGCAGGTCGCGGTCCGGCTCACCCTCGGACAGCAGCGCGAGCGCGCGCTCGGTGTACCGCTGCGCCAGTTCGTAGTCGCGGCGCTGCTCGGCGACGAGCGCCGCGTTCCAGTAGACGGACCCCCGCCCGCGCGGCGTACCGAGCGACTCCGCGAGCCGGACGAGCTCCGAGGCGCGGTGCGTCGCGTAGAGCAGGTCGCCGCGCTCGACGTACGCCCACAGCACGGTCGACGCGAGGCGCAGGTGCTCGTCCGTGCCGACGAGGTCCGCCGTGTCGAGGTCCGCGAGGGTGCGCTCCCCCACCTCGACGGCGCGGTGCAGGTCGCCCGCCTCCAGGTAGCAGCCCACGAGCGCGGTGGTGAGCACCGCGGCGCGCAGCTGGTCGTTGCGCCCCTGCGTCTCGGCGAGCAGCGGCTCGAGGATGGTGATCGCCGCCTCGAGCTCACCCGTCATCTCGTGGGCGCGCGCGAGCGTGGTGAGCACCTCCGAGCGCAGGGCCGGCGTGATGACCGACAGGTCGAGGCCCGAGATGCGGTGGACGGCGCCGGACGCGTCGCCGCTGGCGAGGTCGAGGCGGGCGTAGTCGAGCTCCAGCCGGGTGCGGGCCTCGTTCGGCCCGTCGTCCCCGTGCTTGAGGAACTCGAGCGTGGTGCCGAGCCGCTCCGCCAGCACCGTCAGCGCGGCGTCGGTCGGCTCCCGGTGCCCGGCCTCGATGAGGGAGATGTAGCTGGGTGAGAACGCGTTGCCGGCGAGGGCGGTCTGCGAGAGCCCTGCCGCCAGGCGCGCTTCGCGCACACGGTCACCGATGGTCGTCATGAGAAGTCATTCTACGTATGACGCCCGTGTGCGCCAGCCCTTCACAGCGGCGAGTCGGGATCCGGTCCCGCGGGCTCGTCACCCGCGTCGGTCAGCGGGCGCGGTGGGACGCGCCGCGGTCACCCGCGGGCGTCCCACCGACGGCTCACCGGGTCAGACCGCGTCCTTGCAGCAACCGGCGGCACCGCCGTTGAGCGAGACCGAGGCGGCCGTCACGGCCGGGACGCCGGCCGCCAGCGAACCGGTGAGGACGAGGGCGGCGAGGGCAGCGGCGACGGACTTCATGTCGTACTCCTGTCAGGGCTCGGCGCCTGGGCGGGACACGCGACGTCCTCGCCAGGCCGGGGACGTCGCGGCAAGGGTGACACACCGGGCGGCGCCACGGGAACCTCGGGTGCGCCCGGACGGGTCACCCGAGGATTCCACCCCCTCGCGACGAGTTCACAGGGCGCGACATGTGGTGTCATGGTCGCCATGACACCCGACGGGCGCGAGTCGACGCTGGCGCGGCTCGGCGCCGCGGTCGACGCCGCGATCCCGCAGGAGCTGCGGCGGGCGTGGGAGCAGCACGTCGCCCGGCAGCCCGTGCTCGTCGCGCGGCAGGGCATCTACTCGATGCACGGGCGCCCCTTCGGGTACCAGTTCAGCTACCGCGCGCCCGGCCACCACGCCGACGTCGCACGCGGATGGGGTCCGCGCGACCACGAGCGCGCCACCGAGCACGTGCTGCGCGCGACCTTCGGCCGCGCCGAGCTCGAGAGCGTGGCCCACGGTCGCCTGCTGTTCGTCCGGTGCCCGCGCGCGCACCTCGTCGGCGAGCTCGAGGTCCCCGCCCGCCCCGACCGCCTCGTCCTCGAGGTGAGCGGCACCACCGAGATCGACGCCCAGGTGCTCGCGGGGATCCGGCGGCTGCGGGAGCGCGGCTTCCGGGTCGCGCTGCCGTCGTTCGTGGACCGGGCCGACCAGCGCCGGCTGCTCCCGCACGCCGACTTCGTCAAGATCGACGTGCGGGACCTCGACGTCGAGGGGCATCCGGTGGTCGGCGTGGCGCGGTCGTTCGGCGCCATGCTCATCGCCGAGTACGTCGAGGCGCCCGAGACGCTGCGGCACGCGCGCGACCTCGGGCTCACGCTGTTCCAGGGCAACCTCATCGAGCGCGCGGGCGTCCTCGACCGTGCCGGCGCCCGGCTCGTCGGGCGCTGACCACCGACGGGCGGCCACGGCCCCCGCACCGGCGGCTGCCCTGTCAGCGGTCGACCGAGCCGGCCACCCGCAGCACCGCGCGCTCGACCGCGAACCGCGGGTCACGCCCCTCGCCCTTGACCTCGGCGTCCGCCTGGGCGACGGCCGAGATCGCCGCGGCGAGCCCCTCGGGCGTCCACCGGCGCAGGTCCGCCGCCGCCCGGTCCACCTGCCACGGCGCCATGCCGAGCTCCCGCGCCGCGGCCGCGCCCCGACCGCGCACCGCCCCCACCTTGGCGAGCGTCCGCAGCCGCGCGGCGAGCGCCGCCACGACCGGCACGGGGTCCAACCCCGTCGCCAGGGCGTGCCGCAGCAGGGCGACGGCGCGACCGGCGTCCCCGGCGACGGCCGCGTCGGCGACCTGGAAGCCCGTCGCCTCGACCCGCCCGCCGTGGTAGCGCTGCACGACCTCCTCGCCGATGAGGCCGCTCGTGTCGGCCACCAGCTGGGCGCACGCCGCCGCGAGCTCGCGCAGGTCCGACCCCACGGCGTCCACGAGCGCACGGACCGCGCGGGCGTCGGCCCGGCGACCGGCGCGCGCGAGCTCGTCCTGGACGAACGACGCCTTGTCGGCGTCCGACTTGACCGCCTCGCACGACACCGTGGGGACCTGCGCGGCGCGGGCCGCGTCGAGCAGCCGCTTGCCCCGCATGCCGCCGGCGTGCCGGAGCACGACGACGACGTCGGGCACGGGCCGCGCCACGTACGCCTCCGCGTCGAGCAGCAGCGCGTCACCCGAGTGCTCCACGCCCTCGACGAGCACGACCTTGCCGTCCGCGAACAGCGACGGGCTGGTGAGCACGGCGAGCTCCCCGGCGGCGTACTGGGCCGCGTCGACGCGGACCACCTCGACGTCCGGGTCCCGCTCGCGCACCCGGGCGACGACGCGCTCCGCCGCGCGTTCCGCGAGCAGCTCCTCCGGGCCCGACACCAGCACCACGGGCGCCGGCTCGGCCTGCGTCCACGGGACGCCGGCGGGTGCGCCGCCGCCCCGCCCCGATCGCGCCGAGGAGGACGGGCGTGCGGAGGACGAGCGCGCGGACGAGCGGGACGCGGGGCGGGCGGGCACGGACCCAGTGTGCCGGACCCTGCCGACAGCGCGGCGGCACAAGCCCGGCGGACGGGCGGGCGAGCGCCGTCGTGCCGGTGCCGGCGCCGTGCGGTGGCGTCGGGGTCCGGCGCCGTGGCCGCGCCCCGCCGCACGTCAGTCGCGGCCCGCCCGTCCGGCGAGCAGCACGGCCGCAGCGACGGCCACGAGCAGCGCGCAGCCCGCACCCACCGGTCCGGCCAACCAGGCGACCGCCGCACCGGGCAACCCGGCGCAGACGCGCGCGACGGCGCCCGTCCACCAGCACGCGGCGCCCGCGACCGCCGCCAGGGCGGCCGCACCGGTGGGCCACCACCCGGCCAGCGCGACGGCCGCGAGGCCGAGCACCGTCGCGGGAGCCACGACCGGGGCCGTGAGCAGGTTCGCCGGCACGGACCAGACGCCGAGGCTCGGCCACAGCGCCAGCACGACGGGCAGGCAGCCGAGCTGCGCGGCCACCGGCGCCACCAGCACGCCCGCGGCGGCGCGGCCGCACCGCGGGGCCCACCGCGCGACCAGCGGCGGGCCGAGCACGACGAGGCCGGCCGTCGCACCCACCGACAGCACGAAGCCAGGTGCCACCGCGAGCCACGGGTCGTGCAGGAGCAGCACGACCACGGCGGTGCACAGAGCCGCCGGGCCCAGCGACCGGCGGCCGGCGAGCAGGCCCACGAGGCCGACCGCGCCCATCACCGCGGCACGCACGACGCTCGGCTCGGGGCCGACGACGAGGACGAGGGCCCCGCTCACGAGGCCGACCGCCGCGGCGCGCACGACGCGCGGCGCACCGAGCGCGCCGGTGCAGGCCAGCGCCAGGGCGCCCAGCAGCGCGAAGTGCGCCCCCGAGACCGCCGTCAGGTGCGCGAGCCCGGACGTGCGCATGGCGTCGCGCAGGTCGTCCGGGACACCGCCCGTGTCACCGACCGTCACCCCCGGCAGCAGCGCGCCCGCGTCACCGGGCAGGGCGGCGGCCAGCTCGCGCGCGTGCCCGCGGGCGGCCGCCGACCACGCCGACCACGGCCGGGGGCCGTCGAGCACCCGCGGGGCGCCGCGCACGGCGACCACCACCGCGGCGCGCTCGCCCGCCGGCCGCAGGGACGCGCGCCCACGGACCGCGACCTGCACGCCCACGTCGACGGACGGCACCGCGACCGCCCGTGCCCCGTCGGCCGAGGGGTCCACGGGCACGAGCAGCTCGACGTGGACGCGTCCGCCGAGGAGCTCGCCGGTGCGCGCGGACCGCACGGCTTCCGCCGCGACCGTCGTCGCGACGCGCCGCGGCACCACCCCGCCGCCGAGCGGCCGCGGCGGAGCGGCGACGCGTCCGACGACGTCGACGAGCGCACCCTCCTGGGCCGCCCGGACGACGCCGGCCGGCGCGGCCGCCCCGCGCTGGAGCACTCCGGCCCCGAGCACGGAGATCCCGACGACCACGGCCAGCGCCGCCGCCGGGAGGACCCGGAGCCGCGCCCGACCGGAGCACGCCAGGAGGGCGGCGGCGCCCAGCAGGAGGGCCGCCACGCCGCACGCCGCCGCGAGCCGCGCCCGGTCGACGGGGACGAGCACGACGCACGCGGCGGCACCCCACGCCACCGCCGCGGACGGCAGCAGGCGCAGGTCGACGCGCGGCTGGACGGCGCTCACACCCGCACGTGCGGCCGCAGCCGCTCGAGGACCGCGGGACCGATGCCGCTGACCTCGTCGAGCTCGTCGACCGACGTGAACGGCGCCTCCTCACGGCGGTCCAGGATCCGCTGGGCGAGCACCGGGCCGACGCCCGGCAGCGCGTCGAGCGCGGCGAGGTCGGCGGTGTTGAGGTCGACGCCCGCAGGCCCCGGCGCGGCGCCGGCGGTGCCCGTCACCGCGCCGGGCTCCAAGGTCGCCGGCGCGGGCGCCGTGACGGCCTCGCCCGCCCGCGGCACGCGCAGCTGCTCGCCGTCGACGACCGTGCGCGCGAGGTTGAGCCCGGCCAGGTCGGCGTCGGGCGCCGCTCCGCCCGCCGCGGTGACCGCGTCGGCGACCCGCGCGTCCCCGGGCAGGGTCACGACCCCGGGCGCCGCGACGGCGCCGACGACGTGCACGACCGCCGGCTGCACGGAGGGGGTCGGCACGGCGGCGGCCGCCGGCGGTCCCGTCGGGTCCGCCTGCACGCGCGGGCGCGGCACGTCGACGGGCGCGCCGGCGGGCCCGGTCGAGGCGCGCAGGGCGACACCGCCCGCGAGCAGCGCGACCGCGAGGGCGGCGGCCGCGGCGGCACGCGGGGCGACGGCCCACCGCACGCGGGACCGTGCCGGCCGGGGCCGGTGCGCCGTCGCGACGGTGCCGTCGGCGTCCGGATCGGGTGTCCCGGGTGATCCGGCACGTCGTGCCGCGTCGGCCAGCGCGTCGAGCGTCGCCGCGCGTCGCTCCGGCGCCGGCGGGACGCCCTGCCGCGGCACCGAGCCGGACGACGCGGCTGCGGGCGAGCGCGGCGTCCAGCCCGTGGGCGCCGTCGGCGGCACGGGCGTCGACCGCTCCTCGGGCGTCGCCGCCCGTCCCGGTGCCGTCGGCCGTGCGCGCCGCGCCGCCGGGTCGCCGCCGGCCAGCGCGGCGAGACGGTGCGCCACGGCGGGCTCGGGTCGGTCGCGGGAGGGCACGGCGGCACGCTAGGCAGCCGGACACCCGGCGCAGGCCCGCGGACGGGCGCCCGTGGACCGGCTGCCGACGCGGACGGGCTGGGGTCGGCTCGACGGCGGGCGCACCGGCCCGGCGGCGTCCCCACCCGGAAGAGACCCGGCGGGTCCCGCCGGGCGCGCCGTCGTCCGCTCAGGCGTCGGCGACGACCACCGCGAGCAGCCCGGGGCCCGCGTGGGCGCCGAGGACCGCACCCGCGCCGGCGACGACCACCTCGACCGCCTCGTGCGCACCGTCGGCCAGGCGCCCGGCCAGGTCCTGCGCGGGGCCGACGTCGCCGGCGTGGTGCACGCCGATGCGGACCGCGCCGCGACCCGCGACGTCCGCGGCCGCCACCTGCTCGATCCGCTCGCGCGCCGCGCGCCGCGTGCGGACCTTGTCGGCCACGACGACGCGGCCGTCCTGCACGGCCAGCAGCGGGCGCAGCCCGAGGACCGTGCCGAGCGCCGCCGCGGGCGCGCTGAGCCGTCCCCCGCGCCGCAGGTGCTCGAGCGACTCGACGAGGAACCACGTGCGCGTGCCCGCCGCCGTCGCGGCCGCCACCTCGGCGACGCGCGTGACGTCGGGCCACACGGGCGCGGGTCCGCGTCGTCGCCCGGGCCGGCCGCCGACGGGCCGGCGGCGCCGTGCCCGGGCGTCGTCCGGCGCGGCGTCCGGCACCGGTGCGCCGGCGCAGCGGGCCGCCGCGAGCGCCGCGAAGCCCAGGCCGAGCGCGACCGTGCCGGAGTCGACCACGCGCACCGGCACGGGGCTCACCGTGGCGGCGGTCCGGGCCGAGCGCACCGTGCCGGACATCTCCCCCGACAGGTGCACGGAGACGATCTCGCGCGCACCGGCCGCGGCGGCCCGCTCGTAGGCCGCGGCGAAGGCCGACGGCGGCGGCTGCGACGTCGTGACGCGGGCGCCGCGCTCGAGCGCGCGCAGCAGCTGGGCGGGCGTGACGTCGATGCCCTCGACGTGCCGCGCGCCGTCGATGGTCACGTCGAGCGGCACGACCGTCAGCCCCGCCGCCGCCGCGAGGTCGGGCGGCAGGGCCGACGTCGAGTCCGTGACGACCGCGACCCGGGGCGGGTGCGGCGCGGGCGCGCCGCTCAGGCGGGCACCACGTTGACGAGCTTGGGTGCCCGCACGATGACGGTGCGCACGCCGCGGCCGTCGAGCGCGCGCTGCACGCCCGCGTCGGCGAGTGCGATCTCACGGAGCTCGTCGTCGCCGACGGACGGGGACACCTCGGCCCGACCGCGGACCTTGCCGGCGACCTGGAGGACGCACGTCACCGTCTCCTCGACCAGGTACGCCGGGTCCGCCTCCGGGAACCGCGCGTGCACGACCGAGCGGTCGTGGCCCAGGCGCTGCCACAGCTCGTCGGCGATGTGCGGCGCGACGGGCGCCGTCATCACGACGAGCGCCTCGACCGCGGCGCGCGGCGCGCGGTCCAGCGTCGTCAGGTGGTTGTTGAGGACGATCAGCTTGGCGATGGCGGTGTTGATGCGCATCGCCTCCATGTCGTCCCGCACGTCCGCGACCGTGCGGTGCAGCAGCCGGAGCGTCTCGGTCGACGGCGCGTCGTCGGACACGACGAGCTCGCCGGTCCGCTCGTCGACGACGTTGCGCCACAGCCGCTGCAGGAAGCGCTGCGCCCCGACGACCGCGCGCGTCTCCCACGGGCGCGACAGGTCCAGCGGGCCCATCGACATCTCGTAGACGCGCAGGGTGTCGGCGCCGTACGCCTCGTACATCTCGTCGGGCGAGACGACGTTCTTCAGCGACTTGCCGATCTTCCCGTACTCGCGGTGCGCGGGCTCGCCCTGGTAGCTGAAGCCGGTCGGGGACGCCTCGTCCTCGACGACCTCCGCCGCCGGGACGTGCACGCCGCGGTCGTCGGTGTACGCGTACGCCTGGATGTAGCCCTGGTTGAAGAGCTTGTGGAAGGGCTCCGCGCTGCGCACGTGCCCCAGGTCGTACAGCACCTTGTGCCAGAAGCGCGCGTACAGCAGGTGCAGGACGGCGTGCTCGACGCCGCCCACGTACAGGTCGACGCCACCGACCGAGCCGGCCTGCTGGTGGCCGTGGCCCGGGCCGAGCCAGTACTGCTCCAGCTCCGGGTCCACGACCGCGTCCGCGGACCGCGGGTCCAGGTAGCGCAGGTGGTACCAGCAGGAGCCCGCCCAGTTCGGCATGGTGTTGGCGTCGCGGCGGTAGCGCTTGCGGCCGTCGCCCAGGTCGAGCTCGACGTGCAGCCAGTCCTCGTTGCGCCCCAGCGGCGGCTCCGGCTCGGAGTCCGCGTCGTCGGGCGCGTAGGTGCGCGGCGAGAAGTCCGGTACGTCCGGCAGCTCGACGGGGAGGGCCGAGTCGGGCAGCGCGATGGGCGTGTCGTCCTCGTCGTAGACGATCGGGAACGGCTCGCCCCAGTACCGCTGGCGGCTGAACAGCCAGTCGCGCAGGCGGTACGTGACCGTCTTCTCCCCCGCGCCGCGCTCCGCCAGCCACGCGACGACGCGCTCCTTGGCGTCCGCGACGGTCAGGCCGTTCAGGTCGAGCTCGTCGTTCGCGGAGTTGACGACGACGCCGTCGCCGGTCCGCGCACCCTCCGGCGCGTCGTCGGGCGCGTCGATCGTGTGGACGACGGGCAGCTCGAACGCCTGGGCGAACGCGAAGTCGCGCTCGTCACCGCCGGGCACCGCCATGATCGCGCCCGTGCCGTAGCCCATGAGCACGTAGTCGGCCGTGAACACCGGCAGCAGCGCGCCGTTGACGGGGTTGACGGCCAGGTGGCCGGTGAACACGCCGGTCTTGCGGCCCGCGTCCTGCTGGCGCTCGACGGCGGTCTTCGCGGCCGCCTCGGCCCGGTACGCCGCGACGGCGTCGGCGGGCGCGGCGTGGCCGCCGGTCCACACGTCGTGCGTGCCGTCGGGCCAGGCTGCGGGCACCTCGTCCAGCAGCGGGTGCTCGGGGGCGACGACCATGAACGTCGCGCCGAACAACGTGTCGGGGCGCGTCGTGAACACCTCGACGGCCTCGCCGCCCTGCACCGCGAAGCGCACGCGGGCACCCGTCGAGCGGCCGATCCAGTGCCGCTGCATCGAGCGGACCTTCTCGGGCCAGTCGATGTGGTCGAGGTCGTCCGTCAGGCGGTCGGCGTACGCGGTGATGCGCATGTTCCACTGGCGCAGGTTGCGCTGGAACACCGGGAAGTTGCCGCGCTCGGACCGGCCGTCCGCGGTGACCTCCTCGTTCGCCAGCACGGTGCCCAGGCCGGGGGCCCAGTTGACGGGCGTCTCGGAGAGGTACGCCAGGCGGCGGCTGTCGACGACGCGGCGGCGCGCCGTCGCGTCCAGCTCGGCCCACGTCGCGCCGGCGGGCACGCCCGGGATGCCGTCGGGCACGGGACGCACGCCGCGCTCGAGCTCGTCGACCAGCTCCGCGACGGGGCGCGCGCGCCCGCGGCCGCCGTCCGGGCGGACCGCGTCCTCGTCGTACCAGGCGCCGAACACCTGCAGGAAGATCCACTGCGTCCAGCGGACGTAGTCGGGGTCGATCGTCGCGAACGTCCGGCGCGGGTCGTGCGCCAGGCCCAGGCGGCGCAGCTGGCGCTGCATGATCGCGATGTTCGCCTCGGTGGTCGTGCGCGGGTGCTGCCCGGTCTGCACGGCGTACTGCTCGGCGGGCAGGCCGAACGCGTCGAAGCCCAGTGCGTGCAGGACGTTGTCCCCGCACATGCGCCGGTACCGGCCGACGACGTCGGTCGCGATGTACCCCAGCGGGTGGCCCACGTGCAGGCCCGCGCCCGAGGGGTACGGGAACATGTCCATCACGTAGAACGGCCGCGCCGCCGGGTCGGCGTGGTTGCCCTCGCCGTCGGTGAGGTCGCCGACGGGGTTCGGCGTGAAGTAGGTGCCGCGACGCTCCCACTCGTCCTGCCAGCGCAGCTCGATCTGCTCGGCCAGCGCGGCGGTGTACCGGAAGGGGACGTCGTCGGGGGTGCTGCCCGGGGTTGTCGTACCGGAAGTTGTCGTACCGGGAGTGGTCGTACCGGGGGTGGTGCTGGGGGCCTGGCTCATGGTCGTCCTTCGCCGCGGTCTCGTCGGGGGTCAGCCGGCACGGCGCACACCGCGACGAGTGACCGGCCTAGGGGGTCTCGCCGCGGCGTCGAAGGAGGAGCGTCCTCACCAGCACGGGACGACCTTACCCCCGCCCCCGCCGGCCCGGACAACCGAGCGGGGCCGCGGCCACCCGGGCGGCTCATGCCCGTGCGGGGACCGTGGCGCGGCGGTCCGGCACCTCGTCGGGCACGGCGTCCGGGACGGCGTCCGGCACCTCGTCGGGCACGCCGTCCGGCGCGGTGTCCTGCACAGCGCGCGGCACGGCACCCGGCACGGCACCCGGCGCAGGGCCGCGGCCCACGGTGAGGACGACCACCAGCCCGAGCGCCGTGAGCCCGGCGCCGACCCACGCGGGTGCGAGCAGGCCCCACCCGCCCGCGATGACGAGGCCGCCGAGGAACGCGCCGGCGGCGTTGCCGAGGTTGAGCGCCGAGTGGCACAGCGCCGCGCCGAGCGACGGCGCGGCGGGCGAGACGTCCATGAGCCGCGTCTGCAGCGCGAGGCCGAGCACCTGCGACGTGACGCCGAGCAGCACGAGCGCGGGCACGACCGCCGCCGGCCACGGCCCGACGAGCGCGATGACGACGAGCACGACGATGGTGGCGACCATGCCGCCGACGACGGTGCCGAGCACGGACCGGTCGGCGAGGCGCCCGCCGAGCAGCGTGCCGACCGTCATGCCGACGCCGTACAGCGCGAGCACGAACGGCACGGTCGTCACGGCGAGACCGCTCACGTCGGTGAGGAGCGGCTTGACGTAGGAGTAGACGGCGAACATGCCGCCGAACCCGATCGCCCCCGCGCCGAACGCCACCCACAGCGGGCCGTTGCGCAGGGCGGCGAGCTCGCCGCGCACGGTCGCGTCGGCGGCCGCCGGGAGCGACGGCGTCCAGGCGCGCAGCGCGACGAGCGTCGCGAGGCCGATGCCGCCGACCGCGACGAACGCCCACCGCCAGCCGACGGCGTGCCCGACCACCGACGACAGCGGCACGCCGACCGCGCAGGCGACCGTGAGGCCGGCCATCATGGCCGACACCGCGCGGCCGCGGCGCTCGGGCCCGACGACGGCGGTGCCCACGACGGCCCCGACGCCGAAGAACGCGCCGTGCGGCAGCCCCGCCAGGAAGCGGGCGGCCACGAGCGTCTCGGCAGTGGGCGCGAACGCCGCGAGGACGTTGCCGACCGTGAACGCCGCCATGAGCAGGAGCAGGAGGCGACGGCGGTCGGTGCGGGCGCCGAGCGCGGCCAGCGTGGGGGCGCCGAGCACGACGCCGAGCGCGTACGCGGTGATCGCGTGGCCCGCGACCGGGATGGACACGTCGAGGTCCGTCGCGATCTCCGGCAGCAGGCCCATCGTGGCGAACTCGGTGGTGCCGATGCCGAAGCCGCCGAGGGCGAGCGCCAGCAGCGCCGTACGGGCACGCCGGGCGGAGGGGGCCGCGGCGGTGGCGGGCGGGGCGGTGACGGTCACGCGACCTCGAATCGATTCGAGCACGGATCGAGGGGACACCGTCGGCCGCTCGGGGGATGAGGCCAGACTACGCCGCGACCGGCGCGGCGAGCCAGATGGCGCTCGCCGCGACCTCGCCGAGCTCCACGCGCGCGGGCGGCACGCCGTCGATCTCGACGCTGACCACCCCGGTGACGGCTCGGCGCTCGTCGAGCCGCACCCGGGCGTCGAGGACCAGCCCCACGTCGTCGAGGTACCGCAGCAGCTCCGGGTCCGCGTCCGAGATCCGCGCCACGACGTACTCGCCGGGCTCGACCTCCCACATCACGCGAGCGTCCGGCAGGTGCACCGTGCCGTCCGGGCCCGGGATGGGGTCGCCGTGCGGGTCGCGGTCCGGGTGGCCGAGCAGCTCGGCGACGCGCTCGACGAACCGGTCGCTCACGGCGTGCTCCAGCACCTCGGCCTCGTCGTGGACCTCGTCCCACGCGTAGCCGAGCTTCTCGACGAGGTACGTCTCGATGAGCCGGTGGCGACGCACCATCACGACCGCGTGCGCGCGGCCGACGTCCGTCAGCTCGACCGCGCCGTACGGCCGGTGGGTCACCAGCCCCGCGTCCGCGAGCCGGCGGACGGTCTCCGACACCGTGGAGGCGCCGACACCGAGGCGGCCCGCCAGGAGCTTGGTCGTCACCGGCGCGTCGGACCACTCCTGGGCACCCCAGATGACCTTGAGGTAGTCCTGGCCGACGGCCGTCAGCGGGGCGGGGCTGTCCGAGGTCACGGGCACCAGGGTAGGACCGTCCGCGGCACGTCGGCCGCGTCGCTCAGTGCCCGTCCACGCTCCAGTGCCACGGCTCCCCGGGCAGGTTCTCGAGCCCGTACGCGGCGGCGTGCTCCGCGAGCCACACGTAGCCGGCCGACGTCGAGCCGAGCGTGCGGCCGCCGACGGTGAAGTCGATCGCCAGGCCGCGCTCGTGCCGCGACGAGCCGGGCCGGGCGGTGCTCGGCGAGCAGGACGACGCCGGCGCCTCGTACACGTGCCAGTCCGTGGGGCCGCAGTGCGCCCGCCGCAGCGCCACCTGCTGGTCACCGCTGCGCCAGCCGCCGCCCCGCAGCTCGACGCCGTCCGCGCGCGCGGCCTCGACGAGCGCGTCGACGGTCTCCGCCAGGCACGGGTGCACCCGGATGCCGCTGCGCGTGACCACCGTGTCCGCCTGCGCGACGGGGCCGTCGACGAGGTCGCAGTCCGTGGGCTGCGCGCCGGTCGGCACCCGCGCCTCCGGCGCGGCGACCTGCCACAGCACCTCGCCTACAGGGCCGTGCAGCACCACCGCCGCCTCCTCGAGCACGAGCCGTGCACCCGCGCGCCCCGCCGTGGCGGTGCTCCACACGGGCGCACCGGCGGCGTCGAGGAGCACGAGGTCGCCGTCCTCCTGCAGGCGCGCCGTCACACCGGTGGTCGTCCCGGACGTCCACAGCGGCTCGCCGTCGAACGTCACCACGAGGGCGCCGTCCGCGACCTCGACGCGCAGGTGCCCGGACGGCGAGCCGAGGGACGCACCGGCACCGAGCTCGCCACCGGGCGCGAGCTCGGGGGGCCCGATCGGCGCCCCGGACGACCACACGGGAGCGCCGGCCGCGTCGAGCAGCACGAGCGTCCCGTCGTCCTGGACGGCCAGCGTCGTGCCGCCCTGCCCGGCCGTCCGGCTGCGCCACAGCCACGCGCCGTCCTCGTCGACGGCGACGAGGTTCCCGTCGGGACGCAGCTCGAGCGCGACCGCCGGTGCGGCCGGCGCGGCCGACGTCGCCGCCCGGTCCGCCGCGCCGGGGGTCCAGCGCACCGTGCCGTCGGGACCCATGAGCTGCACGCCCACGTCCGGCAGCACGAAGAGGTTGTGCAGGCCGTCGGGCGACGACAGCACGTCGCCCGCGTCGAGGCGCACCGGGCCGGAGAGGCTGGCGGGCTCCTGGGCGGTGCCGCTCTGCCACGCGACGGCGCCCGCCGCGTCGACGACCACGAGGTCGCCGTCGTCCCGCACCTGCAGCGCTCCGCCCGCCGCCGCGGTGCCGGTGCGCCACACCACGCCGCCGTCCGGCGCGACGAGCTCGACGTCGCCCGCCTCGGTCGCGCGCAGGGTCGAGCCCGGCACGCCCCGGCCCGACGACCAGCGGACCTTCCCGTCGACCCCGTAGAGGCCGAGCGCACCGTCCGGCTGGACCACCAGCGTGTGCGCGCCGCCCGGCGCGAGCAGCGCCTGCCCGGCGCTCAGCGTCTCGTTCGCGCGCAGGGCGTCCTCGCCGGCGACTGCCGTCGCGGGGCCGCCCAGGGCGACGAGGAGCGCCGCGGCGAGCGGCACGGCCAGGACGACGACGGACGCACGGCGCACGCGGTTCCCTCCCCCGAGGTCACCGGCGGCCACCCCCTGCGGCCGTCGGCTGCACCAGGGCAGCACCTCCGTCGCCGATGCGCAAGACCCCGTCCGCCCCTGGGGTCAGGTGTTCACCCGCCGTCGACGGCGCCGTCGCCGTCGACGGGCACGTCGCCCGCGCCGGTGCCCTCCGTGGCCGGCTCGTCGGCGCCCGGCTCGTCCGCGCCCGGCTCGTCCGCGCCCGGCTCGTCGCCGTCAGGCTCCACGACGTCCGGCCACGGCTGCCGGTCCTCGACCGTCACCGTCGCGTCGGGCGCCACGCGCACGACCTGCACGTCGAGGAAGCGGCGGTCCCGCGGGTCGAACCGCAGCAGCGTGAGCTCCGCGACGCCGCGCAGCGGGCCGACCGTCGGCTGCCCGAGCGTCGCGCCGGCCGTGCTCGAGCTGATGTACCGGATGCCGAGGCCGACCTGCTCGGGACCGACGCGGCGGTGGTAGTGACCGGACACCTGTGCCGGCACACAGCCTTCCTCGAGCGCCTCGTCGCCGGCGGTCGGGGTGTGCACGAGCAGCAGGTCGACGTCGCCGTCGTCGCACGCCGTCTCCGCGAGCCGGCGGGCCTGCTCGCCCGGCGTCTCCTGCGCCGCCGTCGTGCCGCCGCCGACGCGCGTCTCGTTGGCGTCCCGGTCGCCGAGCACGCGCAGGCCCGCGACGTCGACCACGGACCCGTCCAGCACGGTCGCGCCCGCACGGGCGTACCGGCGCGTCGTGTCGCGCGAGTCGTGGTTGCCGGGCGACGTGACGAGCGGGACGCCCGACGGGACCGTGCGCGCGAACGAGGTCACGCAGTACTGCTCGACCGACGTGCCGTTCATCGTGGTGTCGCCCGCGTCGAGGACCGCGTCGACGCCGGCCAGGTCGGCGAGCGTGCCGACCAGGGGCGCCATGCCGACGTTGCAGTGCAGGTCCGAGATGACGAGCAGCGTGACCGGCTCCACCGGCTCCTCGTCGTCGCCGCCGCGCGTGGCGTCGGCCGTGGGCGTCGGGTCCGACGGAGCGCCCGGACCCTGGCGGGCGGGCGCGTCGTCGGCGCCGTCCGCCCCACCACCCGGCGGCGCGTCGCCGGCGGCGGCGCCGTCGGCACCGGCCCCCGCGTCCTGCGCGCCCGCACCCTCTGCGCCCGCGCCGTCCGCGTCCGCGCCGTTCGGGTCCGCGCCGTCCGTGTCCGCGCCGCCGACGTCGGCGCCGTCCGCCCCCGCACCCTCCGCGCCCGCGCCGTCCGCGTCCGCGCCGTCCGCGGCCGCCTCCTCGGCGCGGCGCTCCTCGTCCTGCGCCCACTCGTCCCACGCCGACGCGAGCGCGACGTCCGCCCTCGCGTAGAAGTCCTGGTTGGCGCGCCACGCGTCGACGGCGTAGCCGCCGTACGTGTCGATGACGCCGCCGAGCCGCCCGGTGACGCGGGCGCCTGCGAGCGGGGTGCCGTCGAAGACGGCGGACGCGACGACGCGGGGCTGCGGCTGGTCGGTGGGGGCGACGCTCGAGGTGAGCAGCGTCGCCCCGAGGACGAGCGTGAGAGCGGCCGCGACCGCGGGACGCCGGTGCGGGCGCAGGGCTGCGGCGAGCTGTGCCCGCCGCTCGGCGCCGAGCAGCAGCCGTCCCGCCCACCACACGGCGGTCAGCACGAGCAGGGCGACGAGCGAGCGCGCCGCGGCGTCGGCCGCGATCGCGACCGCGACGTCCCGCACGGCCGCCTCGGGCCCGGAGAAGAACTGCAGGTACGCGGTCAGGTCGTCGCCGAGCGCCTGCAGCGTCGTCGCCTCACCCAGCTCGGTGACCTGCGCCGGGATCTCCTGCACCGTCGCGCGGGCACCGAGCGTCAGCGGCAGGGGCGAGTCGATCTGCAGCGTGCCCAGCGGGCCGAGGTCGATGGTCACCGTCGCGTCGGTGGTGACGTCGTACCGCGTGACGTGCGGGCCGAGCGACGCCTGCACCGACGCGGTCGTCACGCCGAAGACCAGGGACGCGACCACGGCCAGCAGTGCGAGGAGCACCGTCGACGGCCGGGGCGCGCGCAGCCGGACGGGTCGGCGCCACCACGGCGGGCCGACGGGTGCCCCGTCAGCCGGGGGTGCGCTGCGCGGGTCGTCCATCGGCGCCGAGCCTATGCTCGGCCGGGTGCGCGCGCGTCCTTACGAGCTGACGTCGGTCTGGCACGTCCCGGCGCCGCCGCAGGAGTGCTGGGACGTCCTCGGCGACCCACGCATGACGTGGCCGCGGTGGTGGCGGGGCGTCGAGGCGCTCGACGTGCGGCCCGCCGCCGGGACGACCGGCTCCGCGGCCCGGCTGCGCTTCCGCTCCCCCGTCGGCTACGCGCTCGTGCTCGACCTCGTCGTGGGCGCGGCCACGCCGCCCGAGCACGTGCGCCTGCACGTCGACGGCGACCTGCGCGGCCACGGCGACGTCCGGCTCACCGCGCCGGCGCCGGGCACGACGCGGGTCGACATCCGCTGGCACGTGCGCACGACGCGGCTCTGGATGAACGCCGTCGGCCCCGTCGCCGCGCCCGCCTTCGCGCTGGCGCACGCGGCGATGATGCGCAGCGGGGAGCGGGGGCTGCGCCGGCACCTCGCCGAGCGCAGCGGGACGGCCGGCCCGGCGGGGCCGTGAGGCGGCGCCGCCGGGCCGGCGCCGAGGGTCAGAGCGCGTCGCGCCAGGCCAACCAGCGCTTCACGAGCGACAGGTCGTAGTCGGGCCCGCTCGTGCTCAGCGTCAGCAGCCGCACCCCCGCGTCGAGCCATTCCTGGGCCGTGTCGCCCGGCTCCTGCCCGTCGACGCCGATAGAGCGTGTGACGAGCGACGCCGTGTCGCGGCCGACCGCCGCGCCGTGCTCGTCGAGGATGCCGCTCTTGCGCCGCAGCGTCTCGACGTCGCCGAACGAGTGCCAGACGTCCGCGTGCTCCGCGACCACGCGCAGCGTCTTACGCTCGCCGCCGCCGCCGATCATCACGGGGATCTTCCGCGTCGGGGCCGGGTTCATGGCCGCCCAGCGGGCCTTGATCCGCGGCATCGCCTGCGCCAGGTCGGCGATCCGCGCGCCGGCGGTGCCGAACTCGTAGCCGTACTCGTCGTAGTCCCGCTCGAACCAGCCCGCGCCGATGCCGAGGATCAGCCGCCCGCCGCTGATGTGGTCGACCGTGCGGGCCATGTCGGCCAGCAGGTCCGGGTTCCGGTAGGAGTTGCACGTGACGAGCGCGCCGATCTCGACGCGGCTCGTCTGCTCCGCCCACGCGCCCAGCATCGTCCAGCACTCGAAGTGCTTGCCGTCCGGGTCGCCGTACAGCGGGAAGAAGTGGTCCCAGTTGAAGATCACGTCGACGCCGAGGTCCTCGGCGCGCAGCACGGCGTCGCGGATCTGCGCGTAGTCGGCGTGCTGCGGCTGCAGCTGGACGCCGATCCTGACGGGAGCGGTCATCGGGTCTCCTCGGCTCGGGCGGCGCTCGCCGCGCACGCCGGTGATGGTGCCACCTCGGGCGCGGGCGAGGCCCGGGCCCCGCGGCGCCCCTGACGGGTCAGAACTCCTCGTACTCCGCCGGGTCCTGGTCCTGCAGGCGGCCGTCGGGGCGGTCGAGCGCACTGATGGCCGTGACCTCCTCGTCCGTCAGCGTGAAGGACAGCACCTCCAGGTTGCGCCGCTGCCGGTCCGGGTCGGCGGCCTTGGGCAGCGGGACCGCGCCGAGCTGCGTCACCCACCGCAGGATCACCTCGCCCGGGCCCACGCCGTGCGCGCGGGCGATCTCGACGACGGTCCGGTCCTCCAGCACGTCGCTGCCGCGCCCGAGCGGGCTCCACGCCTCGGTCACCACACCCAGCAGCTCGTCGGCCGCGCGCTGCTCACGCTGCACGAACCGCGGGTGCAGCTCGACCTGGTTGACGCTCGGCACCCGCCCCGTCGCGTCGAGCAGCGCCTGCAGGTGCGCCGGGAGGAAGTTGGAGACGCCCACCGACCGGACCAGCCCCGCCTGCTGCAGCTCGAGCAGCGCGCCGAACGCCTCGACGAACAGGCCCTGCTTCGGGTTCGGCCAGTGGATCAGGTACAGGTCCCAGTGATCGAGCCCCGCCCGGTACAGCGACTCGTGCACGGCCCGCACGGCGTCGTCGTGCCGGTGGTAGCGGCCGGGCAGCTTCGAGGACAGCACCAGCTCGTCGCGCGGCACGCCGCTGCGGCGCACGGCCTCGCCGACCGCGCCCTCGTTCTCGTAGTTGTACGCGGAGTCGATCAGGCGGTAGCCGACGTCGATCGCGGAGCGGATCGCCTCCGCACCGTCGTGACCCTTGAGCGGGTAGGTGCCGAAGCCGATGACCGGCAGCTCGAGCCCGTCGACCAGCGTGCGCGTGGGGACCGTCATGCCCGCCACGCTAGGCAGGACGCGACCCGGTCCGCACGCCGACGGCGGCACGTCGCCGCCGGGTCACTGGTACGTCACCAGGTCCGGCACGGGCTGCACCTGGTACGTCTGCACCGGGTCCAGCATCGGCACGTCCTCGTCGTAGAAGTTCTTCCAGCCCCAGTGCACCGGCGGCGCGCCGTTGCGCAGGGTCGCCCACGTGCCCGCCTTCGCGGGCTGGCTGCCCTGCCCGTCGACGTGGATGACGGTGGCGAGCTCGTCGTGCGAGGTGTCGATGCGCTCCCGGTCGGTGAGCATGCGCAGCTGGAACTGGTGCAGCACGAACATCTTCTGGGGCAGGCCGCGGTCGCGCGTGAACTGCGCGAGCCACTGCGCCGTCGCGTTCACCTCGTCGGCGCCGACCGACCCGATCTGGCGCAGGTGCACCTGGTCGGGGGCCAGCCGCCACTCCGGGTCCAGCGCGAGGCCCACGTGCGGCAGCGCGAGCAGGTCGGCGTAGAGCTGCGCCTGCGTCACGAAGTCGGTGCGCCCGGGCTGCAGGTCGAGGACGACGTACGTGCCGGCGGCACCGGCGGCCTCGACGAGCGGACGCAGGTCCTCGACCGGGCGCTCGTTGGAGTAGTTGCCGTCGTCGCCCGGGCCGGCCGACGCGATCGTCGCGATGATCTCGACGGCCGGGACGACCGTGTCGGTGGTCAGGCCCCGGTACGGCGCCGCGTGCTGCTCCGCGCGGGCGAGCGTGGCCGGCACGTCCTGCTCGCCGAGCACGCCGAGCGCGCCGGAGCCGGGCGTCCCGTACAGGGCGACGTACCGCTTGCCGGGCTGCCCCTCGGCCGCCGGGAACACGAGCTGGCCGCCGCCCGGCAGCTGCGCACCCGTGCGCGCCGCCGCGACGCGCGCCGCCAGCCGGTCCGGCGTGCCGAACGCCTCACCGAGCGCCACGACGGCCGCCGGCTGCGCGGCCGTGACCTGCTCGACCGCGGCGGACGTCGCGCGCGGGTCGGCGCCGGGCACGTCGACGACGCCGGCGCCCGCGGCCCGCAGCGTCGCCAGCGCGGCGAGCGGCTGCGGCCCGGAGACGAGGCCGAGCACCGCGGGCCCGGGCTCCGGCGACGCGGTCGCCGGGAGCCGCGCGGCACCCGCCCCGGCGTCCTGGGACGCCGTCGCGTCCTCCGCCGTCGCGTCCTCCGCCGGCTCGCCCGTCGCCTCGACCGCACCGCTCCCGCCGCCCTCGTCCGCCCCGGCGCCGCCCTCGGGACGCAGCACCGCCGCCGCGTCCGCCGCGAGGGCACGCACCGCGGCCGCCTCCCCGCCCGCGGGGACCGACGTGTCGGCGCCCGCCGTGCGGCCGGTCGCGTCCGCGACGGCGTCGGCGTCGGCGCCGGACGCGAGCGGGACGGCGTCGACGTCCTCGGGGAGCACCGACGCGTCCGCGGCGCCGACGACGAGCGCCGCCGCGGCACCGAGCCGGTCGACCTCGCCCGCGACGTCCGCGTCGCCGCCCGTGAGCAGCACCGGCGCCCCGACCGCGACGGCGGCGGAGGCGGCGGTGAGCTGCCCCGGCACGTCCGCGGCGTCGGCGAGCACGACGACCGGCGCGGTCGCGAAGACCGCGGCCGAGACCTGGACGGCCGCGCTCGCGTCCGACCCCGCGGCGACCGTGGCCGGCGGCGGCGACGCCTGCAGCGTCGCCGCGACGGGCGTCGGCGACGGCGAGGCCTCGTCCGTCCGTCCGGAGCCGTCGGGGGTGCCGGCGGTGCACGCGGTGAGCGCGGCGACGGCCGCGACGAGGCCCACCAGCCGGCGGCGGCGCACCGCCGGGGGGCGACGCCGGGTCGAAGGGTCGGACGGCTGGGGTCGGGCCGGCTGCACGCGGTCCCCTCCCGGGTGTCGGGCGGCACGCGGCCGCGGGTGGCACGGCCGCGGCCGTGGCCGGCGTCCGCCGACGCCCAGCCACTGTAGGCGGCGGCACCGACGGCCGCAGGCGACGGCCGGCCTCCCGGCGCCCCTCCACCTGCGGCGCGCGCCCGCGCGGGGCATCATCGGGCGCGTGGACGACGACGCGCAGACCACCGGCACCACCTCGACCGACGCCACCGGCACCGCCGCGGACGCCCCCGGCACCGCGGGGACGTCGGCACACGACCGGCCCGGCGTCTACGTGACCCCGGGCGCCGACTACGACCGCGACACCCGGTACATCACCACCCGGATCACCGCCGACGGCCGCGACGGCTGGCCCGTCGAGGCGGGCCGGTACCGGCTGGTCGTCTCGCGCGCGTGCCCGTGGGCGAGCCGCGCGATCGTGGTGCGCCGCCTGCTCGGCCTGGAGGACGCGCTGTCGATGGGAGTCTGCGGGCCGACCCACGACGAGCGCTCGTGGACCTTCGACCTCGACCCGGGCGGCGTCGACCCGGTGCTCGGCATCGAACGCATCCGCGACGCCTACCTCGCGCGGGACCCGGAGTACCCGCGGGGGATCACGGTGCCCGCGATCGTCGACGTGCCGTCCGGCAAGGTGGTGACCAACGACTTCGGGCAGATCACGCTCGACCTCGAGACCGAGTGGACGGCGCACCACCGCCCCGGCGCGCCGGACCTGTACCCCGAGGCGCTGCGCGACGAGATCCACGAGGTCGACGCGCGCGTCTACCGCGACGTGAACAACGGCGTGTACCGGTGCGGCTTCGCGGGCTCGCAGCGGTCGTACGAGCGCGCGTACGACCGGTTGTTCGCCGGCCTCGACTGGCTGTCCGAGCGCCTCGCCGACCGCCGCTACCTGGTCGGCGACGCGATCACCGAGGCGGACGTGCGCCTGTTCACGACGCTCGTCCGCTTCGACGCCGTCTACCACGGCCACTTCAAGTGCAACCGCTCCAAGCTCACCGAGATGCCGGTGCTGTGGGCGTACGCGCGGGACCTGTTCCAGACGCCGGGCTTCGGCGACACCGTGGACTTCGTCCACATCAAGCAGCACTACTACGAGGTCCACACGGACATCAACCCGTCGGGGGTGGTGCCACGAGGGCCGCTGGTCGGCGGGTGGCGCACGCCGCACGGCCGCGAGGCGCTGGGCGGCCGGCCGTTCGGGGACGGCACGCCGCCGGGCCCCGTCCGGGACGACGAGCGCGTCGCGGCCGGGCACGGCGCCGACGGCGACGACGAGGGCGCGGCATGAGCGGCACGTCGGACGCACCGTCGACGCCGCTGCCGCACGCGTCCGCCGAGCCGCGCGACGGCACGGCGCGCGAGCACGTCCGCGCCTACGTGGCCGCCGCCGTCGCGGCGCTCGTCGCCGCCGGGCCCGGGCTCGAGGCGGGCGAGGACGACGCCGTGCACGACGCCCGCGTCGCGACGCGGCGCCTGCGCACCGCCCTCGGGGTCTTCCGGCCCGTCCTGGACCGCGAGCGCGTCGAGCCCCTGCGGGACGACCTGCGGGCGCTGGGTCGGCTGCTCGGGGACGTGCGCGACCCGGCGGTCGAGCGCGACGCCCTCCTGCGCGGCCTCGAGCGGGAGCCCGACGAGCTCGTCGTCGGACCGGTCCGCACGCGCGTGGACGACGACCGGCGCGCCGCCCGCACCACGGCGCTCGACCCGCTGCGCACGCACCTGGCGTCCGGGGCGCACCGGCGCACGCTCGCCGCGCTCGCCGCGCTCGCCGAGGACCTCCCGGCCGGTCCGCGCGCCGACGAGCCGGCCGACCGCCTCCTCCCCCGCCGGGCGCGCCGCGCCTGGCGCCGCTTCGACGCGGCCGTGGGGCGCGCCCTCGCCCTGCCGCCCGGCGACGCGCGCGACCACGCGCTGCACGAGGCCCGCAAGGACGCGCGCCGCGCCCGGTACGCGAGCGAGGTCGCGGCGTCCGCCGTGGGCCGCCCCGCGCACCGGTCCGCAGGCCGCGCGAAGGACGTGCAGTCCGCGCTCGGCGACCACCACGACGCGCGCGTGCGGCAGGCGTCCCTGCGCCGGATGGCGATGGAGGCCCACCTCGACGGCCAGAACACCTTCACGCTGGGCCGCCTGCACGGGCTCGCCGAGGCGGCGGCGGACGCAGCCGAGCGCGAGGCGGTGACGGCGATCGACCGCGCCCGGCGCCGGCGGGGCTGGCTCGGCTGAGGCGACGCAGGGCCGTCCTCGCGCGGCCCGGCGACCCCGTCCCGGGAGGCCGGTCCGACGCCCCGCCCGTAGCGTGGAGGGATGACGGATCGTCCCGAGGTGGAGCAGTTCTTCGACGAGTACGCGCGCGGGCTGCTCGCCCGCGACGCCGCCGCGGTCGCCGGGCTGTACGCGGTGCCCGCGCTGATCGCGTTCCCCGCGCAGTCGCTGGCGGTGGCCGACCGGTCGCAGACCGAGGCGTTCTTCACGAGTGCGTGGGAGCAGTACGACGGGGTCGAGGACGTCTCGTCCGACGTGCGCGTCGTGGCGGAGACCGGCCACAGCGTCTGGGCCGACGTGACCTGGCGCTACGGCGACGAGCGGACCGAGCGGTTCATCTACCAGCTGGTCGACGACGCGGGGACCTGGCGGATCGCCGTGCTGACGCCGATCACCGACTGAGCCGCGGGGCCGGGCGGCGTCCCGGGTCGCGCCTCTCGTGGAGGACGCCGAGCAGCGGGCGACCCGGTGCCACGGACGCCCTGGTGCCGCGGGCGCGGCGCGCGCTAGGGTCGGCGCACACACGCCCCCGGGGAGCGCAGGAGCGCTGAGAGTGCCGGCCGGACGCCCGTCGTCCCACCGGCTGACCCGTGGAACCTGATCTGGTCAGCACCAGCGTAGGGAGCAGGGCTCGTGCCGCGGCGACCGCGGCGCGCCTCCTCCCCGTCGCGCGCCCCCGCGGCTGCGCGCCGGGGCTCGGCGCGCACGGGTGCCGGGTGCGTCGCGTCCTCCTGCCCCGGCTGCGTCCTCACCCGGGGGCCCGACCCCGGGGAGGACCCGTGACCCGCACGACCAGCAGCCCGCCCGCACCGGCACCCGCGCCGCCGGCGACGTCCGCGGCGCAGACCACGGCCGGCTCCGCGGGGCCGACCGGCGACCCCGCCGGCCCCGACGGCGCGGCCCTCGCCCGCGACACCACCGCCGACGACCACGCGCACGCCCGCTCGCGGGCCGCCGCGCTGGGCGTGGGCGCCCGCGTGTCGGTGCACCCGCACCGCGACGACTTCGCCGACGTGCTCCTCGGCGCACTCGCCGCCCTCGACCGCACCGGCGTGGACGTCGTGACCGACGACGTGTCGACCCTCGTGCGCGGCCCCGAGGCCGACGTGCTGCGGGTCGTCGTGGACCTGGTCGCCGCGGTCGCGCGTGCCGGCGGGCACGTCGTCGCGCACGTCCACCTGTCACGCGGCTGCCCCGGCGAGGTCGCGTGCGACCTCGGCGACGACGTCGTCCTCGCGCCCGTCGACCTGGCGCCGCCGGCACCGGTGGGCGTGCCCGCGAGCGCGCACTGGGCGCTGTACCCGCTGGGTGTCGACGGACACCTCGACGCCGTGCTGACGGCGGTCGACGAGGCGGGGGTGCGCGTGCGCGTGACGCCCGAGCACTACGTCACGCGGCTCGACGGCGACCTCGCCGACGTGCTCGGGACCGTCGCCCTCGCGTGGGCGCGCACCGGCGAGCACGTGCGGCACGTCGTCACGCACGTGACCGTGTCCGTCGGGTCGCCGTCCGTCGCGTCGCCGGCGGGGGCGCCGTGACCGCGGCCGGGCGCGACGTCGCGCCGGACGCGGGGGCCGACCGCGTGGACGCCGACGGGCGCGCCGACGCGCCGGTCGTCGACGTGCGGGCACGGCGCGGGCTCACGCTCTCCGAGCTGGTGCTGCTGGCGGTGCTCGCGGTCCTCTTCGGGTTCCTGTACTGGGCCCTGGTGCAGGCGTGGGCGGCGCTGCAGATCGCGATGGGCCCGTTCGGCGACCTGGCGCAGCACGTGCTCATCGGCGGGTGGATGGTGGTCGCGCCCCTGGCGATCTACATCGTCCGCAAGCCCGGCGTCGGGGTCGTCGTCGAGCTGGTGGCCGCGCTCGTGGAGTTCGCGTTCCTCGCCTCGCCGGTCGGTCCGATGCTGCTGCTCGTCGGGCTCGTGCAGGGCGTGGGCGCCGAGCTCGCGTTCACGCTCACCCGGTACCGCCGGTACGGGTGGTGGGTCTTCGTCGCCAGCGGCGTCACCGCCGCGCTCGCCAGCACGCTGCTCGGGACCGTCCGGTACGGCTGGCACCTGCAGGACCTGTTCGCGCTGCGCGTGGGGCTGCAGGTCGTCAGCGGGATCGTGCTGTGCGGGCTGCTCGCGCGCGTCCTCGGTGACGCGCTCGCCCGCACGGGTGTGCTGGACGAGACGGCGCTGGGCCGCGAGCGGCGTGCGCGCCGGGCCGCCGCGGAGGTGCCCGCGTGATCGAGGCCACCGGCCTGCGGGTGCGCTGGCCGCACACCGCGGACGACGTGCTGGCCGGCGTGGACCTGCGCGTCGACGCCGGTGAGCGCGTCCTCCTGCTCGGCACGTCCGGGTCCGGCAAGAGCACGCTGCTGCGCGCCCTCGCCGGCGTCGTGCCGCAGCAGGTCGACGCGTCCACGTGGGGCGACGTGCGCGTCGCGGGGCACCGCGTGCTGAGCCCGACCGCCCCGGGTGCGCCCGCCGTGCCCACGACCACGACTGCCGTCCTGGCGCGCGACGTCGGCACCCTCACGCAGGACCCGTGGGCCCAGCTGTGCCTGCCGACCGTCGAGGACGAGGTCGCGTCGGGCCTGGAGCACCGCGGTGTCCCGCGGGCGCAGATCGGTCGCCGCGTCCGGGAGGCGCTGCTGGCCGTGGGGGCGGCGCACCTGCGCGGCCGCCGCACGGCGGAGCTGTCGGGCGGCGAGGGGCAGCGCGTGGCGCTCGCGACCGTCCTGGCGGCGCGCCCGCGCGTGCTGCTGCTGGACGAGCCGACGGCGCTCCTCGACCCGGCGGCGGCCACGGCGGTCGCGCACGCGCTGCGCCGGGCCGCGACCGGCCGGGCGACGCTGCTCGTCGAGCACCGGCTGGACGAGCAGGGGGCCGACGAGCAGGGCGCGGACGAGCCCGCCAGGCGCGGCACGGACGAGGCGCGGTCGGACGGAGGGGCGACGGACGGGCAGGACGCCGCCGCGGGTCTCCCCGGGCGCGTCGTCGTGCTGGGCCCGGCGGGTCGGGTGCTGGCCGACGGTCCCACGGCGGACGTCCTGCGCGACCTGGCGCACGACCTCGCGGCGCTCGGCACGTGGCTGCCGTGGTGGGCCGAGCTCGCCGCCGCGCGGGTGCGCGACCTGGCGGACCTGCCGGCGGTGGCTCCGGCCCGCGCCCCGGACGACGCACCGGTCCTGCTGCAGAGCCGGGACCTCGTGGTCCGCCGCGGGGACCGCACGGCCGTCGCCGGGGCGTCTCTCGACGTGCGTGCCGGACGCGTCACGGCCGTCGTGGGTCTCAACGGCTCGGGCAAGAGCTCGCTGCTGCTGGCGCTCGCCGGTCTGCTCCCCGCCGAGGGTGTCGTGCGCGGCGCTCGACCGGCCCTGGTCCTGCAGCGGCCCGAGCAGCAGCTCCTCGCCCGCACCGTGCGGGACGAGGTGGCCTGGGGGCCGCGCCGCGCCCGCCTCCCGGACGCCGACGCGCGCACGGACGCGGCTCTCGCGGCCCACGGCCTCACCGGGCTCGCCGGTGCGGACCCGTTCCGGCTGTCCGGGGGCCAGCAGCGCCGCCTCGCGGTCGCGGCGGTGACCGTCGGCGACCACGAGGTCGTCCTCGCGGACGAGCCGACGTTCGGCCAGGACCGGGCGACGTGGCGCACCTGCGCGCGCGCCCTGCGCGGCCTCGCGGACGCCGGGCGCGGCGTCGTCCTGGTGACGCACGACGTGCGGCTCGTCGCGGAGGTCGCGGACGACGTGCTCGTCCTGCGGGACGGACGGGTGCTCGCGCACGGCCCCGTGGACGCGGTGCTGCGCGCCGGCGCCCTGCCCCGTGCCGGCCTGCCCCTGCCGCCCGCCGTGCGTGCGGCGCTCGCGGACGGCCGGCCGGTCGCCGCCGTCCTCGGTGCGCTCGCCGCCCGCGTGGGCGAGCACGCCGTGGCCGGGGTGCCCGCATGACGACCGCCGGGCGGACGGCGCCCGGGCCGACGGCGCTCGCGCGGCGCGACCCGACGGTGGTCCTCGGGACCCTGCTCGTGGTGTCTCTGCTGCTGCTCGTGCCCGTCGACCCGTGGACGCCGGGCGCGCTGCTGGTCGCGGCCGTCGCGGCGGCGCGCGCCGGCGGCGTGCCGTGGCGGACGCTGCTGCGGGGGGCGGCGACGTTCGGCCCGTTCGCCGTGTCCGTGCTCGCGGTGAATCTCGTGACCCGCCCCGGGGTGCCCGTCGCCCACGTGGCCGGCCTCACCGTCACGGACGTCGGCGCCCTCGTCGGCGCGGGCCTGGCCGTGCGCACGCTGCTCGTCGGGACGCTCGCGGTCGTGGTCGCGTCGTCGCTGGACCCCGTGCGGCTGGTGACGAGCCTGCACCAGCGGGTCGGGCTGACGTCGCGGGCCGCGGCGGCGCTGCTGGCGGGGCACCGTGTGCTCGAGCAGCTGCCCGCGCGCTGGGTCGCGGTCCGGCAGGCCCAGGCGGCGCGGCTGCCGGGACCGCGCCCGCGTCGGCCCGGTCGGCTGCCGGCGAGCCCTCGTCTGCTCGGCCGGGCGGCGTTCACGCTGCTCGTGGTGACGCTGCGGCAGGCGCAGCAGATGGCCGTGGCACTCGAGACCCGTGGGGTCGGGTCGGGTCCGCGGACCGTGCACCGGCCCGTGCCGCTCGGGCCGGGTGACGGCGTGCTCGCGGCCACGGCGCTCGGCGTCGTGCTGCTGGTCGGCCTGGTGACGTGGCGGCTCGGCCTGCTCGAGACGTGGGGCACCGTGGGTCGGTGACCCGGGCGGTCCCGGGGCGGACGGTCGCCCCGCGCCCGGCCGTCCGCCGGCTCAGGCGGCGTGCACCTCGCGCGCGCTGACGCGCACGACGTTGCGCCACGGGTCCGCGAAGCGGAGCGTCGCGCCGTCGTCGTCCGGCGTCACGCCCGCGGACCGGACCCGGTCACGCAGCGCCCCGAGGTCGTCGGCCGTCGGGACGACGACGCGCACCTCGCCCAGGCCGAGGGACGACGCCCGCGGCCCCGCCCCAGCGGTGCCCCACGTGTTCATCGCGAGGTGGTGGTGGTAGCCGCCGGCCGACACGAACAGCGCTCCCTGCCACTCGGCCTGCACCTCGAAGCCGAGCGCGTCCACGTAGAAGGCGCGCGCGCCGGCGACGTCCCCCACCTGGAGGTGGACGTGACCGACCACCGTCGCGTCGTCGTGGGACGGCTCCGGGTGGGCCAGGTGCTCGCCGAGGAACGCGTGCGGGTCCAGGCGCAGCGAGTCCATGGCGATGCCGCCCCGCGCGGTGCGCCGCCACAGCTCACGGCCGCGGTCCCAGTACAGCTCGACGCCGTTGCCCTCGGGGTCCGTGAGGTAGAAGGCCAGCGAGACGAGGTGGTCCGCGGACCCCACGTAGGTGTGCGGGGCGTGCCGCGCCACCGAGGCGAGGGTCGCGGCGAGCCCGGCACGGTCGTCGAAGAGCAGGGCCGTGTGGAACAGGCCTGCAGACCCGCGTGCACGGGGCGGCAGGTCGGGTGCGTGCTGCAGCACCACGAGCGGGACGCCGCGGCGGCCGAGCACCACGCGCGTCGGCCCCGCACCCCCGGCCTCGCCGCCGAACCGGTCCCCGGGTCGGTCGAGCGGCTCCAGGCCGAGCACGTCCCGGTAGTAGGTCAGCTGCCCGTCGAGGTCGCCGACGAGGAGCGTGACGGCGTCCATCGCGGTGCCGGCGGCGATGGGCTCGGGCGCGCGGTGACGGGCGAGCGACCGGTCGCTGCCGGCTCCGGGGACGGGTGCGGTGGGCATGCCACCACCGTACGGTTGACCGTTCAATAGTTCAACTGTCAACTAGCGATCGTACGCACCCGACATGCGGTGGTCACGCCCGAACCCGGGCAGGAACCGGGGCCCCGCCGCGGCGAGCTCCGCGGCGTACGCGTCCGCCCAGGCGCCGAACGGCGCGTGCGCGAGCGCGTCGTTCGCGAACCGCGCGTCCTCCGTCAGCTCCGTCACGCAGAAGCCCGGGATGGCGAGGTCCGTCACCGGACCGCCACGCTCCACCTCTGCGACGACGAGCGGCGCGTTGGCACCCGCGAAGACGTCGATGACCCAGCCGTCGTCGCCCAGCCACACCGAGTGCCGCAGCTTGGCCACGCGCGCACCGCCCCGGCGGACCATCTCGACCCCGACCTGCGCGTCGATCTCCCGCTCGGCCTCGTACCGCGTGCCGCCCGCCATCGGACCCTTCACCGTGACGGCGCAGAAGTCGACCGCGCCCGCGAAGCGCTCGAGCAGCGCGGCCTCGTCCAGGCGCAGGTCGACGGGCACGTCGACCGAGGACGCCTGCGCCCGCACCCGGAGCGCGTAGCCGCCGTCGGCGAGGTAGTAGCTCTGGACGATCAGCGCCGGCGCGGTCTCCAGGAGCCGCGCCGGGACGTCGCGCGCGAGGAACCGTCGCTCGAACTCGAAGTCGCCGTACCCCGTGTCGCTCATGGTCCGCCCGTCCGCCGCCGGGCCGCGCGGGACGCGCGGTCCTCGCACCCACGCTAGCGACAGCGCGGGCGGGCGCGCGGCAGCGCGCCCGTCCGCGCCAGCGCGCCGCGGCAGCACGCGGCGACGGAAGGCGGCGGCACCACCCGCCCGCGGGCGCACCGGCCGGATGCAGGGCGGCGCCCCGGCTGGGCGGGTCGGACGAGGCGGGCATCGAGGTGCGGTCGCGGAGTCGCGAGCAGGCCGGTCCGGCGGCTCGGTCGGACGCCGCAGGACCGGCACTGGGGATTGCGCTTCCCGCCGTCCTCGTGCCACGGTGGGTGAGGTCGGCGAGAAACCGGTTTCTCGTCGTCCTCGCCACCGAGACGAAGGAGTCCGGCATGCGCGCCGCCCCTGCCCACACCCCTGCCCCCACCGCCCACGACCTCGCCGGCCCCGCGCGACGGACCCGCCTGCCCGGACGCCGTGCCGCCGTCGCCGCGCTGGCCGTCGCGGGCCTCACGCTGCCCCTCGCGGCCACCGCCCCCGCCACGGCCGCAGCGGCGGGCGGACCGACCGCCGGCCCGGCCGCCCGCGACCTCGGCCGCGAGGTGCTCGCCGACGGTGACGGGTGGGCGTCGTGGTCCGGCACGACCCGCCCCGACGGCCGCGTCGTGGAGGCCACGGGCACGACCGGTGGCGCGGCCGCCGCGGCGTCCGAGGTGTACGTCGTCGACACGTGGACCGAGCTGCGGGACGCGCTCGCCGGACGTCCCGGCGGGTCGCAGACCGACGCCCGCCGCAGCACCACGCCACGGATCGTCTACGTCCGCGGCACGCTCGACGCCTTCGCCGCGGCCGACGGCACGCGCCTGACGTGCGACGACTTCGCCGCGCAGGTGACCGTCGCCGGCACGGGCGCGCCGTTCTCGATGGACGACTACGTCGCCCACTACGACCCCGCCGGCCCGTGGGGACGCGAGGACCCGTCCGGGCCGCTCGAGGACGCGCGCGCCGCGGCGGCCACCGTGCAGGCCCGCCAGACGCAGCAGCACGTCGGCTCGAACGTCACGATCGTCGGCGTCGGGGACGACGCGGGGATCGTCGGCGCGAACCTGCGCATCCGCGACGCCGCGAACGTCATCGTCCGCAACCTCACGCTCTCCGACGCGTACGACTGCTTCCCGCAGTGGGACCCGGGCGACGGCGAGACGGGCAACTGGAACTCCGCCTACGACAACGTGTCGGTCTGGACGTCGACCAGCGTGTGGGCCGACCACCTGACCCTCGACGACGGGGACAACCCGCCGGACTCGCTGCCGACCGTGTACGGGCGCCCCTTCGAGGTCCACGACGGCCTGCTCGACGTCACGCACGGCTCCGACCTCGTCACGGTGTCGTGGAGCCACTTCGACGACCACGACAAGACCAGCATCGTCGGGTCGTCGGACTCGCGGCTGCAGGACCGCGGCCAGCACCGCGTCACCTACCACCACAACCGGTGGACCGACATCGGCCAGCGCGCGCCGCGCGTGCGGTTCGGCGACGTGCACGTCTACAACAACCTCTACGAGCAGACCCGTCCCGGGCTGTTCTCGTACTACTGGGGCGCCGGGATCGAGTCGAGCATCGTCGCGGAGAACAACGCGGTCGAGCTCGCCGAGGGCGTCGACCCCGCGCGCGTCGTCGCGGAGTGGAAGGGCACCCAGCTGCGCGAGACGGGCACGCTCGTGAACGGCGCGCCGGTGGACGTCGTCGCCGCGTTCAACGCGACCGCGCCGCGGCCGCTCGCGGACACCGCGCGCTGGACCCCCGCGGACCACTACGACCCGGTCGTGCAGCCCACGGAGGAGGTCGCGGCCGCGGTCCGTGCCGGGGCCGGCGCGACCCTGCCGTCCGGGACGCCCGTGGCCACCGCCGCACCCGACGCACCGCGCCTGTCCCACGACAACGCGCACGGCACCGGCCTGCACGACGGCGACTACACCGTGACGTCCACCCTGTACTGGGGCCAGAACGCCACGGTCGTGCGGTTCTACGAGAACGACGTGCTGGTGGACGCGCAGTGGGTCGACGGCCGCTCCCCGCGCCGGCAGACCGCCACGCTCGACGTCACGGGTCGGACGAACGGCACGTACACCTACGTGGCGGAGGTGCTCAACCCGTGGGGCACGGCGCGCTCCGCCCCGCTGACGGTGACGGTCCGCGACGCGAACCCGTCGCGGCCGACCGTGACGGCGGGTCCGGTGCGGGACGGCGCCGTGACGGTCACGACGACGCTCTACTGGGGTACCAACGCGACGTCGTACGCACTCCTCGTCGACGGCGTCGAGGTCGACCGTCAGGACCTCGTCGCGCAGACGCCGCGCCGCCAGCGGGCGACGACCACGCTCACGGGCCTGGCGCCCGGCACGCACACGGTCGTGGCGCGCCTGTCCAACGCCGCCGGCTCGACCGACAGCCACCCGCTGACGATCACCGTCCGCCGCTGACGTCCGCGGCCACCGAGCGCCCTGCCTGCCCGGCACCACCGGGCGGCAGGGCGCTCGTCGCTGCACCGATCAGGCGCGGGCGGCGCCCCCCGCGCCGGCGTCGAGCTCCGCGGGCAGGCCGAACCGGGCGAACAGCTCCGCGCCGAACCACACGGTCACGTGCCGCACCCCGTCCTCGCCGAGCGTCACCTGCTGCAGCTGGAACGCCCGGTGCACGCCGTCGGCACCGCGCATGTACAGCCCGTAGGCCGGCAGGCCGTTCGCGGCGGTCGGCAGCATCCGCATGGACCCGGGCCCCGTCGCCGGGCACCACGTCGCGATGAGGTGGCCCACGGCGGCCGGCCCCTGGTACCAGCCGGGAAAGGGCGGCATCTCCCAGACGACGTCGGCGGCGAGCAGCTCGACGATCGCCGCGACGTCGTACGCCTCGAACGCGGCGACGTACCGCGCGAGGAGGGCACGGTGGCGCGGGTCCGTCGGCTCGAGGGGCGGCACGTCCTGCACGTTGGCCATGTGCGCACGGGCCCGCTGCAGCGTCGAGTTCACCGCGGCGACCGACAGGCCGAGGGCGTCGGCGACCTCGGCGGCCGACCACGCCAGGACGTCGCGCAGCAGCAGCACCGCCCGCTGCTGGGCGGTCAGGTGCTGCAGGGCCGCGACGAACGCGAGCCGGACCGTCTCCCGCCCGACGGCCGACTCGGCCGGGTCCACCGGCGCCGTCGACCACACGAGCTGGTCGGGCAGCGGCTCGAGCCACGGCACGCTCGTGTCCTCGCGCGGCTGGTCGCGCGGGTCCGCCGCCGCGGCGCCGATGCCCGTGGGCAGGGGCCGCCGCCTGCGCCCCTCCAGGTGGGTGAGGCACGTGTTGGTCGCGATGCGGAACATCCACGTCCGCAGCGACGACCGGTTCTCGAACCCGCGCATCGCCCGCCAGGCGCGCAGGTACGTCTCCTGCAGCATGTCCTCCGCGTCGTGCACGGACCCGGTCATGCGGTAGCAGTGCGCGAGGATCTCCCGCCGCAGCGGGGCCAGGCGCGCGGTGAACTCCTCCTCCGACAGGTCGCCACCGACGGCAGCGGGCGCGGCGGTGGCGGATCCGGCGGTGACGGGCTCGGCGGTGACGGGCTCGGCCGGCGGTGGCTCCTGCGATGTGGTCGTGGTCACACGAGCGACGCTAGCGGCGACCACCGACACCCGGAACCCCGTCGGTCGGGCCCGGCCCGCCGCGCACGCACGACCCGCCCCGATGAGTCCGCCCCCGTGCGGAGGTCGGCACCGCTGACGCGACGGACGCACCGCGCGTCGCCACCGGACGGCGCCCCCGCCGCAGCCCGTCCGGCCGACCGCACCCAGGGAGCCCGCCGTGGACCGCATGATCTTCGTCAACCTGCCGGTGACCGACCTGGCTGCGGCCCGCGCGTTCTACGAGGGCCTCGGCTTCGGCGTCAACGACATGTTCTCCGACGAGCACGTCGTCAGCGTCGTCGTGTCCGAGACCATCTGCGTGATGCTGCTCGAGCAGGAGCGCTTCGCCGCGTTCACGCCCCTGCCCGTGTCCGACGCCCGCACGAGCACGCAGGTGCTGCACTGCCTGTCCGCGTCCTCGCGCGCGGAGGTCGACGACCTGGTCGCACGCGCGCTGTCCGTCGGGGGCACCGAGTTCCGCGGCGTGCAGGAGGACGGGCCGATGTACGGGCGGGCGGTCGCCGACCCCGACGGGCACGTCTGGGAGATCCTGCACATGGACCTCCTCGACGCCTGAGCGCGCGCCCGGGGCCGCGACGCCCGTGCCAGACTCCCCCGCATGCCCACCGCCCCCGACGCCGCGCCGCAGCGCGCGGACGACCACGGTGCCGCCCCGGACCCGGAGCGGTACGCGCCCGACGACCACCTCGGCAGCCGTTCGCTCCTCGTGGCGGCCGCGTACGTGGTGCTGCGCCGGCGCGTCGACGGCCGCGACGAGGTGCTCCTCCAGCTGCGGCGCGGCACCGGGTACATGGACGGGTGCTGGGCCACGCTCGCCGGCCACGTCGACCCGGGCGAGAGCGTGCACGAGGCCGCCGTGCGCGAGGCTGCGGAGGAGGCGGGGGTCGTCGTCGCGCCCGGCGCGCTGGTGCCGCTCACGGCGCTGCACCGGTTCGAGCGCGGCGGCCCCGCGGTCGAGCAGCGGCTCGACGCGTTCTTCGAGGTCACGACGTGGTCGGGCGACCCGACCCCGCGCGAGCCGGACAAGACCGCGGCGATGGGGTGGTTCCCGCTCGACGCGCTGCCGGACCCCGTGGTCCCGCACGAGCGGCTCGTGCTCGGCATGCTGGCCGGCGGCGTGCCGCTGCCCGCGGTCCTCTCGCTGCCCACCTGACGCGCGGCCCGCCGGCGCACGGAGGGCGGGTCACACCCCCGGCGGTGCCCCGCCGCCGCCCCGGCCGCTACGGTGCGCCCATGCTCCACGTCCCGACGCCCACCGTCTCGCGGGACGACCTCAGCGCCCTCGTGGCGGCACGGTCCCCGCTGGTGGTGCTCGAGACGGACGACGAGGCGGGTGCCGTCGCCCTCGTCACGGCGTCGGCGACGCGGGTGGCGGGACCGCCGCGGCCGGTGTTCCGGTGGAGCGTCACCGAGGGCCTGTCGCGCGCCGACGTGCCCGGCGCCGCGCCGCAGCGGCACAACGCCGAGGCGGTCGCCGTGCTCCGGTCGGTGGTCGACAGCACCGTGCCGGGCGTCTACGTGCTGCTCGACCTGCACCCCTTCCTCGACGACCCGGTCGTCGTCCGCCTCCTCAAGGACGCGGCACACGTGCCCGTCGCGCGCCGCAGCACGGTCGTCCTCGTGTCGCGGACGCTGCGGGTGCCACCCGACCTCGAGCACCTGGCGGTGCGCCTGCCCACCCACCTGCCGACGGCCGAGGAGCGCGCACGCATCGTCGACGGCGTCGTCGCCGCCTGGGCCACGACGACCGGCACGCCCCCGCCCGTGGACCCGCACGCGCGCGACCTGCTCGTCGCGCGCCTGGCCGGGCTCTCGCACGGCGACGTCGCCCGCCTCGCCCACGGCGCCGTGGTGACGGACGGCGCGCTGACCATGCGCGACGTCCCCGAGGTCGAGCGCGCGCGTGTGGAGGCCCTCGCGGGCGACGGGATCCTGTCCTACGAGTACGCCACGGCGGCACCGGAGGACGTCGTCGGGCTCGACGGCGTGCTGCGCTGGCTGCACGTGCGCCGTGCCGCGCTCGACGGCAGCGCGCCGCACCTGCCGGCACCGCGCGGCATGCTCCTGCTCGGCGTGCAGGGCTGCGGGAAGTCGCTGGCCGCGCGCGCGGCCGCCGCGCTGCTCGGTGTGCCGCTGCTGCGCCTGGACCTCGCCGGGGTGCACGACAAGTACGTCGGCGAGTCGGAGCGGCGGCTGCGCGAGGCCCTGGCCGCGGCCGAGGCCCTGGCGCCGTGCGTGGTGTGGGTGGACGAGATCGAGAAGGCGCTCGCCGCGTCCGACGGCGACGGCGGGGCGTCCCGCCGCGTGCTGGGCACGCTGCTGACGTGGCTCGCCGACCGGCGCGCACCCGTGTTCGTCGCGGCCACCGCGAACGACATCTCCGCGCTCCCCCCGGAGCTCGTGCGCAAGGGCCGCTTCGACGAGCTGTTCTTCGTCGACCTGCCCGACGCGCCGGTGCGCGCCGCGCTCGTGCGCTTGCACGCCCGCCGCCACGGCGCCGACCCGACGGACGCCGAGCTCGCGGCACTCGCCGCCGAGACGGAGGGCTTCTCCGGCGCGGAGATCGAGCAGGCGGTCGTGGCCGCGACGTACGCGGCGCACGCCCGCCGGGGCCCGCTCGACGCCGCGGCCGTGCTCGCCGAGGTCCGCGCGACACGCCCGCTCGCCGTCGTCATGCACGAGCGGGTCGCGGCGCTGCGGGCCTGGGCGGCCGGCCGGACGGTGCCGGCACGCTGACGGGCGCGCCGGCCGGCGGGCGCCGGGGCGCGGCCGGCCCAGCAGGGCGCGCGGGACGACGACGACCCCGGCGCGGACGAGCCGCACCGGGGCCGGGACGCCGGACCGGACCGGTCAGCCCGTGTTCTGCAGACCCGCGGCGACGCCGTTGACGGTCAGCAGGAGGAGCCGGCGCAGCTCGTCGGCCTGCTCGGGCGCCGCCCCGGTGCGCAGGCCGTGCAGCGCCCGCAGCTGCAGCAGCGACAGGGCGTCCACGTACGGGCTGCGCAGCTGCACGGCCCGGCCGAGGATGCGGCGCCGGCCCAGGATCGCGTCGGAGCCGGTCGTCGCGAGCACCCAGCGACGGGTGAGCGCCATCTCGGACAGCACGAGCTCGGCGAGGTCCTGCCGGTCGCCGAGTGCGAGGTAGCGGGCGGCGATCCGCTCGTCCGTCTTGGCGAGCGACATCTCGACGTTGTCGATGATCGTCGCGAAGAGCGGCCACTCGGCGTAGGCCGTGCGCAGCTCGTCGAGGTCGCCCACGGCGTCCATCGCCGTGCCCAGCCCGTACCAGCCGGCGAGGTTGATCCGCGCCTGCGACCAGGAGAACACCCACGGGATCGCCCGCAGGTCGTCGAGCGACGACACGGACAGGCCGCGGCGCGCCGGGCGCGACCCGATGGGCAGCAGCCCGAGCTCCTCGAGCGGCGTCACCTCGGCGAACCAGGCCGGGAACCCCTCGGCGCGCACGAGCTGGTGGAACCGGTCGCGCGACGCGGCGTCGAGCCGGCGCGCGAGGTCGGCGAACCGTGCCGCGGCGTCGTCGTTGCGCCGCACCACGCTGGGCGCGTCCGCGAGCAGCGTGGCTGCCGTGACCTGCTCGATGTGGCGGGTCGCGATGTCCGGGTCGCCGTACCGGGCGAAGATGACCTCGCCCTGCTCGGTGAGCTTGAACCGGCCGTCGACCGAGCCCGGCGGCTGCGCGAGCACGGCCCGGTTGGCGGGGCCGCCGCCGCGCCCGAGGGCGCCGCCCCGCCCGTGGAAGAGGGTGAGCGCGATGTCGTGGCGGCGCGCCCAGTCGGCGATGCGGCGCTGCGCGTCGTCGAGGGCGAGCGTCGCGGAGACCGGGCCGACGTCCTTCGACGAGTCGGAGTAGCCGAGCATGACCTCGACGCGGCGGCCGTTGACCGCGAGCCGCTCCTGCACCCGCGGGTGCGCGAGCGCCTCCTCGAGGATGTCGACGCTGGCCTGCAGGTCGGCGAACGTCTCGAACAGCGGGATCGCGTCGATGACCGGGGCGTCGTCGGCGCCGCCGAACGCGAGCTCGGCGAGGCGGTAGACGGCCGCCAGGTGCTCGGCCGACTGCGTGAACGACACGATGTAGCGCCGCGCGGCCGCCACGCCGAACCGGCGCTGCACGGCGCCGAGCGCCCGGAACGTGTCGAGGACCTCGACCGTCTGCGGCTGGAGGTCGCCGTCCACGCCGTTCGCCTCGATGTCGGCGAGGGCCGCGGCGTGCACCTGCGAGTGCTGACGGACCTCGAGCTCGGCGAGGTGGAAGCCGAACGTCTGCACCTGCCACAGCAGCCGCTGCAGGTCCCCGTAGGCGGCGCGCCGGGCACCGGCGGCGACGAGCGAGTCCTGCACGACCCGCAGGTCCGCCTCGAGCTCCTCGGCGTTCGCGTAGGCCAGGTCCGCGTCGCGGCGCCGCGTGGCCGCGATCCGCTCCGCGACGACGAGCATCGCGCGGTGGTGCGGCTCGTTCGGGGCGTCGTTCGCCGCACGCGTCGCGATCGCCTCGTCGAGCGACCGCTGGCGCTGCCAGAGCGCGCTCAGGCCGGGCGACGGCGGCGTGCCGACGCCGTCGAGCGTGAGCCCGGACGCCGTCCGGCGCGCCGAGACCAGCAGCGCGTCGAGCGCGTGCTCCGACGCCGCCACCGCGGCCGCGCGGGTCACCTCCGCCGTCACGTTCGGGTTGCCGTCGCGGTCGCCGCCGATCCACGTGCCCAGCCGGGCGAACGGCTGCACCACGGGCGCCGTGGTGCCGGCGTCGGTCGCCAGCAGCCAGTCGTCGAGGCGCCGGTAGACCTGCGGCAGCACGTCCGCGAGCGTCGCGTCGACGATCGACAGGACGGTCTCGACCTCGTCCAGGACGGTCGGCTTCTCGGCGCGCAGCGGGGACGTGCGCCACAGCGTGTCGATCTCGGCGAGCAGCCGGCGCTCGTTCTCGGCGAGCGTCGTGCCCCCGATGTGCATCGTGTCGCGCTCGGCGACGAGCTCGGCCACCCGGCGGATCGAGCGGGCGACCGCGCGCCGGCGGGCCTCCGTCGGGTGGGCCGTGAACACGGGCCGGAACTCGAGCGCGGCCAGGCGCTCGCGCGCGGCCTCGGCGCCGATCTCCTCCTCGAGGCGCTGGTACGCCGCGGGCAGGGAGTCGTCGGGCGCGAGCTCGTGCGGCGCGAGGCGGGACTCGCGGTCGCGCAGCACGCGGACGCGGTGGTACTCCTCCGCCAGGTTCGCGAGGTGGAAGTAGCACGTGAACGCACGGGCCACCTGCTCGGCGCGCTCCGGCGAGAACCCGGCGACGAGGCGCTCCGCCTCGGCCATCGCGTCACCGTCGGGCTCGCCGTGCGAGCGGATCGTCAGCTCGCGCAGCCGCTCGACGTCCGCCAGCAGGTCGTCCCCGCCGGCGTCGCGCAGCACGCGCCCGAGCAGCTCACCGAGCAGCCGGACGTCGTTGCGCAGGGGCTCGGGGACCTCGTGGCTGGCCACGCCGCGCGGGACCTCGGTCGCGTTCTCCGCTGCACTCACGGCGCCAAAGGTAGACGACGCGGGGCCGTCGCCGTCCACGCGCCCGGGCCGTGGGCACCCGAGGGGACTGTCGCGCGGGTCACAGCCGGTCGTCGGCGGCGGCGGCCTCGGGGACCTCGTCGCGGGCGGCCACGGCCCACGGGCGGCGGTACCGGCGGAGCGGCGCCCCGGCGCGCTGCGCGGGCCGCGCGAGCCGGCGCGCGCCGGTGCGCAGGGGCCGTCCGAGCAGCCCGCCGAGGGTCACGCCCGCCGCGAGGCCGAGCGCGACCATCGCGGCACCCAGCAGCACGGCGCCGCCCTGCCCGGCGCCGCCGGCCTCGACGAGGTCGAACAGCCCGCGGTAGATCGCCAGGCCGGGGAGCAGCGGCACGATGCCGCAGACCGAGGTGACGACGGGCGGCACCCGCAGGCGGCCGCCGAACAGCTCGGCGGCGAGGCCGACGACGAGGGCGGCGCCCGCGCCCGCGACCGCAGGGCCGACGCCGACGGCCCCGAGGGCGGCCTGGACC
>JAPSIR010000005.1 GCA_031178625.1 Cellulomonas sp.
CCAGGTGCCGCAGCCCGGCGGTCGACGCCCACGCGCAGTGCAGGTCGCCGGACACGAGGACGACGGGCACGTCGCCCGCGACCGCGTCGAGCAGCGCCGCGGTCGGCCGGTCCGGCCACAGCGCGTCACGGAAGCCCTGCCCCACGAGCGGCACGCCGGGCGGCGCCGCAGGCGCCCCGGGCCCGCCCGGGCCGCGGTCCGCCGCGACCCGGTCCGCGCCGACCCGGTCCCGCACGAGCCGCGCGGCGTGCGCGGCCGACGTCGCGCCCGACACGTCCAGCCGCGCCCGCGCGAGCGCCCACTGCGTGACGTGCGCGTGCGCGTCCCACAGGCCCGGCAGCACGGTCCGGCCGTCGACGTCGACGGGCTCCGCACGGCGGACCGCGTCGGCGGGCAGCGCGCCCGTCGGGGCGACGGCGGCCACCCGCCCGCGCGTCAGCAGCACGTCGACGAGCCCCTCGCCGCCGTGGTCGTGCCCGTACCGCCGTGCGCGGCGCAGCAGCACCGACGGCACCGCGCGGTCCCCCCGGCCCGTCATGCCGCCTCCTCGTCGCCGACGCGCCGCAGCGGCGCGGTCAGGCGTCCGCCGCCTCGCTGACCGCGAGCGCGATGTCGGTGCGGTGGTGCGCGCCGCCGAGGTTGATGCTCTCGACCGCGACGTACGCGGCGCGGCGCGCGGCGGCCAGGGTCTCGCCCACGCCGACGACGGACAGCACGCGCCCGCCGGCGGACACCAGCAGCGGCGCGTTCAGCGGGTTCTCGCCGGTCTCGCCGGTGGTGCGGACAGCCGTGCCGGCGTGCAGGACGTGCACCCCGGGCACCGTCTCGGCCGCCTCGACGCCCGTGATCGGGTCGCCCGTGCGCGGCGCCTCCGGGTAGCCCTCCGACGCGACGACGACCGTGACGGCGGCGTCGGCGCGCCAGTGCAACGGCTCGAGCTCCGCCAGGCGGCCGGTGGCGGCGGCCCGCAGCACCCGCCCGAGCGGTGTCGCGAGCCGCGCGAGCACCACCTGCGTCTCCGGGTCGCCGAAGCGGGCGTTGAACTCGACGACCCGCACCCCACGGCTCGTCAGGGCGAGCCCGCAGTACAGGACCCCGACGAACGGCGTCCCGCGCCGCGCCATCTCCGCGACGGTCGGCCGCGCGACGGTCTCGACGACCTCGTCGACCAGGTCCTCGGGCGCCCACGGCAGCGGCGAGTAGGCGCCCATGCCACCGGTGTTCGGCCCGGCGTCGCCGTCGAGGGCGCGCTTGTAGTCCTGCGCCGGCACGAGCGGCACGACGTCCGTGCCGTCCGACAGCACGAACAGCGACACCTCCGGGCCGTCGAGGTACTCCTCGACGACGACCGTCCCGCCGTCCTTGGCCAGGCACGCCTGCGCGTGCGCGAGCGCCGCGTCGCGGTCCTCCGTGACGACGACACCCTTGCCGGCGGCGAGACCGTCGTCCTTGACGACGTACGGCGCACCGAACGCGTCGAGGGCGGCGACCGCCTCCTCGACGGTCGTCACGACGCGCGGCTCGGCGGTCGGCACGCCCGCGGCGGCCATGACCTCCTTGGCGAACGCCTTCGACCCCTCGAGGCGGGCGGCCTCGCGGGACGGGCCGAAGGCGGGCACCCCCGCGTCCCGGACCGCGTCGGCGACGCCCGCGACGAGCGGCGCCTCCGGGCCGACGACGACCAGGTCGACGCCCAGCGACGTCGCGAGCTCCGCGACGGCCGTGCCGTCGAGCGGGTCGACGGGGTGCAGCTCGGCGTGCACGGCCATCCCCGGGTTGCCCGGCGCCGCGTGCAGCGCGGTGACCTCCGGGTCCAGCGACAGCGCGCGGACGAGGGCGTGCTCACGGGCACCGGTGCCGACGACGAGGATCTCCACGGGCGCCGAGCGTACCGGCCGGGACGCGCCGTCCCTGCTGGACGCCCGTCCGCGGACGGGCGTCCACGCACGGGCGTCCCGCGGTCAGCCCAGGAGCTCGTGCCGGATGATCGTCGCCTCCCGGCCCGGGCCGACGCCGACCGACGAGATCCGCGTGCCCGAGACGTCCTCGAGGAACTGCAGGTACCGCTGCGCGGCCTTCGGCAGGTCGTCCATCGAACGGGCCTTGGTGATGTCCTCGGTCCAGCCGTCCAGGTACTCGTACACGGGCTTCGCGTGGTGGAAGTCCGTCTGGTCGACGGGCATGTCCTCGACGCGGCGGCCGTCGACGTCGTACGCGACGCAGACGGGGATGCGGTCGCGCCCCGTCAGCACGTCGAGCTTCGTCACGACGAGGTCCGTGAGCCCGTTGACGAGCGACGCGTACCGGACGACGACGGCGTCGTACCAGCCGGTGCGGCGGGGCCGCCCGGTCGTCGTGCCGAACTCGCCGCCGGTCTGGCGCAGCCACTCGCCGTCCTCGTCGAGGAGCTCGGTCGGGAACGGGCCCTCGCCGACGCGCGTCGTGTACGCCTTCGCGACCGCGACGACGCGGTCGATGCGCGTCGGCCCGACGCCCGAGCCGGTGCACGCGCCACCGGCGGTGCAGGCGGACGACGTGACGAACGGGTAGGTGCCGTGGTCGACGTCGAGCATCGTCGCCTGGCCGGCCTCGAAGACGAGCGTCTTCCCCTCGTCGAGCGCACGGTTCAGCACGGTCGGCGTGTCCGCGACCATCGGCCGCAGGCGCTCCGCGTGGCGCAGCAGCTCGTCGACGGTCTCGTCGACCGTGATCGCGCGGCGGTTGTAGACCTTCACCAGGAGGTGGTTCTTCTGGTCGAGGGCACCCTCGACCTTCTGCCGCAGGATCTTCTCGTCGAAGAGGTCCTGCACGCGGATGCCGACGCGGTTGATCTTGTCCGCGTACGTCGGGCCGATGCCGCGGCCCGTCGTGCCGATCCGGCGCTTGCCGAGGAACCGCTCGGTGACCTTGTCCATCGTCCGGTGGTACGGCGCGATGAGGTGCGCGGCCGACGAGACCAGCAGGCGGGAGGTGTCGACGCCGCGCGCCTCCAGCGCCTCGATCTCCTCGAACAGCACCTCGATGTCGACGACGACACCGTTGGCGATCACCGGGACGACGCCCGGCGTGAGGATGCCCGAGGGCAGCAGGTGCAGCGCGTACTTCTCGCCCTCGATCACGACCGTGTGCCCGGCGTTGTTGCCGCCGTTGAACTTCACGACGTAGTCGGTGCGGTCGCCGAGCTGGTCGGTCGCCTTGCCCTTGCCCTCGTCGCCCCACTGGGCGCCGAGCACCACGACGGCGGGCATGCAGATCACCACTTCCTGCTGCCTGCGGTGCGGCTCCGCCCGCAGACGGGCGCGAGCGGGCTCGCGGCGCGGGTGACCCGGGCGCGGGCGGCAGTGACCCGCGGCCACCCGGAAGGGTACCGGAGCGTGCCGTCCGGCCGCCGACCGGGTCCCGCCGCGGACGGCGGCAGGGCCGCGCCGGGGTCAGCGCAGCGCGCGGACCTCGTCCGCCGACGTGCCCGAGTCGGACAGGAACCGGCGGCAGCGCTCGCCCTCGTCCGTCTCCCCGATCGCGTCGGCCGCCTCCGCGAGCGCGAGCAGCGCGCGCAGGAACCCCTGGTTCGGCTCGTGCGCCGCCGGGATCGGCCCCTGCCCGCGCCAGCCGGCGCGGCGCAGCGCGTCGAGACCCCGGTGGTAGCCCGTCCGGGCGTACGCGTACGCCGCGACGGGGTCGTCCGCGCGCTCGGCGAGCAGCGCCCACGCCAGCGACGAGGCCGGCACGGCGCGCGCGGCGTCGCGGGCGTCGGCGCCGGTCCCGAGCGCGGTGCGCGCGGCACCGTCCGGGCCGTCGGCGGGCAGGAGCGTCGGGGCGGGGCCGTCCAGGAGGTTCTCGTGCGCCATGGCGTCAGTCTGCACCGCCCCCGCCCGGCGCCGCGCCCGCGCGCCGGAACCACCCGCCCCGGGCGTGCGCCGCGTTGGGAGCGCGGCTACAGTCGAACGGCCGACCAGCAAGCCGTGACCGCGGCTCCCCCTCCCGGCCGGCACAGTCGCACCGGAGCACCATGATCGAGATCTCGACGTCGTCCACGACCACGACCCTCGTCATCGCGGGCGACCTCGACCTCGCGGAGCGCGACCAGTTCCCCGAGGTCACCGCGCGTGTCGTCGGCCTGCGCCGGCAGCTGCTCGTCATCGACATGTGCCGCGTCACGTTCATGGACTCGACGGGCGCGGCGTTCCTCATCTCCCTCGCCGACGCCGGTCGGCGACGCGGTGGTGCCACCGTCCTGCGCGGCGCCGCGGAGCGCGACCTCTTCGTGCTCGAGATCTGCGGCGCGCTCGACCTGTTCCGCATCGACACCGTGCACGGCTGCGAGGAGCCCGCCGACGGCGCGACGGAGCCGGACACGGCGGACGCCCCCGCCTGACGGCACGGACGCCGCGCCCCGCGCCGCCCGCGCTCGGCGCGCGCCCCGCGCAGCCCTGCCCTGCTCAGGCCTCGCGCGCCGACCGCGGCAGCGCGCCGGGACGCACCTTCGCCCACACCACCTTGCCGCCGCGGGACTGCCGCCAGCCCCAGTCGGACAGCCGCTCGACGATCTGCATGCCGAACCCGCCGACGCGACCGGGGTGACCGTCGGTCGTCACCGGCGGCGTCGGGTTGGCGTCCTCCACCTCGATGCGCAGGCCGTCGCCCGTGTCGTGCAGCTGCAGCGCCACGTGCCCCCAGCCGTGCAGCACGGCGTTCGCCACGAGCTCGCTGACCACCAGCTCGGCGTTCGACGCGTCGGTGACCTCCCACGCCTCGCAGGTGCGCAGCACCGCGTGCCGCGCCCGCGCGATGGACGCCGGCTCGCTCGGGAGCGACCAGCGCCGCCGCCGCGGGCTCGTCGTGCCCGCCAGGTGGTCGTCCGGGTCGGGGACGCGCACCACGACGACCGCGACGTCGTCCTCCGGGTGGTCCGCGAGGCGGGACAGCAGGTCCTCGCCGATGCCCGGCGCGTCGCGCGCGGTGATGCTCGCCGCCACCGTCTCCAGGACCGTGAGGCCGTCGCGCAGGCTGCGGTCCCGCCGCTCCACGAGCCCGTCGGTGTAGTACACGAGCACGTCGCCCGGCTCGAGCAGCACCTCGGCCGTGGTCCGCTCCCCCGACCCGAAGCCGATGAGCGGGCCGCCCGCGTCGCGCAGCTGCGTCGCGTGGCCGTCGCGGACGTGCAGCACCGGCAGGTGCCCGGCACGTGCGTACCGCAGCAGCCAGCGGCCGTCCGCCAGGCGGTCGAGCGTGGACAGCACGAGGCTCGCGGCGCGCGGGATGCGCAGGCTGCCGAACAGCTGGTCGACCCGCTCCAGGACCGGTCCGGGCGCCGTGACGTCGAGGCTGTACGAGCGCACGACCGAGCGCAGCTGCCCCATCGCCGCCGCGGCCTCGACGTCGTGCCCGACGACGTCGCCGACCACCACGCCCACCGTGTCCGGGCCGATCTGCTGGACGTCGTACCAGTCGCCACCGACCTGGGCGTCGTCCGCGCTCGGCGAGTAGTACGTCCAGACGTCGACGCCGTCGACCTCGCCCTGCTCCGGCAGCATCGCGCGCTGCAGCGTCTCCGCGAGGCGGTGCTCGCGGTCGTAGAGCCGCACGTTGTCGATGGACAGGCCCACGCGCCGTGAGACGAGCTCCAGCACCGTCACGGTCGACGCGTCGAGCGCGGCGAGCCCGCCGCCGCCACGGGGCTGCACGACGAGCAGGCCCACCGTCCGGCGGCGTCCCGGCACGGGCAGCACGACCACGCGGTGGTCGGGGGCGTCCGCGACCCTGCGGCCGTCCGGGCCCACGACGTCGCGCACGCCCGGGCCGGCGTGCGCGGCGAGCCACTGCGCGTACGTGCCGTCGGGCTGCACGGCGGCCAGGTCGAGCTCGACGGCCTCGTCGAGCGACCCGCCCAGCAGCCGGCCGACCGGGTCGCGCGGGCACGACGTCGGCAGGCGCGGGCCCTGCCCGTCGGGACGCGGGGCGCCGCCCGGGCGGCGCGGGTCCAGCCCGTCCGCCGCCCACAGCCCCCGGTCGTGCAGGTAGAAGCCCGCCCAGCCGACGACCTCGGCCGTCAGCAGCGTCGCGATCTCGCGCAGCCCGTGCGGTTCGTCGACGTCCATCAGCAGGTCCGACACGTGCGCGATCAGCGACAGGCTGCGCCGCTCGCGGCGCTCCGCCTCGACGAGCGCGACCTGCTCCGCGCGCTCGGTCAGCTGCGCCGTCATGTCCTGCAGCGCCACCACCCACGTGCCCACGCCGAGACCCGCCACGCCCACCGGCGACAGGTGCGCCATGCACTGCACGTACGCGCCCTCGGGGCGGCGCAGGACCACGCGCTGCACGAACGGCGCACCCGCCGTGAACCCCGCCCGGGCCGCCGCGGCGTCCACGGGTCGGACACGCGGGTCGGTCAGCACGTCGAGCGCGGCGACGACACTCGGGTCGTACCCGGTCGCGTCGGCGAGGGCGCGGTTCGCCCAGGTCACACGCACGGCGTCCGCCGAGGCCGTGAGCAGGGCGGTCGGCACGAGCGTCGCCGCGAGCGCGTCCGCGAGGAGCGCCGGTTTCACCCCGACGAGGGCGTCGGACGGGGGATCCAGGGGCGACGCGGGGGCGGAGGAGTTGACCACCACCACCTCCGATCGTCTAGCGTGCCGAGCGGACGGACAAACTCGACCAGACGGCGAGCCCCTCCCCCTGCGCCGGAAGGAGCAACGTGCGAGACGGTAACAGCCCCGACCAGGGCGAGCCCACGCACACGACGGAGTCGGGCGGGGGGCCTGCCGCCGGCGAGCCCGGTGCCGTGCACGTCATCGTCGGGACGGACCGCACCCGCATCGTCCTGTCGGGCGAGGTGGACGCCGACCTGGGCCCCGAGCTCCAGGAGGCGACCGCCGAGGCGGAGCAGCGCGGTCTGCCCATCGAGGTCGACGCGCACCACGTGACGTTCATGGACTCGTCGGGCGTCGCGTTCCTCGCCCGCCTGTCGATCCGCAGCGAGCACCGCGTGCGCCTGCTGCGCGTGCCGCCCACCGTGCGGTTCCTCCTCGAGGTGACGCGCATCGGCGAGCTGCTCGACGTGGTCGACGACGACAGCGCCGAGCCGTTCGAGCCCGTGGACTCGGCCACCCCCTGACGCCTCTGCGCGCGGGTCGCACCCGTGCGCACGACGACGGCCCCGGACCTGCAGGTCCGGGGCCGTCGTCGTGGCTGGTGCGGGGCCGGTCAGGAGAGCTTCTGACCCGCCGAGCGCAGCTGCTGGCACGCCTCGACGACGCGCGCGGCCATGCCCGCCTCGGCGAGCTTGCCCCAGGCACGCGGGTCGTAGGCCTTCTTGTTGCCGACCTCGCCGTCGATCTTCAGCACGCCGTCGTAGTTGGTGAACATGTGGCCGACCACCGGGCGCGTGAACGCGTACTGCGTGTCGGTGTCGATGTTCATCTTGATGACGCCGTTGTCGACCGCCTCGGCGATCTCCTCGGCCGTCGAGCCCGAGCCGCCGTGGAAGACCAGGTCGAACGGGTTCTCCTTGCCGATCTCGTCGCCGACGGCCTTCTGGATGTCCGCGAGGATCGACGGGCGCAGCTTGACGGCACCCGGCTTGTAGACGCCGTGCACGTTGCCGAACGTCAGGGCCGTCAGGTAGCGACCCTTCTCGCCGGCGCCGAGCGCGCGGACCGTCGCGAGGCCGTCCTCGGCCGTCGTGTAGAGCTTCTCGTTGATCTCGGCCTCGTGGCCGTCCTCCTCGCCGCCCACGACGCCGACCTCGATCTCGAGGATCGTGCGCGCCGCCTGCGAGAGCTCGAGGAGCTCCGCCGCGATGACGAGGTTCTCGTCGAGCGGGATGTCCGAGCCGTCGAACATGTGCGACTGGAACGTCGGGTTCTCACCGCGCGCGACCTGCTGCGCCTCGAGCTCGAGCAGCGGGCGGACCCACGAGTCGAGGTTCTTCTTGACGCAGTGGTCCGTGTGCAGCGCGATCGTCACGCCGTAGTTCTTCGCGACCTCGGTCGCGTAGGCCGCGAGCGCGATCGTGCCGCTGACGCGGTTCTTGATCGTCGAGCCCGACGCGTACTCCGCGCCGCCGACGGAGACCTGGATGATGCCGTCCGACTCGGCCTCCGCGAAGCCCTGGATGGCGGCGGTGACCGTCTGGGACGACGTGATGTTCACGGCGGGGTAGGCGAACTTGCCGGCCTTCGCCCGGTCGATCATCTCGGCGTAGACCTCGGGGGTTGCGATGGGCATCGCGGCATCTCCTGCACGTAGACGGATGCGGTACGCCCGCAGTCTGCCACCCCGGACGCACCCCCCGTCGGGACGTCCGCCCCGCCTCCGCACGCCTGCCCGGAGGCCCCCGACGGCGCGTGTCCACGGCGGACGGTGTCCGGCGTGCGCTCCACGGCGTGCAGACGTACGCCAGACCCCGTTCGTGGTGGGACGTGGCCGTGGGGTGCTGCGTGGGCGGGTCATCGGGGACGTGGGAGCAGGGCTGCTCGGACGAGGGGGGCGACGGCTCGACGGGACACGTCCGTGGACGTGACACGCAGGACCGTGTGGCCGAGGACCGCGAGGGCGTTCTGCCGGTGGCGGTCGTGCATGACGGCCGCCGGCACGTCGTGGAACTCGCGCCCGTCCACCTCCACGAGCAACCACGTGCTGTCCGCCCGCCGCCACGCCAGGTCGCAGCGCGCGACCTGCCGGCCGTCCGGCGCGCGGACGACCGGCTGGAGCTCGTCCGGCGCGATGCCGGCGTCGACGCACTGCAGCCGCGCGAACGTCTCCAGCGGCGACTCCGCGCGGCGGTCGGCGAGCCCCCAGCACGCGTGGAGACCCGCGGCCCCGCGACGCCCGCCCGTCGCGGCGCGGACGCGCGCCATCTCGGCGTCGGGCACGAGCCGTCGGTGCAGCACGTCGTCGAGCACGGCGACCGCGTTGTCGCGCGGGAGCTCCGGCAGCGCCTGGACGAGCGCCTCCGGCAACGGGGCGACGAAGGCTGCGCCGTACGGCCGCACGACGGTCGAGAACCGTCGCACCCGGATGCCGTCCCGTCCGGCCGTGTGCCGCAGGCCGCGCAGCACCACCTCGGGCGTGATCGTCGTGGGCAGACCGGCGACGCCGTGCAGGACCAGCGCGCTGGTCCCCACGGCCGCGGCTCCCGGGCCGTACGCCAGCACACCGGTCCACGCGGCGCGCCGACGTCGCAGCTCGGCACCGACGGGTGCGTGCGGGTCCACGACGTAGACCCCCGTCGTGGTGCGGCCCCAGCGGCCGGACCGCACGAGACGTCCCCGCCGGGCCTGTGCCACGCCGGCGACGTCGCACTGCGCGGCGGACACCAGCCCGCCCTGCGCCTCGGCGAGGCGGAGGAGCGAGTCGGGCAGCGGCAAGGACCGGGGCACGGGCACACCCCACCCGCGCGGCGCGGAAGCGCGCCGGCACGGCCTCACGCCCTGTGGACCGCGGCGCCCCTCCACAACCGGTGGTCGGCTCGACCCCCGCCACGCAGCCTCGCCACCCGACCACGCCCCACCCCCACGTCGCCCTACCGCCACCCTTCCCCATGCCGACGCGACACACGCCCCCCCGACTCCACCCCGTCCACGACGAGCGGGGCCTGGCGTGCGCTTCCGACGTGCCGGACGTACGCCGGGCCCCGTTCGCCACGAGACGGAGGCGAGGCAGCCGGACGGTGGGACGGGACGCCGAGGAGGCCAGGGGCGGGGGCAGGGGCGGGGGGCAGGGGCGAGAAGGGCAGGGCGTGGGGTCAGGGGTGGGCGTGCGTGAGGGCCCACGTGTGCATCGCGATGGCCGCGGCGGCGCCCGCGTTCAGGGAGCGGGTGCTGCCGTGCTGCGTGATGTGGAGGACGACGTCGCAGGCGGCCTGCGCCTGCGGCGTCAGGCCCGTCGACTCCTGGCCCAGCAGCAGGACGCACGCGCGCGGCAGCGCGTACCCCTCGATCGGGACGGAGCCCGGGACGTTGTCGAGACCGACGACGGGCAGCCGGCCGCCGTCCGGCCCGGCCTCCGCCGCCCACGTCGCGAGCGCCGCTGCGTCGGGGTGGTGGTGCACGTGCAGGTACCGGTCGGTGACCATCGCGCCCCGCCGGTTCCAGCGCCGGCGGCCGACCACGTGCACGCCCGCCGCGTTGAAGGCGTTGGCGGTGCGCACCACCGAGCCGATGTTGAGGTCGTGCGCCCAGTTCTCGATCGCCACGTGGAACGGGTTGCGGCGGGTGTCGAGGTCGGCGACGACCGCCTCGACGGTCCAGTAGCGGTACCGGTCCACGACGTTGCGGCGGTCGCCGTGCGCGAGCAGCTCGGGGTCGTAGCGTGGGTCGAGCGCCGAGCCGGGCCCCGCGACGCGCGGCCACGCGTCGGACCCGCCCGGCCACGGGCCGACGCCCACCTCGCGCTCGTCGTCGCCCGCCGCCCCGGGCAGCGCCCCGTCCGGCGTGGTCCCGTCGGTCCCCTCAGCGCTCATGCCGCCATCATCCCGGCGTGGCCGCCCCCCGTCGGCCACGGCCAGACGCCCGTGCGGTCCGCCCCCTGCGCTCCCGCGCGCGTGCCCCTCCCCGGCCCGAGCCGGTCGAACCCGGCCGGAGCCCCGTTGCCTCAGGCCGGCGTCGCCTCCACCTGCACGACCGCCCACGACAGCGGCGGCAGCCGCAGCGCGACCGCCTCGCCGTCGACCTGCACGCCGTCCAGCCCGCGCAGGCCGACGGTGTCGGGCCGCTCCTGCGTGTTGGCCGTCCACCGGTCGCCGCCCTCGGGCACGTCGAGCACCTCGGAGCGCAGCACGCGCCCGAGCGTCCAGCCTCGCAGCGTCAGCGCGACGTCGGCCGGCTCGTCGAGGCCGCGGTGCGCGAGGAACAGCGCTACGGAGCCCGCCTCCTCGTCCCACGTCGCGGCGACGTCCACGAGGTCCACGTCGCCGAACCGGGCGGCCTCGTACCGGTCGGACCGGACGACGGGACGCAGGATCTCGCCGCGCGCGAGGGCCGCGGTCCGGGCGAACGGCCAGAAGATCGTCTGCCGCCACGCCGGCCCGCCCTCCTCGGAGCGGATGGGGGCGATGACGTTGACGAGCTGCGCCTGGTTGGCGACCTTGACCCGGTCGCCGTGCCGCAGCAGCGAGTTGAGCAGCGTCCCGACCACGACCGCGTCGGCGACGCCGTACTCGTCCTCGATGATCCGCGGGTGCTCGCGCCAGACGGCCTCGCGCTCGATGACGTGAGGCTGGTCGGGGGTCTCCTTGCCGGTCTGGTACCAGACGTTCCACTCGTCGAACGAGAGGTGCACGTGCTTGCGGTGCTTGCCGGCCGCGCGCACGGCGTCGGCCGTGGCGACGACGGACTCGATGAAGTAGTCCATGTCGACGGCGGACGCCAGGAACGACCCGTGGTCGCCCTCCGTCTCCTGGTAGTAGGCGTGCGCGGAGACGTAGTCCACGTACTCGTACGCGTGCCGCAGGACCGTCTGCTCCCAGGACCCGAACGTGGGCATGCCCGAGTTCGACGACCCGCACGCCACGAGCTCGATCGTCGGGTCGACGAGCCGCATCGCCTTGGCGGCCTCCGTCGCGATGCGCCCGTACTCCTCCGCGGTCTTCTGGCCCATCTGCCACGGGCCGTCCATCTCGTTGCCGAGGCACCACAGCCGGATGTCGAACGGCTCGGGGTGCCCGTTGGCCGCCCGCAGGTCGGACCACGCCGTGCCGCCGGGGTGGTTGGCGTACTCGACGAGCGCGCGCGCCGCGTCGACGCCGCGCGTGCCGAGGTTGACGGCCTCCATGATCTCGACGTCGGCGGTCCTGGCCCAGTCGACGAACTCGTGCAGCCCGAACGCGTTGGTCTCGACGGTGTGCCACGCGCCGTCGAGCCGCACGGGCCGCTGGTCGCGCGGTCCGACGCCGTCCTCCCAGTTGTAGCCGGACACGAAGTTGCCGCCGGGGTACCGCACCACCGTCGGGCCCATCTCGCGCACCAGGTCGAGCACGTCGGTGCGGAACCCGTTCTCGTCGGCGGCCGGGTGCCCGGGCTCGTAGATGCCGGTGTAGACGCACCGGCCCATGTGCTCGACGAACGAGCCGAAGAGGCGGCGGGGCACCGGCCCGGCCGTGAAGTCGCGGTCGAGCGTGATGCGTGCGCGGGTCATGGGGCTCCTCGGGTGGGACGGGCCGCCGGCGCGCCCGGTGGGTGCGGCGGGGCGCCGGCGGCGGTGGTGCGTGGTGCGGTGGTGGGACGGGCGTCACTGACCGCCGAAGCCGGTCGTGGAGAACCCGCGGATGATCTGCCGCTGGAAGAACAGGAAGACGATGATCAGCGGCAGGGCTGCAAGGACGGCCGCGGCCATCGTCTGCGCGTACTGCAGGCCGTACGCGCTCTTCACCGTCTGCAGGCCGACCGGCAGCGTCATGAGGGACGCGTCGGACGTGATGATGAACGGCCACAGGAAGTTGTTCCACGCGGCGATGAAGACGAAGATCCCGACGGCCGCGAGGATGGGCCGCGACAGCGGCAGCACGATGTTCCAGAACACGCGCAGCCGCCCGGCACCGTCCATGCGCGCGGCGTCCTCGAGCTCGATCGGCACCTGCTCGAAGAACTTCTTCAGGATGAACACCATGGCGGGGTTCACGACCTGCGGCAGGATGATCGCCCAGTACGTGTCGACGAGGTTGAGCGCGAGCATCTCGTAGAACAGCGGCACGATGAGCACCGGCGGCGGCACGATGATCGACGCGACGATCACCCAGAACAGCCACTTGCGGCCGGTGAAGTCGACCCGGGCGAGGGCGTAGGCCGCGAGCGCCGAGACGGCGAGCGTCAGGGCGGTGATCGCGACGGCGGTGACGAGGCTGTTCCACGTCCACAGCGGCACGTTGCCCTCGCGCAGCACGCTCGTGTACGCGTCGGTGGTGAAGCCGTCGGGCGGCAGCAGGGTGACCGGTGTCGCGGCCGCCGTGGCCTCCGACTTGAACGACGTGACGACGGCCCACAGGAAGGGCAGCAGCCACCCGACCGCCATGACGACCAGGGCGACGATCGCGACGATGCGGCCGGGGCTGGCGAACCGCTCGCCCACCCGCAGGTTCGCCGCGGCGGACAGCCGCCCGGTGCGGCGCGGCCCGGGACGGTAGGCGGCGTTCGGCTGGGGTGCGACGGTGGTGGTCATGCGTGGTCCCTCCGCGTCGTGAACCGCAGCTGCGCGACGGCGATGATGACGATGACCGCGAAGAACACGTACGCGATCGCCGACGCGTAGCCGAACCGGTAGCCCGTGAACCCGGACTCGAAGATGTACTGGACGACGGGGCGCGTGGTCCCGCCGGGGCCGCCCTGGGTCATGATGTAGATCTGGTCGAAGACCTTGAGCGAGGCCAGGACCTGCAGCAGGACGATGAGCACGGTGGTCGGGCCGAGCTGCGGGAGCGTGATGGCCCACAGCTGGCGCCACCGGCCGGCGCCGTCGAGCGCGGACGCCTCGTACTGCTGCTCGGGGATGTTCTGCAGAGCCGTCAGGTAGAGCAGGAAGTTGAACCCGACGGTCCACCACAGGGTCTCGACGACGACGGCGATCATGGCCCACTGCGGGTCCTGCAACCACGCCTGCCCCTCGATGCCGACGACGCCGAGCATGGCGTTCACGAGCCCGAGCTGGGGGTTGTACATCCAGATCCAGAACTGCGCCGCGACCGTGGACGCGAGCAGGAACGGCATGAAGAACGACAGCCGCCACAGCCACTGCCCGGGCAGGCCCTGGAAGACCAGCAGCGCCATGACGAGGCCCACGAGGACGAGCGGGATGGTCGACAGCACCGTGAACCACACGGTGTTCAGCATGGAGCGCCACATGATCGGGTCGGACAGCGCCTCGGCGTAGTTCGCGAAGCCGATGAACTCCCCCCCGGCGCCGGTGATGCTCTGGCCGGTGAAGCTCAGCCAGAGGCCGTGCAGCAGGGGCCAGAGCAGGAACATGACGAAGACGACGAGGAACGGTGCGACGAACGCCCACCCGATGCGGGTGTCGCGGGTGCGCAGGGCTCCGGTGACGGTGGGTGCCGGGGCGGCGCTGCCCGTGCGGCCGCGGCCGGTCCGGGCGCCGAGTGTTGCGGAGGACACGATCGGACTCCTTCGTCGGATCGGGGGAAGGGCTCGGGTCGGGACCGGGTCAGACGGGGTTCGGCTTGGCGAGCTGGACGTCGATGCGCCGGACGAAGGCCTCGAAGCCCGCGCGCGGGTCGGCGCCCCCGAGGAACACGTTCTGCACGGTCTCGAGGAAGTAGCCCTGGAAGTCCGAGCCCGACCCGGTGAACCACGCCTCCGGGTCGTAGTTGAGGATCTCCGCGGCCGGTGCGTAGTTCACCTGCGGCGTGAGCGCGCCGTAGTCCTCGCTGTCGATGACCGGCTGGAACGCCGGGATGTGCCCGGCCTCCGCCCAGGGCAGCGAGTTCTTCAGCAGGTCGGCGACGAACTCGTACGTCGCGCGGCGCTGCTCGGGGTCCGGGTTGGTCTGGTGCGGCAGCGTGAACGCGTGCGAGTCCGCGTACGCGGCCGGGGTGCCGAACAGCGTGGGGATGGGCTGCGCGTCGAACGGGAAGCCCGCGGCCTGGACGGTCGGCAGCTCCCACACGCCGGTGAGGAACATGCCGGTGGCGCCGGTCACGAACTGCGACACCGCGGTGCCGTAGTCGCCGTTCGGGGTCGCCACCGTGCCGTCGAGCATCCGCTGGATGTACTCGAGCGACGACACCGCCGCGTCCATGTCGACGACGGCCTTGTCGCCCGACAGGTCGAACTCGGCACCGTGCTGCTTGTAGAACGTGTAGAAGAGCCGCCACATCTGGGCGCCGTCCCCGAGGTACCCGTACGCGATGCCCTGGCCGCCCGTGACGCCCTGCATCGCCCGCGCCACCTCGAGGAACGTCTCCGGGTCCTCGATGGGCACCAGCCGCCCGTCGGGGCCGAGGACACCGGCCTGCTCGGCGACGTCCGTGTTGTACATGAGGATGAACGGGTGCGAGTCGAGGGCGATCGAGTACACGTTCCCGTCGAGCATGCCCTTCTCCCACACCCGCTCGAGGAAGTCGCCCTCCTGCACGCCGACGTCGGCGAGGAGGTCGAGGTCCCACGGGTCCAGGAGCCCGCCCGGGGCGTACCCGGCGATGCGTGACGCGTGCATGACCGCGACGTCGGGGGCACGCCCGCCGACGCTCGCCATGGCGAGCTTGGTGTAGTACGGCGCCCCCCACGCGAGCACGGTCTGCGTCGCCTGGTAGCCGCGGTCGAGCGCGTTGGCCTCCTCGACGAGCCCGGCCATGACGACGCCGTCGCCGCCGCTGAGCAGGTGCCAGTAGGACAGGGGGCGGTCGCCGCCGGCGGCGACCGCGGCCGGGCTGCAGCCGCCGAGCGCGCCGACCGTCGCGACACCGCCGGCCGCGGCGAGCGAGCCGAGCAGCACCTGGCGCCTGGTGAGACCGCCGCCGGGGTCCGGCGGGCGGCCGGCTGCGCGGTGCGGCGGGACGGGATGGCGGAGGGGTCGTCGCAGGCCCATGTCGTCACTCCTTCGTGAGACATCGCGGTCCATCGGCGCCGACGGCGGCACCGCCGGGTCCTCCCCGACCTGCGGCACCGTCGCCGACCTCGTGATCATTACATCGTTAGAACCACCGGACAAGCAGGAGGGACCGGACACGCCGGGCACGCACGGTCAGCCGCCCGTGCTCGCGCGCACGACCACGCCGTGCGGCACGACGACACGGCGCGGGGGCCGGTCCCGGTCGTCGATGCGCGCGCCGAGCAGGTCGAGCGTCGTCGCGGCGAACCGGCGCAGGTCGAACGACACCGTCGTCAGCGGCGGCACCGCGTGCCGTGCCGGCGCGACGTCGTCGAACCCGGCCACCGCGACGTCGTCCGGCACCCGCACGCCCCGGCGCCACAGCAGGCCGAGCACGCCGAGCGCCATCGAGTCGGTGAAGCAGAAGAACGCGTCCGGCAGCGGCGCGCGGGCCAGGAACGCCTCGACCGCCGCCACCGCGGCCTCCGTCGTCCAGGCGGGCGCCGGGATCTCGAGCGTCGGGTCGTGCGGCACGCCCGCCGCGGCGAGCGCCCGCCGGTACCCCTCCGTGCGCTGCCGCGCCGCCGCGGTCTCCGCGGGCGCCGGCGACCCCACCACCGCGACGCGCCGCCGCCCCCCGGCCAGCAGGTGCGCGGTCATGTCACGGGCGGCCGCCACGCTGTCCACGCCCACCTGGTCGGTGCGGTCCTGCTCGACCTCGCCGATGAGCACGGTCGGCGGCAGCGGCGCACGCCCCGGCCCGACGTGGTCGGCCACCACCGAGTCCTCGAGCGACACCGGGTTGAGCACCAGCCCGTCGACGAGCTGCGAGCGCGCCCGCGAGAGCAGCTCGCGCTCGCGCCGGGGCTCGGCCGCCGTCTCCTCGACCTGCACGCCCCAGCCGCGCGCGTGCCCCTCCTCCACGAAGTGGTGCGCCAGCTCGGCCGAGTACGCCGTCGACAGGTCCGGCAGGGCGAGCGCGATCAGCCCGTACCGGCCGCTGCGCAGGCCGCGCGCCACGAGGTTCGGCACGTAGTCCAGCTCCGCGAGCGCGCGCTCCACCCGCGCACGCGTCTCCGGGCGCACGAACACGCGCCCGTGGATGACGTTCGACACCGTCTTCGGCGAGACGCCGGCGCGCGTGGCGACGTCCTTCACGGTCGGGCGCATGCGCGGCGCCTCGGGTCAGCTGGTCTCGGCGCGCGCGATCCGGCGGCGCTCCCAGACGACGAGGACGAGCACGACCGCCGCACCGGCGACCGCGAGCAGCACCGGCCCGAGCAGGTCGCCCGACGGCGCCAGCAGACCCCGCTCCTCGTCCTGCCACGGCCACAGCGCACGCAGCGAGCCGATCATCAGGCCGGCGAGCACCGCCATCGTCCCCTGCCGGCGCTGGTGCAGGAGCCACTGCAGCAGCTTGACGAACGACGCGAGACCGACCGCCGCGCCGAGCATGAAGACGCCCACGAACGCCAGGTCCCGGTCGTCCAGCGCGGCCTGCACGGGCACGTAGAGGCCGAGCACGACGAGCAGCGCCGACCCCGACACGCCGGGCAGGACGAGGGCGTTGATCGCCAGCGCGGCGCCGAGGAACACGTACCAGAGCGACGGGTTCGCGACCTCCGCCGGCGCCAGCCCGGCGAGCACGAACGCCACGCCCGCACCCACCACGAGCAGCACCGCGTCGAGCGCCCGGAAGCGTCGCGGCATCATCTGCAGCGGGACGACGACCGACGCCGCGATCATGCCGAGGAAGACCGACCGGGTCGGCACCGGGTGGCTCTCGAGCAGCGGCGCGATGGTGCGCAGCGAGACGAGCAGCACGACGACCATGCCGACCAGCACGGGCACGAGCAGGCGCCAGTCCACGCGCCGCAGCGCCGCGACGGCCTCGCCCGTGCCCTCGCGCCGGGTCACGCCGGTGACCAGCGCCCGTGCGGCGTGCACCACGTGGCCGGCGGCGTCGACCAGGCGGTCGTAGAGGCCGACGACCAGCGCGATCGTGCCCCCGGAGATGCCCGGCACGGACTCCGCCGCACCGATCAGGCCGCCGCGCAGCGCGTCCAGCGGGGCGTGCGACCACGACCTGCGACGCCCCGCCGCGGGGTCGGCAGCACCGGGGTCGGCGGCGGGGTCGGGTCGCGTGGGCAGGCTGGCGCGGTGGGCGTCGTCGGCGGTCACCCCGGCAGCGTAGCCACGCGGGACTACCCTGACCGACGTGACGGAACGGACGGTCGACTCCTGGCTCACCGACATGGACGGCGTGCTCGTGCACGAGGGCACCGCGCTGCCGGGCGCCGTCGAGTTCGTGCGGACGCTGCGCGAGCGCGAACGGCCGTTCCTCGTCCTCACCAACAACTCGATCTTCACGCCGCGCGACCTGCGCGCGCGGCTGGCCGCCACGGGCATCGACCTGCCGGAGGGGGCGATCTGGACGTCGGCGCTCGCCACCGCGCAGTTCCTCACCGACCAGATGCCCGGCGGCTCCGCGTACGTCATCGGCGAGGCGGGCCTGACCACGGCGCTGTACGAGGCCGGCTACACGCTGACCGCGGCGCGGCCCGACTTCGTCGTGCTCGGCGAGACCCGCACGTACTCGTTCGAGGCGATCACGCAGGCGATCCGGCTCATCCAGGGCGGCGCGCGGTTCATCGCGACGAACCCCGACGTCACGGGCCCGAGCGCCGAGGGCGACCTGCCGGCGACCGGCGCCGTGGCGGCGATGATCAGCGCCGCCACCGGGCGCAAGCCCTACTTCGTCGGCAAGCCGAACCCGATGATGATCCGCTCGGCGCTCAACCGCATCGACGCGCACTCCGAGACGACCGTGATGGTCGGCGACCGCATGGACACCGACGTCGTCGCCGGCATCGAGGCGGGCCTGCGGACGTACCTGGTGCTCACGGGCTCGACGCGGGCGCAGGACGTGGAGCGGTTCCCGTTCCGGCCGACGGCGGTGCTCGACTCGGTCGCGGACCTGGTCGAGCTGGTCTGACCCGTCAGAAGCTGACGGTCGGCGCCTGCCGCACCTGCGGGTCCTCGGCCTCGAAGTACTCGGCGCGGGTGAACCCGAACATCTTCGCGATGATGTTGGGCGGGAACGTCTCGACCTTCGTGTTCATCGCCCGGACGTTCGCGTTGTAGAACCGGCGCCCGGCGGCGATGCGGTCCTCGGTGTTGGTGAGCTCCGCCTGCAGCTGCTGGAAGTTCTCGCTCGCGCGCAGCGCGGGGTACGCCTCGGCCACGGCGAACAGCCGGCCGAGCGCAGCGGTGAGCTGGTTCTCCTGCGCGGCCTGCTGCGCCGGGCCCGCGGCGGGGCCGGCCGCGGCGGCACGCGCCCGCGTGACCTCGTCGAACACGGCGCGCTCGTGGGCCGCGTAGCCCTTGACCGACTCCACGAGGTTCGGGATGAGGTCGTGCCGGCGGTGCAGCTCGACGTCGATCTGCCGCCACGCCTCCTGCACGAGGTTCCGCAGCCGGACGAAGCCGTTGTACTGCGCCACCGCCCAGAGCAGCACGATCACGACGATCGCGACGACGACGAGCAGGGCGATGGTGCCACCGGTCACGGGAAGGCCTCCGCAGGGGTCGGGACGGTCACCGGATCGTACCGACCGCCGGGCCGCCCGCGGCACCGCGCACGCCGCCACGGCGCTGCCGTCCGGCGCACGGCAGCCCGGGGCTCAGCCGTTCGGCGCAACGCCGTGCGTCAGCGGGTCGTACCCGTGGTCCTGCCACACGTGCCGCGGCACGCCGCGCACGACGGCGTGCATGACGCCCAGGCGCGGTGCGATGCGCGCGGTGTCGGTGCGGCCGGACCGCCAGGACGCGATCCACGTGCCCTCGATGCGCCAGTCGGTGCCGAGGGCGTCGTCCTGCAGCAGGCGCTCCATGAGGCGGGGGTGCAGGATCGCGTGCCCCACGCGCTCGTCCCCGGCGACGACCCGGTACGCGTCGTTGAAGGCCACCGACTCGGTCTGCATGTCGCGCGCGCCGAGCGCCTTCGCGATCCGTGCGCCGACGCCCTCCGCGGTCAGCTCGAGCACCGGCAGGTACGCGGGCAGCGCGAGGGCGACGACGTGCGCGTGGTACGTCTTCTTCTCCTTGCCGCTGCCCGTCGACCACTCGTACGTGTACGACACGGCGGGCAGGCCCTGCCAGCGGCCCGTCAGCACCTCGGACGCCCGCCGGCTGTGCCCCTGCTCGAACGGCTGGTTGCGGTGCAGCCGCACGAGACCGAGCCCGGGGTCGGTGCGCACGTACTCCCACCCGGTGGCGGCCGCCCACGCGGCGAGCTGCTCGTGGCGCTTCTTCTGCAGCCACCACACGAGCGCGAAGAACGCGGGCAGGCCGACGACGAGCAGCAGGACGAGGAGCGTCTGGTCCATCGCGGACGCCGGTCAGGCGAGCCCGAGGTCGCCGAGGCCGAACAGGGGGTGGTACGGCACGCCGAGCGCCTCGATCGCCTCCCGCGCACCGGTCGCCCGGTCGACGATCGTCGCCACGCCGAGGACCTCGCCGCCGGCCTCGCGCACGGCCTCGACCGCGGCGATCGGGGAGCCGCCGGTGGTCGACGTGTCCTCGACGACGACGACGCGGCGGCCGGCGACGTCGGGGCCCTCGATGCGCCGCTGCATGCCGTGCGCCTTCGCCTCCTTGCGGACGACGAACGCGTCGAGGTCCTGCCCGCGCGACGCGGCCGCGTGCAGCAGCGCGGTCGCGACGGGGTCCGCGCCGAGCGTGAGCCCGCCGACCGCGTCGACCTCCGCCGTGCCGAGCCCGGCCTCCTCGAGCATGTCCAGCATCAGGTGGCCGATCAGGGGGGCGGCGCGGTGGTGCAGCGTCGCGCGGCGCAGGTCGACGTAGTAGTCGGCCTCCCGGCCCGACGACAGCGTCACCCGCCCGCGCACGACGGCGAGCTCGACGATCAGGTCCCGCAGCTGCTCGCGCGGGGTGGGCGACAGGTCGGAGGTCACGGCGGACAGCGTAGCGACGCGCGCCCGCCCGGCCGGTGTGCGCTCGGCCGGCCGGGTGCCGTCGGCGTGCGCTCAGTCGGTGTGCGGCCGGTCGGTGTGCGAGGGGTCGGTGTGCGACCGGTCGGTCTGCGCGGGGCCCTCGTCCACGGCCTCCGACGCCGTCGGCTCGTCGGGCAGCTCGACGGCCTTGCGGTACCGCCCGATCGCCCGCACCGCGGACCGCGGCAGCACCCGCACCAGCGCGGACGTCGCCTTGTACCGCAGGCTCGGCGTCGAGATCACGACGCCGCGGCGCACGTCCGCGAGCGCGGTGGCCACCACGTCCTCGGGGTCGAGCCACGCCACGTCCGGGTAGGCGCTCGTGTCGATGTCCCCGCGCGCGTGGAACTCCGTGTGCGTGAAGCCCGGGCAGACGACGGTGGCGGTGACGCCGGTCCCCTGCAGCTCGACCGCCAGGCCCTCGGTGAACGAGCGCACCCACGCCTTGTGGGCGGAGTACGTGCCGGAGGCGAGCAGCGCGGCGACGGAGGCGACGTTGAGGACCGCGCCGCGGCCGCGCTCGACCATCGCGCCCGCGGCCGCGTGCGACAGCACCATGACGGCCCGGACCATGACGTCCAGGCCCTCCTCCTCGCGGCGGACGTCGCCGCCGACGAAGCGCTGGTGGATGCCGAAGCCGGCGTTGTTGACGAGCAGGCCGACGGGGCGCTCGGTGGCCCGCAGGCGGTCGGCGACGCGCTCGACGTCGGCGCGGTCCGTCAGGTCGGCGACGAGGACCTCGGCGTGCACGCCGGCGGCGGCCTCGAGCTGGCGGGCGAGGCGCGTGAGGCGCTGCCCGTCACGGGCGACGAGCACGACGTCGTGCCGGGCTGTCGCGAGCTGCCAGGCGAACTCGAGCCCGAGGCCGGCGCTCGCCCCGGTGACCAGTGCGGTTCCCATGGGCGCCACCCTACGGAACCTCCCGGTGCCCGCGCGGCCCGTCGGGGATCGGCGGGCGGGACGGCGGGCGAGGTCCGCGTGCCGGTCCACAGGGAGAGCCGGGGGCCACCGCGCCCGGGCGCGGGCTCGTAGGGTGGTCGCGTGCTGCCGGACCCCACCTCCCCCGACGCGCCGCCGGACGTCCCGCCGGACCCGTTCGCCGGTGGCGACGAGCCGCCGTGGTGGGACGTCGAGCCCCCCGCCGACGCGTGGGAGCCGCCCGCCGACCCGTGGGAAGCCCCGGGCGGCGCGGTCGCCGCGCGGCCCCGGCGTGCCGGGAGCGTCGCGTCGCGGGACCCCGGTCGCCCGGCGCCGTCGCACGGCGACGCGCGCACGGTGCTGCACCGCGTGTGGGGGTACGACGCGTTCCGCGGGGACCAGGAGGCGGTCGTCGACACGGTCGTCGGCGGCGGCGACGCGGTGGTGCTCATGCCGACCGGCGGCGGCAAGTCGCTCTGCTACCAGGTGCCCGCGCTGGTCCGCGAGGGCACGGGCGTCGTGGTGTCCCCGCTGATCGCGCTCATGCAGGACCAGGTCGACGCCCTGTCGGCGCTGGGCGTGCGGGCCGGGTTCCTCAACTCCACGCAGGAGCGGGACCAGCGACGGGCCGTCGAGGACGCGTTCCTCGCGGGCGAGCTGGACCTGCTGTACCTGGCGCCCGAGCGGCTGCGCGTGCCGGAGACGCTGGACCTGCTCGGGCGCGGGCACGTCGCCCTGTTCGCGATCGACGAGGCGCACTGCGTGAGCCAGTGGGGCCACGACTTCCGCCCCGACTACCTGCAGCTGTCGGTGCTGCACGAGCGCTGGCCCGACGTCCCCCGCATCGCGCTCACCGCGACGGCGACCCCGGCGACGCACCGGGAGATCTGCCAGCGCCTGCAGCTCGAGGACGCGCGGCAGTTCGTCGCGAGCTTCGACCGCCCGAACATCCGCTACCGCATCGTCGGCAAGGACGACCCGCGCCGCCAGCTGCTGCACCTGCTGCGCACCGAGCACGACGGCGACTCCGGCATCGTCTACTGCCTCTCGCGGGCGTCGGTCGAGCAGACGGCGGAGTGGCTGGTCCGCAACGGCGTCGACGCGCTGCCGTACCACGCGGGCCTCGACCGCCGCGTGCGGGCGCAGAACCAGTCACGGTTCCTGCGCGAGGACGGCCTCGTGATGGTCGCGACGATCGCGTTCGGCATGGGCATCGACAAGCCGGACGTGCGGTTCGTCGCCCACCTCGACCTGCCCAAGTCGGTGGAGGGGTACTACCAGGAGACGGGCCGCGCGGGGCGCGACGGGCTGCCGTCGACGGCGTGGCTGGCGTACGGGCTCGCGGACGTCGTGCAGCAGCGCAAGATGATCGACGGCTCCGAGGGCGACGCCGAGCACCGCCGCCGCCTCACGCAGCACCTCGACGCGATGCTCGCGCTGTGCGAGACGGTCGACTGCCGCCGCGTGCAGCTGCTCGCGTACTTCGGCCAGCCGTCGGACGGGCCGTGCGGCAACTGCGACACGTGCCTCGAGCCCCCGGAGTCGTGGGACGGCACGGTCCCCACGCAGAAGCTGCTGTCGACGGTGGTGCGCCTCGACCAGCGCGGGCAGCGGTACGGCGTCGGCCACGTGGTCGACATCCTGCGCGGCAAGGAGACGCCGCGCGTGCGCCAGCTCGGGCACGAGCAGCTCTCGACGTTCGGCATCGGGCAGGACCTGTCCGACGGCGAGTGGCGCGGTGTGGTGCGCCAGCTGCTGGCGGCGGAGCTGCTGGCGGTCGACACGCAGGGGTACGGCACGCTGCGGATCACGCCCGCGTCGGCGGACGTGCTGCGCGGCGAGCGGGAGGTGCGGCTCCGGCGGGAGCCGGAGCGCACCGGACGGGTCGCCCGCGAGCGCCGGGGCGGCGGCCGGTCGGCGGCCGCGGCAGACCTCACGGGCGGCGACGCGTCGGCGTTCGAGGCGCTGCGTGCGTGGCGCGCGGGCGCGGCCAAGGAGCAGGGCGTCCCCGCGTACGTGGTGTTCCACGACGCGACGCTGCGGGAGATCGCGACGCGCCGGCCGACGTCCCGCGCCGAGCTCGGCACGATCGGCGGCGTCGGCGCCGCCAAGCTCGACCGCTACGCGGACGGGGTGCTGGCGACCATCGCCGGCCTGGGGGACGACCCGGCCTGACCCGCCCGGACCTCGGCCGTCAGCGCCGTGCGCAGTGCGTCAGGCGGGGGCGGGGCCCGTCGAGCCGCGGATGACCAGGTGCGTGGGCAGGACCGACGGGTCGCTGCCGTGCCCGGCGTAGGGGCCGGTGCCCTCGAGCCGTGAGATGAGCAGGTCGGCGGCGAGGCGGCCGGCGCGCTCCATGGGCGACGCGACGGTCGTCAGGGCGGGGCGGACCAGGTCGGCGCCGAAGACGTCGTCGCAGCCGACGACGCTCATCCGCGCCGGCACGTCGACCCCGCGCGCGTCGAGCCGCTCGAGGATGCCGAACGCGAGCAGGTCGTTGAACGCGACCACGGCGGTGACGTCCGCCTGGACGGCGGCGTCGGCGGCGGCGGGCCCGGCCGTGCGCACCGGCGCGTACGGGCCGAGGACGGTGACGTCGAGGCCGAGGCGCGCGGCGGCGGGGTGCAGGGCCGCCTGCCGGCGGGTGTCCGACCACGACGTGCGCGGGCCGGACGCGTACGCGACCCGGCGGTGCCCCAGCGAGGCGAGGTGCTCGAGCGCCTGCACGAGCCCGCCGGGGGTGTCGATGAGCACGCTCGGCGCCGACAGCGACGGGCTGGTGCGGTTGACCGCGACGACCGGCAGGTCCGCGGCGAGCTCGGCGAGACGCGCGTCGGCGAGGCGCGACGCGGCGAGGACCGCGCCGTCGACGGTGCCGCGCAGGCCGACGAGCGCACGGGCCTCCGCCTCGGCGGACTCCTCGGTGTCGACGAGCACCTGCACGTACCCGCCCTCGCGGAGGCGCGCGCCCGTGCCCCGCACGAGCCCGAAGTAGAACGGGTTGGTGACGTCGGGGACGACCAGTGCCACCGTGGTGGTGCGCCCCGACGACAGCGCGCGGGCGGAGGCGCTGGGCGTGTACCCGAGGGCGTCCGCGGCGGCGCGGACCCGCTCGGTGGTGTGCGCGCTGATGCGTCCGGGACGCGTGAGTGCGCGCGAGGCCGTCGAGACGGCGACGCCCGCCTTCTCCGCGACGTCGCGCAGCGTGGGCTGCCTGCTCACGCGGTCCTCCGTTCGCTGCGTGTCGTGACGGGCCCGGCGCGCCGCCGGCGAGGCGGTGCGCCCGTGGCACATCGGGTGGCAAATCATGGCACACGATTGCCATCTCGCGGCAGCCCTGCCTACGCTCGCCGCAGCCCGCCGACGACGTGCGGGCGGGAGGAGCGACAAGGATGTCCACCGCGATCCGCACCGCCGAGGTGCTGGTCTCCAGCCCCGGCCGCAACTTCGTGACCCTGCGCGTGGTCACCGAGGACGGTGTCGTCGGGCTCGGCGACGCGACGCTGAACGGCCGCGAGCTGTCCGTCGCCAGCTACCTGACCGACCACGTGGTCCCCCTGCTCACCGGCAGGGACGCGCACCGGATCGAGGACACCTGGCAGTTCCTCTACCGCAGCGCGTACTGGCGTCGCGGCCCGGTGACCATGGCCGCCATCGCCGCCGTCGACATGGCCCTGTGGGACATCAAGGCGCGCCTCGCCGGCATGCCGCTGTACCAGCTCCTCGGCGGCGCGAGCCGGACCGGGCTCATGGCGTACGGGCACGCGTCCGGCCGCGACCTGCCGGAGCTGTTCGACTCGATCCGCCGGCACCTCGACGAGGGCTTCCGCTCGATCCGCGTGCAGACGTCCGTGCCCGGCATCACCGCCGTCTACGGGGTCGCCGCGCAGCCGTCCACGTCCGGCCGGTACGACTACGAGCCCGCGCAGCGCGCGCCGCTGCCCGCCGAGGAGGACTGGGACACGCGCGCGTACATGCGGCACCTGCCCGGCGTCTTCGAGGCCGTGCGCAACGAGTTCGGGCCCGACCTGCCGCTGCTCCACGACGGCCACCACCGCATGACCCCGATCCAGGCGGCACGCCTCGGCAAGGACCTCGAGCCGTACGACCTGTTCTGGCTCGAGGACTGCACGCCGGCGGAGAACCAGGAGGCGCTGCGGCTGGTCCGCCAGCACACCGTCACGCCGCTCGCGATCGGCGAGGTCTTCAACACCGTCTGGGACTACCAGACGATCATCCGCGAGCAGCTGATCGACTACGTGCGCTCCTCCGTGACGCACGCCGGCGGCATCACCGCCCTGCGCCGGATCGTCGACTACGCGGCCCAGTACCAGATCAAGTCGGGCTTCCACGGGCCGACCGACATCTCCCCCGTCGGCATGGCGGCGGCGCTGCACCTCGGGCTCGCGATCCACAACTTCGGGATCCAGGAGTACATGCAGCACTCGGCGACGACGCACGAGGTGTTCCGCACGTCGTTCACGTTCGTCGACGGGTACCTGCACCCCTCGGACGAGCCGGGCCTGGGCGTCGTGCACGACGACGACGCGGCCGCGCGGTTCCCGTACGAGACGGCGTACCTGCCGTTCAACCGGCTCAAGGACGGGACGGTGCACGACTGGTGAGCGCCACGACGACGCAGCAGAGCTGGCAGGACGTCCCCTGGCAGGACCGCGGCTGGCACGACGCCTGGCTGCCCGACGCGGCGTTCCGGCCGCTCGGCTCCCGGCGGGTGCTCGTGGCACTCGGTCCGGACGCCGGGCCGGTCGGCGACACCGTGGTCGCGGAGGTGCGCCGGGCGACGCGGCTGTTCGGCGGCTCGCTGACGGTGAGCACGGCGGACGCGCCCGTCGAGGCCGAGGCGGTCGACGCGCACGACGTCACGCTGGTGGTCGCGGTCCGGGCGGCCGGCGTCAGCGGGGTGGCGATGCAGTTCGCGCACCCCACGACCGATCCGAACGCGCACCTCGTCGGGGCCGCGAGCGGCGGCGCCCTGGACGGGTCCGCGAGCGCCCCGATCGGCGAGGAGGCGTTCCTGCTGGGGCGCCGCGACGGCCGGGCCTACGTCGTGGCGGGCGGCCATCGCGGGCTCCTGTACGGCCTGCACGCGCTGGTGCGCGCCGGTGAGCGCGCCTGGGCGGCGGACGAGGACCCGGTGTTCGACCTGCCCGTGTCGTCGCTGCGCATGCTCGACCACTGGGACAACGTCGACGTGCACCCCGTCATGGGCCAGGTCGAGCGCGGCTACGCCGGCGGGTCGCTCTGGTTCGAGGCGGGGCGCGTCCGCGAGGACCTCACCCGCGTCGCCGCGTACGCGCGGCTGCTGGGCTCGGTGGGCATCAACGCCGTCTCGCTGAACAACGTCAACGTCGGCCGCACCGAGGCGCGGCTGCTCACCGACGGCCTGGGCGACGTCGCCCGGCTCGCTGACGTGTTCCGCCCGCACGGCGTCCGCACGTACCTGTCGGTGTCGTTCGCGGCGCCGATGACGATCGGCGGCCTGCCGACGTCGGACCCGCTCGACCCGGACGTGCAGCGCTGGTGGGCCGCGGCCGCGGACCGCGTGTGGGCGACGGTCCCGGACTTCGGCGGGTTCGTCGTCAAGGCGGACTCCGAGGGGCAGCCGGGGCCGTTCGCGTACGGGCGCGACCACGCCGACGGCGCGAACCTGCTGGCGCGCGCGGTGGCACCGCACAGCGGCACGGTGTTCTGGCGGGCGTTCGTCTACAACCACACGCAGGACTGGCGGGACCGGTCGACCGACCGCGCCCGCGCGGCGTACGACCACTTCCACCCGCTCGACGGGCGGTTCGACGAGAACGTCGTGCTGCAGGTCAAGCACGGGCCGCTCGACTTCCAGACGCGCGAGGCCGTCTCCCCCGTCATCGGCGCGATGCCGCGCACGCGCGTCGCCGTCGAGCTGCAGGTGACGCAGGAGTACACCGGGCACCAGAAGCACGTCTGCTACCTGGGGCCGTGGTGGAGCGAGATCCTGGGCTTCCCCCTGACGGAGGATGCGACCCGGACGGTCGCGGAGATCGCCACGGGGCTCCCGGGCGGACCGGAGGGCACCGTCCACGGTCCCGAGGTCGAGGGCCTGCGGGAGGGCGGCATCGTCGCCGTCGCGAACGCCGGCGACGACGTCTTCTGGACCGGCCACCCGCTCGCCCAGGCCAACCTCTACGCGTTCGCACGGCTCGCGTGGAGCCCGGGGGCGGACCCGGTCGCGGTCCTCGACGAGTGGATCGGCCTGACGTTCCCCGACGCCGACCCGCGCGTGCGCGCGACGCTGCACCGCCTCATGGACGGCTCGTGGCGCACCTACGAGGCGTACACCGCGCCGCTCGGCGTCGGCTTCATGGTGACGCCGGGCTCGCACTACGGGCCGTCGGTCGACGGGTACGAGTACAGCCCGTGGGGCACGTACCACTTCGCCGATCGCGACGGCATCGGCGTCGACCGCACCCGCGCGACCGGCACCGGGTACACCGGCCAGTACGAGGCGCCGTGGCGGGACGTCTACGAGGACGTCGCAACCTGCCCCGACGAGCTGCTGCTCTTCTTCCACCACGTCCCGTGGGAGCACCGGCTGCACTCCGGCACGACCGTCGCGCAGCACGTGTACGACTCGCGCGCCGACGCCGTCGACGAGGTCGAGCGCATGGTGGCCGCGTGGGTGGACGTCGCCGGTCTCGTCGACGACGCCCTGCACGCCCGCGTCACCGAGCGGCTCGCGGAGCAGCTGCGCTCGGCCACCGAGTGGCGCGACCAGGTGCGCACGTACGTGTTCCGCAAGAGCGGCGTGCCCGACGCGTCGGGCCGACCGATCTACTGACCGCCCACGGACGACGTGAGGGTGCGGCCCGCGCGGGCCGCACCCTCACGCACGTCGAGGCCCGACCGTCAGCGGCCCGTGCCGTCGACCGCGTGCTCCTCGATCGCGGCGATCTCGTCCGCGGTGAGCGGCGCCGCAGCGAGCGCCTGCACGTTGTCCTCGAGCTGCGCGACCGAGCTCGCGCCGATCAGCGCCGAGGTCACTCGCTCGTCCCGCAGCACCCACGACAGCGCCAGCTGCGCGAGGCTCTGCCCGCGCCCGGCCGCGATCTCGTCGAGCGCCCGCGCCCGCGTCAGGTACGTCTCCGACAGCGCCTGCGACGACAGGAACGGGCTGGCGCCCGCCGCGCGCGACCCGGCCGGCGCCTCCCCGCCGAGGTACTTGCCCGTGAGCAGCCCCTGCGCGAGCGGCGAGAACACGATCATGCCGACGCCCAGGTCCCCGACCGCGTCGAGCAGCGACTCCGTCTGCCCCTCGCCGACCAGCTCGACGTGCCGGTTGAACATCGAGTAGCTGGGCTGGTGGATGAGCAGGCGCGTGCCCATCTCGCCGAGGATGCGGTGCGCCTCGCGCGTCTGCGCCGGCGTGTAGTTGGAGACGCCGGCGTACAGCGCCTTCCCGCTCGTCACCGCGTGGTGCAGCGCGCCCATCGTCTCCTCGAGGGGCGTCGTCGGGTCCGGGCGGTGGTGGTAGAAGACGTCGACGTACTCCAGCCCCATGCGGCTCAGCGACGCGTCGAGCGAGGACAGCAGGTACTTGCGCGACCCGCCGTCCTGGTAGGGGCCCGACCACATGTCGTAGCCGGCCTTCGTCGAGATGACGAGCTCGTCGCGGTACGGGCGCAGGTCGCGCGCCAGGTGCCGGCCGAAGTTCTCCTCCGCGGCACCCGGCAGCGGCCCGTAGTTGTTCGCGAGGTCCATGTGCGTGACGCCGAGGTCGAACGCGCGGCGCAGCACGGCACGCTGGGTCTCGAACGGCGTCTGGTCGCCGAAGTTGTGCCACAGGCCGAGCGACAGCGCCGGCAGGTCGAGGCCGGAGCGACCGGTCCGGCGGTACGTCATCGCGTCGTACCGGGCGTCGTCGGCACGGTACGGCTGCAGGCTCGGCATCGGTGGCGTCCTCACGTGGCTCGGCGGCGGCGCCCGCTGCGGGCGCCGCCCGCCAGGCTAGCCGGGCGGGCGGCGCCGGCCGCCGCCGACCCGTCCGCAGCGCCGCCTCTCCTCCCCTCCGCCACCACCCTCCTCGCCGAGCGCGGTACGTCCCGCCGGGGTTGGCAGTCGCATCTACCGCAGTCGAGCGCAGGTACCGCACTCGGCGGGGACGGGCGCGCGCGGACGAGGGTGCGCGCCGGGTTGGCGCGGGGGGCGTTGGAGGTCCCGCCGGGGTTGGCGCGCGGGCGCGGACAGGACGACGACGCCCGGCGGCCGGCGGGTGCCGGCGACCGGGCGGTCGTGGTGCTGCGGTGCGGGTGGTGCCGGGGCGTCAGTGCTTCCGCGACCCCGGCTCGGCGACGTGCGCGGAGTCCTCCGGCGCGTCGCCGTCCTTGCCGCGCGTCGCGTACAGGCTGGTCGCGGTGACGACGCCGAGGATGGCGACGATGACGACGAGCGACCAGACGGTCGGCACCTCGGGCGTCGCGGGCCAGATGCCGTGCGCCCAGTGCAGGACGAGCTTCACGCCGATGAAGCCGAGGATCGCCGCGAGGCCGTAGCCGAGGTGCACGAGCTTGGACAGCGCGCCCTGGAGCACGAAGTACAGGGCGCGCAGGCCCAGCAGCGCGAAGGCGTTGGTCGCGAACACGAGGTACGGGTCGCCGGTGATGCCGTAGACGGCCGGCACGGAGTCGACCGCGAACACGATGTCGGTGGCGAACACGGCGACGACCACGACGGCGAGCGGCGTGAGCATCCGCTTGCCGTTCTCGACGACCGAGAACCGGGTCCCGCGGTAGTCGTCGGTGACCGGCATGAAGCGGCGGATGAGCTTGACGGACCGCATGTTCGCGACGTCGACGTCGTGGCCCGCCCCGGTGACCTGGTCCCGCAGGATCTTGACCCCCGTGAGCAGCAGGATCAGCCCGAACACGAGGAACGCGATCGCGAAGTTCGCGAGGAACGCCGCCCCGAGCGCGATGAAGATGCCGCGCAGCACGAGCGCGCCGATGATCCCCCACAGCAGCACCCGCTGCTGGAGGACCGCCGGCACGGCGAACGCGGTGAGCAGCAGCATGAACACGAACAGGTTGTCGACGGACAGCGACTTCTCGACGAGGTACCCGGTGAGGTACTCGACGCCGGTCTGCTGCCCGTACTGCGACCAGATCCAGCCGCCGAACGCGAGCGGCAGCGCGATGTAGAAGGCCGACCAGCCGGCCGCCTCCTTCATCGACACCTCGTGCGGCTTGCGGGTCACGAGGAAGTCGAGCGCGAGCAGCGCGATCACGCCCGCGATGGTGACGCCCCACAACGTGGGGGTCGCGATGGTGCTGATGGCCGAGCCGGACGCGGCGTCGGCGGCAGCGAGAACTGGGGTCAACGGAGTCTCCTACCGGGGAAGTGGTGTGGCTCCGAGGTCTCCTTCACCCGCCGTGCGGCGGGCCACCGCCCGAGGTCGCACCGGGTGCGCCGTACTGACCGGGTCGGTGCGGGGAAGTACTCCCCTCGACAGGGGAAAGGGTACGGGACGGACGTCCCGGTGACACGCGCGGCGGACGCGCCGTCAGCAGGCCGCGCCCTGCCGCAGCACCATGACCTGCGCCGGCGCGAGCGTCAGCTCCTCCCCCACGGCGACCTCGCGACCGGTGAGCAGGTCGGTCCCGCCGACCTCGAGCGTGACGGTGCGCAGGGCGTCGCCGTGGTGCAGCAGGAAGCGGTAGCAGGTGCCGTCGGGCGCGACGCGGTCCGCGACCTCGACGCCGTCGTCGGCGGCGTGCGGGCCGACCAGCCCGTGCCGGTCGAGCACCGCGCGGAGCACGGCCGCGACGCCGTCGTCGTCGAGACCGGTGCCGACGTGCCACGCCGCGCCCTCGCCGCGGGCCGCCCGCGTGACGGCCGGCGTGCCCGCGTAGAAGTCCGCGCCGTACGTGCCGACCACCTCGGTACCCGCGTGCGGCACGAGCAGCTCGAACACCAGCTCCGCCTCGTGCACGACCTCGGCCCCGCCCAGCCGCAGCGTGACCGGGTTGGCCGCGCCCGGCGCCGCCGAGTCGGTCTCCTCGACGCGCACGCCGAGCAACCGGTCGAGCGGCGGCTCCCCGAGGAACGCGTTGGTGTCCTCGTCGACCCGCCCGCCGTAGAACGTCGTGACGAGCGACCCGCCGCCCTCGACGTGCGCGGTCAGCCGCTCGACGACGTCGCCCTTGAGCATGTGCAGCAGCGGCGCGACGACGACGTCGTACGCCGTCAGGTCCGCGGTCACCGGCACGACGTCGACCTGCACGTTCGCGTGCCACAGGGCGCGGTGGTAGCGCAGGAGCGTCGCGACGTAGCCGACGTGCCGGTTGTAGCCGTCGGTCATCTCGACGGCCCACCACGAGTCCCAGTCGAGCAGCAGCGCGACGCGGGCGGGCGTGCGGGCCCCCAGCAGCGCGTCGCCCGTGACGGCAAGAGCGCCGCCCAGCTCGGCGACCTCGCGGAACACGCGCGTGTCCGTGCGGCCCGAGTGGTCGATGACCGCGCCGTGGTACTTCTCGCACGCCCCGCGGGACTGGCGCATCTGGAAGTACAGGGTCGCGTCGGCGCCGTGCGCGACGGACTGCCACGTCCACAGCGCGAGCACGCCGGGGCGCTTGACCGGGTTGACGTCGCGCGACGCCGTGATCGACGGCGTCTGCTCCATCACCCAGAACGGCTGGCCGTCCTTGAGCCCCCGCATCGCGGCGTGCGTGGCGGCCATCCGGGCGGCCGTGCGGACCGGGTCGTCGGCGGGCGGGTAGTTGTCCCACGACGCGAAGTCCAGGTGCTCGGCCCAGCGGTGGTAGTCGATCGGCTGGTAGAGGCCCATGAAGTTGGTCGTGACGGGCGTCGTGGCGTCGTGCGCGCGGATCGCCGCCTTCTCGGCGACGAAGCCGGCCAGGAGCTGGTCGGACAGGAACCGGCGGTGGTCGAGCGTGATGCCCTGGAACGCGGTGTGGTTCGGGCCGCGCCAGTGCTCCGAGAGCATCGAGGGCGCCGGGATCTCGTCCCAGTCGGTGAAGACGTGCGACCAGAAGAGGGTGTTCCACGCGTCGTTGAGCCGGTCGAGGGTGCCGTACCGCTCGCGCAGCCAGACCCGGAACGCGGCGGTGCACGGGTCGCACCAGCACCCGCCGCCGTACTCGTTGCCGACGTGCCACGCGACGACCGCGGGGTGGCCGGCGTACCGCTCCGCGAGCCGGTCGGCCATCGCGACCGACAGGCGCCGGAAGTCCGGCGACGACGGGCAGTGGTTGTGCCGCTGGCCGTAGACGTGCCGCCGTCCCTCGAGGTCGACGCGGCAGGCGTCCGGGTAGGCGCGCGCCAGCCACGGCGGCATCGCGCCGCTCGGCGTCGCCAGGACGACCTGGCGCCCCTCGGCGGCGACGCGCTCGACGATCGCGTCGAGCCGCGCGAAGTCGTACGTGTCCTCCGCGGGCTGCAGGTGCGCCCACGCGAACACGCCGACGGTCAGCGTCGAGATGCGCGCCGCGGAGAACGCGGCGTGGTCGGCGTCCCAGACGTGCTCGGGCCACTGCTCGGGGTTGTAGTCACCGCCGTAGCGCAGGTGGTCGGACAGCGGGAGACCGGGGCCGTGCAGGGGCATGCGGGAGGACCTCATCCGTGGTCGGCGGGGCGGGTGAAACGGGCCGTCGCGTCGCGCAGCACCGGTGCGGCGTTGCGCGTCAGGGCGAGGGCGAAGGGGCCGAGCAGGGCGACCAGCACCCAGTCGGACGTGAGCACGACGACGCCGACGCACAGGACGAGCAGCGACAGCGTGCCGAGGGTGACGAGCGGGCGCGCGGCCAGGTAGTAGGCGGCGAGGCGGGCGACGTCGCGGGTGCGCAGGCTCAGCGTGGCGGACAGCACGAGCGCGTTGGCCGCCCACAGCAGCACGGCCGCCGCGACGACGGCCAGCACGACGCCGTACCCGGCGGGGACGCGCGCCTGCCCGAGGTTGCCCGTGGTGAACCCGACGACGGCGAGCACGGCGACCGTCGGCACCCACCAGCGCAGCACGTCCAGCGCGTTCAGCCGGTACCCGCGCCAGAAGTGGCGGCCGGGCCCGAGGTCGCGGTCGGCGAGGAACCGGCGCCACGCGAACACGGCCGCCGCGAGCGCCGGCGCCAGCGGCACGAACGCGAGCGCGACGAGCGGCGCGTTGCTCGCGTCGCCGAGCAGCAGCGGGACGACGGCCAGCGGCACGCCGCCGGTGAGCACGGTCAGCCCGCTCACCACCAGCACCCACCACACCACCGCGGCCGCCTGCGACAGCGGGCCGGCACCGATCTCGTCGTCCGGGGCGCCGCGCCGCGCCCCCGTACCGTCGTAGGTCATGGCGGTCATGCTCGCAGCCGCTCGTGCGGCGCCACGAGCCGGTCGTCGTCGACGCCGAGCAGGCGCCGGTCGTCGACGCCCTCGTGGTGCGCCGGCGTCACGGGCAGCACCTCGACGAACGTCACCTCGTGCCGGGACAGCACCAGGTCGAGGTCGACGCGGTCGCCGTGCACGGGCGCGTGGGCGTGCGACGTCGCGGGGGCGGCGCACGCGTGCAGCAGGTCGAGCTCGCGCGGGGTGGGCGAGAACGGGCGGCCCAGCTCGCGCCACGCGGCGTACGCGTTGCCGTCGTGCTCGTTGACGCGGTCACGGCGCACGAACGCGGCCGGGGTGCCGGCGGGCACCGGCAGCGACAGGGACACGCGGTGGTCGGCGGGCACGTCGGCGGCCTCCGTGCCGCCCACCGGCTGCCAGGCGAGCACGGTCACGCGCCCGTCGGGGTCGACGCACACGAGGTGGTCGTCGCCGCGCGCGAGGACGTCGCGGCCCATCCGGGCCATGAACGCGTACAGGTGGTAGGTCGGCTTGGCGACCTGCCGGTGCGTGAGCATGCCGAACCCGCCGTGGAAGAACGACGTCGGGATGTTGGTCTCCTCGAACACGTCGCAGAACGTCCAGTAGGAGAACGAGTCGACGAGGTCGCCGCCGCCGGCCAGGACGGGTGCCAGGTAGGCGGCGTTGTAGGCGGTGTCGTGCACCGGGTTGTCCGGGCGGTACGACGTGTTGAACTCGGTGATGTGCACCGGCAGGCCGGCGAGCCGCGTGCCCTCGACGTGCCGGCGCGGGGCGTCGAACTGCTCGAGCAGGTGCTGCGGCGGCATGAGCGTCTGGTACGTGCCGAACGGCACGTGCTGCGCCGGGCCCGACGTGTAGGCGTGCCGGGACAGGAAGTCGACGGGCACGTCGCGCGACGTCACGAAGTCGGTGAACGGTGCCCACCACTCGTCCGACCCGGGCGAGATGGCGGGGCCGCCGACCTGCAGGTCCGCGTCGACGTCCTTGACCGCGCGCGCGGTCTCCTCGTAGAGGCGGAAGTACGCCTCCTGGTCGGCGTCCTTCCAGAACACGGTGAGGTTCGGCTCGTTCCAGACCTCGACGGGCCAGCGGCGCACCTCCTCGATGCCGTACCGGTCGATCTGGTGGCGCAGCAGCGCCCGGACGAGCGCCACCCACTCCCGGTGGTCGCGCGGCGGCGTGATGTTGCCCTTCCACCAGAAGACGGTGTCGTCGCCCGAGGCGAGCTGCGACGGCATGAAGCCCAGCTCGAGGAACGGCCGGACGCCCACCGAGAGGAAGAAGTCGTGCACCTGGTCGACGTAGGAGAACGCGTACCGCGTGTGCGTGCGGCCGTCGACCTCGTCCGTGCGCAGCACGCCCATGTCGTCCGAGAGCAGCCCGTGCCCGCGGATGTGCCGGAAGCCGACGTCCCGCTGCACCTGCGCGAGCGAGTCGCGGTAGTCGGCGCGCAGCGCGAGGTTCATCCGGCCGGTGCCGACGCAGGCGCGCCAGGCGTCGGGCAGGGGACCGCTGGGCTGGGTGGGGACGACGGTGCGCACAGGTGGCCTTCCGGTCGTGCGGTCCTCGACGTCGAGGACGCGGGCGGGGGAACGCTGCGGCCCGGCCCCTGCGAGCAGGGACCGGGCCGTCGCGTCGGTCGGACGGGTCAGCCGTTCGCCTCGGCGAACCGCTGCTGCGCGCCGTTCACGACGTCGAGGTACTGCTGCATGTTCTTGCCCTCGAGCTCCGTGACGTACGCGTCCCACTCGGACAGCGGGCGCTGGCCGAGGATGAACGCGGCCGTGTTCTGGTAGACGTGGTCGCGCAGGGCCGTCTGCCACAGCGAGACCTGCTCGCGCTCGAGCTCGTTCAGCGGCGCCGGCGGGGCGACCGGGGCGAGCTCCTTGTCGGACATCGACTCGACGAAGTCCACGACCTCCGGCCGCAGCATCGACCGGTCGAGGTCGTCCGTGGAGCCGTGCTCGAGCATCCACACGCCGTTGTGGTAGCCGTAGTCGACGTTGAGCGACTTCGGCGCACCGGGGTTGAGGCCGTTCTGGTCGATCTCGGGCACCAGCGTGCGGGTGCCGTCCTCGGCCTTCGTGAACGTCTCGCCCTCGACGCCCCACTTGGCGAACTCGAGGCCCTCGTCGGAGTAGTACAGCCAGTCGAGGAACTGCAGCATCGCGAGGAAGTCGTCCTCCTCGGCGGCCGTCGACGCCAGCATCAGGCCGCTGACGAGACGCTGACCGCCCTCGATGTCGCCCGCCGGGCCCGCCGGGACGCGGATCATCGCGACCTCACCCGGCGTGCCGAGCTCGGTCAGGGTGCTGCGGATCTTGAGGATCTCCTGGTCGTTCGTCAGCTGCGCGAACGTCTGGCCGGAACCCATCTTCTGCAGGGCCTGGTCGTCCTCCTGCGTGAGGCTCTCCGGGTCCATGAGGCCGTCAGCGACGAGCCCGTTGTAGTACTCGAGCAGGTCGCGGTACTCGTCCGTGGCGCCCGCGTAGACGAACTCCTCGGCGTCCTCGTCCCACTGCACGCCCTCGCCGAAGCCCCAGCCGGCGATGGTGCCGAACGCCGGCGCCGCGACGTTGAGCGTCGCCTCGAGGGGGCCGTTGGCCGACCACCGGTCGGAGATCGGGTACCGGTCGGGGTACGCGGCCTTGACCTTCTCCAGGTCGGCCTGGAAGTCCTCGAACGTCTCCGGTTCCAGGCTGAGACCGAGCTGGTCCCAGACGTCCTTGCGGACGGCGTAGGTGTACATCGGCCGGACCGACTCGCGCAGGCCGGGCAGGAGGTAGAACTTGCCGTCCTCCTGGCGCAGACGGTCGATGTCCGCCGCCAGGTCCCACCTCTCGACCTTGTCCTGGAAGTTCGGCATGTGCTCGACGTAGTCGCTGACGGGCAGGATCGCGCCGCCGGCGACGAACGGCACCTCCTGGCCGGGGTACGTCACCGAGATGATGTCCGGGGCGTTGCCGGCGCCGATCGCGATCGACTGCGCCTGCTGCCAGTCGGACAGCGGCGCGGTCTGGATGTCGAACTCGACGTTCTGGTTCTCCTTGAGCTTCGTCAGGATGTCCCAGTCCGCCTTGAGCGGGTAGTTCGGGTGGTCGCGGTACATGAGACCGAACGTCACGGGCTCGGTGGCCTGGAAGGTCGTGCCGACCTCGTAGTCCTCCATCGCACCGACCTGGCCGAGCTCGCTCGCCTCGGGGGTGTCGCCGCCCTCGCCGCCGTCCGAGCCGCCGGAGCAGGCGGCCAGGGTCAGGGCCAGGGTCGCCGCGGTCGCGACGACCGCCAGCGGCCGCCTCTTCGTGGTCCTCATCGTTCTCCTTCCGAATGGAACGCCGTCGTCCTGCATCCGAGTGGGCCGCGGGCCGGGACGGACCGCGGGAAGTGCGTCACTGCTTGACCGAGCCGAGCATCACGCCCGACACGAAGTACCTCTGGATGAACGGGTAGAGGCACACGATCGGCAGGACGGTGAGCAGCATCGTCACCGCCTTGACGTTCGCCGCGATCTGCGTCGCCTCGGCCGACCCGGCGGCGCCGTCCACGCTGGTCGCACCCGCGATGAGGTTCCGCAGGTACACCGTCACCGGGTACAGCTCGCGGTGGTCCATGTAGAGGAACGCGGCGAACCACGAGTTCCAGAACGACACCGCGTAGAACAGCACCATCGTCGCGATGACCGCCTTGCTCAGCGGCAGGACGATGCGCCAGAGCTTCCCGTACGTGCTCAGGCCGTCGATCTCGGCGGCCTCCTCGAGCTCGGTCGAGAAGCTCTCGAAGAACGACTTCATGACGAGCAGGTTGAACACGCTGATCGCGTTCGGCAGCGCGATGGCCCACACGGAGTTGCGCAGGCCGAGCTCGTTCACGAGGACGTAGTTCGGGATCAGGCCGCCGTTGAAGAACATGGTGAACACGGCGATGCCGATGAACACCTTGCGACCCTTGAGGTGGTGCTTGGAGATCGCGTACGCGAACGTCGTCGTCAGCACCATCGCCACGAGGGTCGCGACGACCGTGTAGTAGACGGTGTTCTGGTAGTTGCGCCAGAACATCCGGTCGCTCATCACCAGGTCGAACGTCGTGAGGTTGAAGCCCTTGGGCCAGAGGTTCACCTGGCCGGCGTTGATGTAGGCCTCGGAGCTGAACGCCTGCGCCGCCAGGTTGACGAACGGGTACAGCGTGACGGCCGCGATGACGACCAGCAGGGTCGCGTTGATCACGCGGAACGCCGTGTAGGCGCGCGTGTCCTTGACCCCCCGGACCGTGGAGGCGGACAGCCGCTCGTCGAGGCGTGTGACGTCGGTGGTCACCACAGGGACGCTCCCACCACTCGGCGCGAGATCGCGTTGGCGGACAGGACGAGGGTGAGGCCGATGATCGCCTCGAACAGGCCGATGGCCGTGGCGTAGGAGAACTGGCTGGACCCGATGCCGACCCGGTACAGGTACGTGGCGATGACGTCGGCCGTCGGGAACAGCAGGGGGTTGTACAGGAGCAGGATCTTCTCGAACCCGACCGCCATGAACGTGCCGATGTTGAGGATGAGCAGCACGACCATCGTGGGGCGGATGCCGGGCAGCGTGACGTGCCAGGTCTGGCGCCAGCGGTTCGCGCCGTCGATCCGCGCGGCCTCGTACAGCTGCGGGTCGATCGTCGACAGCGCGGCGAGGTAGAGGATCGTGCCCCACCCGACCGTCTGCCAGATCTCCGAGCCGATGTACACCGTGCGGAACCACTCGGGCAGCTGCATGAACGCGACCGGGCTGCTGCCCAGCGCCGTCATGACCTGGTTGATGGTGCCGCGCACCGCGGTGAGCTGGAACACCAGGCCGGCCACGATGACGACCGACATGAAGTGCGGCAGGTACGAGATGGTCTGGATGACCCGCTTGAACCGGCTCGAGCGCAGCTCGTTGAGCATCAGCGCGAGGACCACGGGCAGCGGGAAGATGATGACCAGGCTGAGGACGCCGAGGATCAGGGTGTTCTGGAAGACGTTCCAGAACGTCTGGTCCTGGATGAACATCCGCACGTAGTGCAGGCCCACCCACTCCTCGCCGAAGATCGAGCCGCCGGGCCGGAAGCGGCGGAACGCGATGACGTTCCCCAGCATCGGCACGTAGCGGAAGATCGCGAAGAACACGAGCGGCAGGACCAGCAGCGAGTACAGCTGCCAGTCGCGGCGCAGGGCCTTGCGCCAGCTGGTGCGGGCGCCGCGGTCGTGCCGGCGGTCGCGGCCGAACCGGCGCCGTCCCGGCGTGGCGGCACCGGCGACCATGCCGATGGTGGCCGCCGCGGCCGGGCCGGAGCCGCCCCCGGTCGGCGTCGCCGACGTGGTCTGCCCCGCGGGCAGGGGGTCGTGCACGGTCATGAGGTCACCGCCCTGGAGGTGGGGAGCACGCGTGCCGTGCTCAGCAGGTGACGGTCGTCGCCGACCGTCCGGACGGGGCCGTCCACGCGCAGACGGACGGCGTGCTCGGCGTCCGCGCTGTGACGGGCGAGCCGCAGCTCGAGGTCGCCGGGCTCCACGACCCGGGTGCCGTCGCGCCGCGGGAACGACGCGAGGTCGGCGTGCACCGTGAGCTCGACGGTCGCGCGCTCCCCCGGCGCCAGGTCGACCCGCGCGAGCCCGACGAGCCGGACGACGGGACGCACCGCCGACGCGACCGGGTCGTGCAGGTACAGCTGGACGACCTCCGTGCCCGCTCGGTCGCCGTCGTTGGTGACGTCGACGGCCACGCGGGTGGTCCCGTCGACGGGCCAGACGTCGCCGTCGAGGGCGCGCGCGGCCGACCACGTGAACGTCGTGTACGACAGGCCGTGGCCGAACGGGTACAGCGGCGTGGGGTCGACGTCGGAGACGCCGGAGCGCCGGCCGAGCGGCTGCGACAGGTACGTCCCCGGCTGACCCGACGGGTCGCGGGGCATGCTCACGGGCAGCCGCCCGGACGGCGCGACCGCGCCGGTCAGGACCTCGGCGACCGCCTGGCCGCCCCGCTGCCCGGGGAAGAACGCCTGCACGACCGCGGCCGCGCCCTCGGCGAGGTCGCCGATCGCGTACGGCCGCCCGGTGAGCAGCACGAGCACCACCGGGGTGCCGGTCGCGAGCACCGCGCGCACCAGGTCGCCCTGCTGGCCCGGCAGGTGCAGGTCGGTGGCGTCGCAGCCCTCGCCCGACGTGCCGCGCCCGAACAGGCCGGCGCGGTCCCCGACCGCGACCACCACGACGTCCGCGTCGCGCGCCGCCGCCACGGCCGCGTCGAACCCCGACCGGTCGTCGGACTCGACGTCGCACCCGCGGGCCGTCGGCACGTCGCCGAGGCGCTCGCGCAGGGCGGCGAGCACGCTGGGCACGTCGACGCCCATCGGGACGTCGGGGTGCTGCGCGCCGACGTGGGCGGGGAACGTGTAGCAGCCGAGCATCGCCATCGCGTCGTCCGCCAGCGGCCCGACGACCGCGACGCGGGCGCCCGGGGCGAGCGGCAGGACGCCGTCGCGGTTCTCGAGGAGCACGACCGACGCGCGGGCCAGGCGCAGCGCGACGTCCTGGCTCACCGGGTCGTCGAGCGTCACGGCGTCGCCGGCGGGCGGGGTCGGGTCCCAGTCCTCGTCGAGGAGGCCGAGCTCCGCCTTCTGCTCCAGCACGCGGCGCAGCGCACGGTCGACGAGGCCCGCGTCGACCGTGCCGTCGCGCAGCGCGGCGAGCAGCGGGGCGCCGTACGCGTCGACGGACGGCAGCTCGACGTCGACGCCCGCGCGCAGCGCGAGCCCGGCGGCCTCGCCGCGGGAGCCGGCGACCCCGTGCAGGCTCTGCAGGAACGCGACGCCGAAGTAGTCGGCCACGACGGTGCCCCGGAAGCCCCACCGCCCGCGCAGCAGGTCGGTGAGCAGCCACTCGTCCGCGGCCGCGGGCACGCCGTCGATCTCGGCGTAGGAGTGCATGACGGAGCGCGCGCCGCCGTGCCGCAGCGCGACCTCGAACGGCGGCAGGATCACGTCGGCGAGCTCGGCGGGCCCCATCGAGACGGGCGCGAGGTTGCGCCCGGCGCGGGACGCCGAGTAGCCGGCGAAGTGCTTGAGGGTCGCGACGACGCCGGTGCTCTCGAGGCCGCGCACGTACGCGGCGCCGACGAGGCCGACGAGGTACGGGTCCTCGCCGATCGTCTCCTCGGTGCGGCCCCAGCGGTAGTCGCGCGTGACGTCGAGGACGGGCGCGAGGCCCTGGTGCACGCCGGCCGCGCGCATCGACGCGCCGATCCGGGTCGCCATCTCCTCGACGAGGTCGGGGTCGAACGACGCGCCCCACGCGAGCGGCGTCGGGTACGTCGTCGCGGTCCACGCGGCGAAGCCGGTGAGGCACTCCTCGTGCACCTGGGCCGGGATGCCGAAGCGGCTGGCGGCGACGACGTCGCGCTGGCTGGCCGCGAGCGAGCGCGCCGCGACGACGGGGTCCACGGGGGCCGTGCCGAACGGGCGCGTGAGCTGGCCGAGGCCGTGCGCGATGACGTCGGACCACGCCGGCACGTTCCCGCTCATGTCCGCCTGGTGCGGGGCGACGCCGCCGCCGGAGGCGTCCGCGCCGACCCACAGGCCGACCAGCTGGGCGACCTTCTCCTCGGGCGTCATGGCGGCGACGAGCTCGTCCACGCGGGCGCGGCGACGCGCGGCCACCCCGGCGGGGACCGACGCCGCGGACGTCGCGTCCGCCCCGCCGTCCACGGCGAGCGGTCGCACGTCCTCCTGCTGTGCCGACACTGGCAACCCCACATCCTTGTGGTATCGGAAACTTTCGGCATGTTGCCCGAAATCCTGTGGCCGTCAACCTAGGCAAGCGTTTGCACACACGTCAACCCCGGTGACCGAACCGAGACCTTCCGGGGATTCGCCCGACTGCTGACCCCGGACGGGCGCGGGTGCTACGGTCGCAGCCGAAACTTGCGCAACGGCTGCGCAGGCGTGACCGAAGGGGACGCGGTGACCGCATCCACCGAACCGACGGGCGACGTGCGCGCGGTGACCATCGCGGACGTCGCGGCGCTCGCGGGCGTCTCGGTGCCCACCGTGTCCAAGGTCCTCAACGGCCGGGCCGACGTCGCACCCACCACGCGGGCCCGCGTCGAGGCGATCCTCGAGCAGCACAGCTACCGGCGCCGGCGTGCCCGCACGTCCACCGACCCGTCGCTCATCGACCTCGTCTTCCACGAGCTCGACAACGCGTGGGCGCAGGAGGTCATCAAGGGCGTCGAGGACGCCGCGTCCGCGCGCCGCGTCGGCGTCGTGCTGTCGGAGCTGGGCGGGTCGCACCGGCCGCAGCAGGACCTCATCGACGACATCCTCGCCCGCCGCCCGCTCGGCGTGCTGCTCGTGCTGTCGTCCCTCGACGCCACCCAGCGCCACCAGCTCGAGTCGCGGTCCATCCCGTTCGTCGTCGTCGACACGTGGGGCGAGCCGCCCGCCGGCGTGCCCACCGTCGGCTCGAACAACTGGAACGGCGGGCTCATCGCCACGCGGCACCTGCTCTCGCTCGGGCACCGCCGCATCGGCGTCATCGCCGGCCCCGCCGACGTGCTCTGCTCCCGCGCGCGCGTCGACGGGTACCGCAGCGCCCTCGAGGAGGCGGGCATCCGGCCCGACCCGGCGCTCACCCGGTGGGGCGACTTCCACGTGCTCGGCGGGTACACGCACGGCATCGACCTGCTGTCGCGCCCCGACCGGCCGACCGCGATCTTCGCCGGCTCGGACTACCAGTCCCTCGGCGTCATGCGCGCCGCGCGCGAGCTCGGCCTCAGCATCCCCGAGGACCTCTCGGTCGTCGGGTACGACGACATCCCGCTCGCGCAGTGGCTCGGCCCGTCCCTGACGACCGTGCGGCAGCCGCTGCGCGAGATGGCCGCCACCGCCACGCAGATGCTGCTCAGCCTCGCCGGCGGCGAGCACCCCGCCAACCTGCGCATCGACCTCGCCACCGAGCTGGTGGTCCGCGAGTCCACGGCGCCGTACCGCACGGCCTGAGGGACCCGCCCCGCCGCCCGTCCACCTGGCCGGCTCCGTCACGCCGCGTGTCCGTGGCGAACGGGGTCCGGCGTGCGTCTGCGGGCGCCGAAGCGCACGCCGGACCCCGTTCGCCGTGGACGTCGGCGTGGGCGGCGGCGGTGGTGGGACGGTCGCGGTGGTGGGCGACGGTGGCGGTGGGCGACGGCAGGGGTGGGGCGGCGTCAGAGGGGGACCGTGACCGGGCTGCCCGCGGGGAGGTCGAGGCGGTGCCGCGCCGGGTCGTCGGTCGCGCGGACGCGGACCGCGGCCGGCCGGTCGGCGGTCAGCGCCGCGCGCGTCACGCGGCCCGCGCGCCACACCAGCTCCGTGACGCGCACGCCGCCGCGCAGGCGCAGGCCGCGGACGTGCCCGTCCGGCCACGCGGCCGGCAGCGCGGGCAGCAGGTGCACCTCGCGCACGCCGTCGGCGTCGACGCGGTGCGCCTGGACCAGCGCCTCGGCGACGCCCGCGGTGAAGCCGAGGTTCCCGTCCACCTGGAACGGCGGGTGCGCGCACAGCAGGGACCGGTAGACCCCGCCCGCGTGCCGGGGCGTCGGGCCGTCGTGCGGACGCCCGGCGCGGGCGGCGTCGGCGAGGTCCTGGTCCACGGGGTGCAGGAACGCGTCGACGAGCGCCGCGACGCCCTTCGGGTCGCGCAGCCGCGCGCGCAGCGCGAGCCGCCACGCCAAGGACCAGCCGGTGGAGTCGGGGCCGCGCGCGTCCAGCGTGCGCCGGGCCGCCGCGGCGAGCGCCGGCGCCTGGTCGGGGTCGATCGACGTGCCCGGGAACACCCGGTACAGGTGCGACTGGTGGCGGTGCCCCGGCTCCGCGTCGGCGACGTCGGCCGACCACTCCGCGACGCGGCCGTCGGGCGCGACGCGCTCGGCGGGCAGCCGGTCGAGGGCGTCGTCGACGGCGGCCCGCAGGTCCGCGTCGTCGTCGCCCGCGACCGGGGCGAGGCGTCGCACGTGCTCCAGCAGGTCCCGGGTCATCGCCAGGTCCGACGTCGTCGAGACCCCGACGCTCGCCACCGTGCCGTCGGCGAGCAGGTACTGGTTCTCCGGGCTCGTGGCGGGCGCCGTGCCGAGCGACCCGTCCGGCAGCGGCACGAGCCAGTCGAGCAGGAACAGCGCCGCGCCGCGGACCACCGCCCAGTGCCGGCGCAGCGCGTCGTCGTCGCCGGTCCAGTCGTGGTGGTCGACGACGTGCCGCGCGAGCCACACGCCGCCGAACGGCCACGTCGACCAGCTCGCGCTGTCGCGGCCCGCGCCGACCGGCGCGCTGAAGCACCACGGGTCGCTGTTGTGGTGCGCCACCCAGCCGCGCGCGCCGTAGAGCTCGCGCGCCGTGCGCCGGCCCGCGACGGCGAGGCGGTCCAGCCACGCGAGCAGGGGCTCGTGGCACTCGGCGAGGTCGCCGACGAGGGTCGGCCAGTAGTTCATCTCCGTGTTGATGTTGATCGTGTAGTTGGCGTTCCACGGCGGCTGCACGTGCGGGTTCCAGATGCCCTGCAGGTGCATCGGCAGCGTGCCGGGCCGCGAGCCGGCGACGGTGAGGTAGCGGCCGTGCTGGAACGCGAGCACCGCGAGGTGCGGGTCGGCGGCGCCGCGGGCGTGCGCGACGAGCCGCGCGTCGAGCGGGGCGTCCGGCGGCACGTCGTCCGGCACGTCGGTCGCCGAGGCGCCGAGCCGCAGGTCGACGCGCCCCATGAGGGACCGGTGGTCGGCGACGTGGCGTGCCGGGACACCGTCGAGGTCGGGCAGGACGGCGGTCAGCCGGGCGACGGCGTCGGCGACGACACGGTCGGCGTCACCGTGCAGGCGCGCGTCGGCGACGACGTGGTCGGTGGCCGTCGCCACGACGACGCGGACCCGCCCGGCGCCGGCGACCTCGACGGCGCCGTCCACCACGGCCGTGCCGCCCGGTCCCCCGTCCGCGACGACCGCGAGCGCGACCGCCGCCAGCACGCCCGGCCCGTCGTACGACACCGGGTCGGGGGCGTCCAGGTAGTCCGGCAGCACGCGCGCGGGCATCCGCACCAGCGCGACGACACCCACGGCGCCGGCCGGCAGCGGCACGGACGGCGCGGCGGGCGGTCGCACCCACGGGTGCGGGCTGGTGAGGGCCACGACCACCGGCGCGGGGCCGGCCGCGCCGGTGGGACGCGTGCCGGTGGGGTCGGTGCCGGTCGGGTCGCTGCCGGTCGGTTCGGTGCCGGGCACCGGCGCCTGCGCGCGGCGGTCGAGCAGCAGGACGCCGTCGGGGTGGCTGACGAGCACGTCCTGCCGCCACGCCGTGCCGTCCGCCGCTGTCCAGGCGGTCGTCGCCACGCCGTCGCCGAGGTGGAGCGTGCGGCGGTACGCCCGCGGCTCCCCCGCCTCGGGGTGGGTCAGCAGCACGTCGACGAGCGGCTGGTTCGCCTGCGTGTAGCCGGACTGCAGGCGGCTGACGTGCTGCTCCGCCGCGGGGACGTCGCCATCGGCCAGCGCGCGGCGTGCCGCGGTCAGCACCGCGCCGGGGCCGTCGCGGCCCGCGAGCGGCGCGAGGTCGGGCGCGCCGGGCGCCCCCGTCCAGCACGTGTCGTCGTTGACCTGCAGCCGCTCGTGCGCGGTGCCGCCGGCGACCATCGCGCCGATGCGCCCGTCGCCGACCGGGAACCCGTCGGTCCACTCCCGCGCCGGCGCGTCCAGCCGCAGCACGAGACCGTCGTCCCGGGGACCGGTGGCCCCTTCCGCGACCGGCTCACCCGCGACCGGCTCCGCGCCGGACCGGTGCTGCCCGTCGCCCGTCCGGTCCACCGCGTCGCCCATCCGTCCTCCGCACGCCCCGTCACGTCCTCGGCCGTCCGGCACGCTAGCAGCGGTGCCCCGCGTGCCCGGGTGCCCGGCGCGCCTCGCGCCCCCTCGGACGGGCGGTGCGTCCGGCAGCGGTCGGGGCAGCCGGTGCGGCCGCGGAAGGTGGCGCGCATGAGCACGGAGACCCCGCACCCGGGCTGACCGCCCTCGTCCTCGTCGGCACGCTGACGCCGTCGCCGAGCCCGTCGAGCTCCGAGCTGCCCGGCCGCCAGGTGCTCGCCGCGCTCGGTGCGCACGGCGTCACCGGCGAGGTCGTCCGCGTCGTCGACCACGACGTGAAGCCCGGCGTGCAGAAGGACATGGGCGACGGTGACGCCTGGCCGGCGATCCGCGAGAAGGTCATGGCCGCCGACATCCTCGTCATGGCGACGCCCATCTGGATGGGGCAGCCGTCGAGCGTGACCAAGCGTGCGCTCGAGCGGCTCGACGCCGAGCTGTCCGAGCAGGACGACTCGGGCCGGCTCCCGACCTACGGCAAGGTCGCGGCCGTGGCGGTCGTCGGCAACGAGGACGGTGCGCACCACGTCAGCGCCGAGCTGTTCCAGGCGCTCGACGACGTGGGCTTCACCATCCCCGCCGCGGCGATCACCTACTGGGTCGGCGAGGCGATGGGCGGCACCGACTACCAGGACCTCGACGAGACGCCCGAGGCGGTGACGACGGCGACGCGGACGCTCGCGGCGAACACCGCCCACCTGGCGCGGCTGCTCGAGCGGCAGCAGTACCCGGCCGTCGGACGAGCGCGCCGGCGCCGCCGACGAGGCACAGGGCGGCGGCCACCACGGCGAGCACCACCGGGTCGAGCGCGCTCCGCGCGACGCCGAACCCGGCCGAGCCGACCGCCTGCCCGGTGGCCAGCGCCACGAACAGGACCGAGGTGGCGGCGCCGGCGCCCGTGGGCCGCACCTCGCGCGCCCACAGGATGAGCACGCCCGAGGCGGCCATGTAGGCGGCGCCGAACAGCGCCATGCCCGCGTACGCCGGCGCGGGCCCGGCGGTCGCGACGGAGAGCGCGACGCCGGCCGTCGCCAGCGCGAGCGCGGCGGCGCACACGCACCAGGACCGTCGCAGCCCGAGCCGGGCGACGAGCGCGCCCGTCAGCACGCCCAGCACGCCGCCCACACCGAGGGCGACCCACAACCACCCGACCCGTGCGGGCACGACGGCGTCCGCCGCGGTGAGGAGCAGCGGCCCGAACGTCCACGTCAGCGCCGAACCTGCGCCGACGGTGACGGCGGCCGCGGCGGGTGCGAGCAGCGGTCGCCGGGCGGGCGAGGACGCGTCCACGGCGGTCCCGGTCGGGACGTCGTGCGCGACGGCGACCGGGCCGTCGCCCCCGCGCGCCCCGGCACCCGAGCCCGCCGGCCCGCACCGCCCCGGGCCGACCGCCCGCGCCGACCACCGCGCGGCGGCGGCCGTCCCCGCGCACAGCAGCGCCATGAGGACCCAGGCCGGCGCCACCGCCGGGGCGCCGGCCGCCACGAGGCCCGCGCCGACCACGCCGACGGCCGTCCCCGCGTTGACGACCGACTGGGCGGTCGGCCGCGCCCGCGGCGCCACGACCGCGTGGACGACGGGCACGAGCGCGGGCGACGCGAACCCGCCACCCATGCCGGCGACGAAGACCGCCACGACGAGCACCGCGGGCGTGGTGGCGGCCGCGACGCCGAGGCAGCCGACCGTCGCGGTGACCCCCGCGAGGACGAGCCCGGCGCGGGGGCGGCGGTCGACGAGGCGCGCCGCCGCGAGCGCCGCGACGGAGTACGACGTGAACTGCGCGGCGGCCGCCCAGCCGAGCACGTCGGCCAGCTGCGGGCGCTCGTCCGCGAGCGCGGGCGCGAACAGGCCGACGCCGAACCGCGCCATGCCGTACGTCGTCGCCACGAGCAGCATCCCGGCGACCGTGGCCACGGCGCCCTTCGTCCGAGGCTCCGTGCCCGCCGGTCGCGCCGTCGTGGTCATGCCGCACCGCCCGGGTACAACGCTCGTTTCACCATAACGGTCGTTACGCTAGCGGCATGGCGGCGGCGCGGCACACGCAGCACACCCGGGACCGGGTCCTCGACGCGGCCGAGGGCCTCTTCTTCCGCGACGGCATCGCCGTGACCGGGGTCGACGCCGTCGCGGCCGCGGCCGGGGTCGCCGTCGTGACGCTCTACAAGCACTTCGGCTCCAAGGACAACCTGCTGCACGCGGTGCTCCGGCGCCGCCTCGACGCGTGGCTCGCGCACTGGGACGCCGCCGTCGCCCGCGCCGGCACGCCGCGCGACCGGCTGCTCGCCGTCTTCGACGCCGTGGCGACGTTCCGGGCGGCGAGCGGCCCGACGCAGTGGTGCTGCTTCCTGGCGACGGCGTCCGAGCGGCCCGTGCCCGCCGCGCCCGGCGCCGACCCCGTCCTCGAGCTGGTCCGGCAGGACACGCGGCTCGTCACGGACCGGCTCGTCGCGCTGGCGGCGGACGCCGGCCACGCGGACCCCGCCCGCACGGCCGACGCGCTCCTCCTGCTCTACAACGGGGCGCTCGCCAGCCTGCTGCGCGGGGCGCCGACAGATCCCGTCGAGCTGGCGCGGCGCACCGCCGCGACGCTGCTGGCGGCACAGGACGGGGCGTCCGCGCAGGCCTGACCGGACACCCCGGCGGCCACCCGGCCGCGGCCGGGTGGCAGGATGCACCCGTGCTGCACGTCGCCCTGTTCGAGCCGCGGATCCCCGGCAACACGGGCAACGCGATCCGCATGTGCGCCGGCACGGGCGCGACCCTGCACCTCGTCGAGCCCCTCGG
>JAPSIR010000286.1 GCA_031178625.1 Cellulomonas sp.
ACGTCGACGAACCGCGTCGCGGTGCGCCCGTTGCTCATCGCCTGGTTCTGCAGGGGGCACTCGCCGCCCTTGTCGCAGACCGGGCAGTCGAGCGGGTGGTTGATGAGCAGCAGCTCCATGACGCCGTGCTGCGCCTTGTCGGCCTCGGGCGACGTGTGCTGCGTCTTCACCTGCATGCCCGGCGTGGCCTCGAGCGTGCAGGACGCCTGCGGCTTCGGCATCTTCGCGACGTTGCCGTCGCGGCCCGGCGCCCACACCTCGACGAGGCACTGCCGGCAGGCGCCGGCGGGGGCGAGCAGCGGGTGGTCGCAGAACCGCGGGATCTGGATGCCCAGGCGCTCGGCGGCGCGGATGACGAGCGTGCCCTTGGGCACCGTCGTCTCCAGGCCGTCGATCTCGAACGTGACGGTCGCCCCGGGCTCCGGCTCCTGCACCGGGGGCGCGGCGGGGACGAGCGGCGTGGCCGCGTCCGCGCGCGCGTCGGTGCGCCGGTTGGGCGTCGTGATGGTCATGCGTGCACCCCCGCGAGCTGCGTGCGACGACGCGGCGTGTACTCGAAGCGCGCGCTGCGCTCCGGCGGGAAGAGGACGTCGGCGGGCGTGTGCGTGCCCGCCTCGAACTCCTCCCGGAAGTACTGCACGGCGCTCGTGACCGGGCTGGTCGCCCCGTCCCCGAGCGCGCAGAACGAGCGGCCGAGGATGTTGTCGCACAGGTCGAGCAGCAGGTCGATGTCCCCGCTCGTGCCCTGCCCGGCCTCGATCCGCTGCAGCACCTGCAGCAGCCAGTACGTGCCCTCGCGGCACGGCGTGCACTTGCCGCAGGACTCGTGCTTGTAGAACGCCATCCAGCGCGTGACCGCCCGGACCACCGACACCGTCTCGTCGAAGATCTGCAGCGCGCGCGTCCCGAGCATGGAGCCCGCCTTGCCGACCGACTCGTAGTCGAGCGGCACGTCGAGGTGCTCGGCCGTGAAGATCGGCGTCGACGACCCGCCGGGCGTCCAGAACTTCAGCTGGTGGCCCCGGCGGACCCCACCGGCCATGTCGAGCAGCTCGCGCAGCGTGATGCCGAGCGGCGCCTCGTACTGGCCGGGACGCTCGACGTGGCCCGAGAGCGAGAACAGCCCGTGCCCGGCCGAGCGCTCCGTGCCCATCGACGTGAACCACGACGCACCGCCGACGAGGATGCCCGGCACCGACGCGACGGACTCGACGTTGTTGACGACCGTGGGCCGGGCGTACAGGCCGGCGACGGCGGGGAACGGCGGCTTGAGCCGCGGCTGGCCGCGCAGGCCCTCGAGGGAGTCGAGCAGCGCCGTCTCCTCGCCGCAGATGTAGGCGCCGGCGCCCGCGTGCACGGTGACGTCGAGGTCGATGCCCGTGCCGAGGATGTCCTTGCCCAGGTAGCCCGCCTCGTACGCCTCCTCGACGGCACGCAGCATGCGGCGGTACACGTGCAGCACCTCGCCGCGCACGTAGATGAACGCGTGCGTGCAGCCGATAGCGTAGGACGTGATGGCCACGCCCTCCACGAGCGCCTGCGGGCTCGCCATCATCAGCGGGATGTCCTTGCACGTGCCCGGCTCGGACTCGTCCGCGTTGACGACGAGGTAGCGCGGCCCGCCGTCGGGCGCGGGCAGGAAGCCCCACTTCATGCCCGTGGGGAAGCCGGCGCCGCCGCGGCCGCGCAGGCCGGACTCCTTGACCATGGTCACGACGTCCGCCGGCTGCATGTTCAGCGCGCGGCGCAGGCCGCGGTAGCCGCCGTTGTCCTCGTACGTCGCCAGGGTCCACGAGCGGTCCGCGTCCCAGTGCGCGGACAGGACGGGTGCCAGGGTCGTCATCACGACTCCTTCGCGTCGTCGGTGCGCTGCCGGCGCTCCTGGCCCTCGGCCGAGGTGTCGGACGGCGTCGTCGCGGGGCGGTCGGCGCTGGACTCCTCGGCACCGACCTTGGGGTCGGCCCCGGGCTGCTGGCCGGCCGGGGTGGGGCCGGCGCCCGTGGCGGCCGGCTTGGCGTCCTCGGCCTGGGCCTGCCCGGCGGGCGCGCCGCCCGACGGGGAGACCTGGCCCTCGACGTGCTGCACGTCGGGGAAGTCCGGCGCGCGCCAGCCCTTCTCCTTCGCCAGCAGCGTGCCGCGCAGCGTCGCGGGTCCGGCGCCCACGCCCTCGTCGGCGCGGCCGTCGGCGAAGCCGGCGAGGACCCGGCTCATCTCCCTGAAGGTGCAGACGGAGGCGGCACCGCGCGACGGCGCGACCGGCACGCCCTCCCGCAGGCGGTCCACCACGTCGCGCGCCGACTCCGGCGTCTGGTCGTCGAAGAACTCCCAGTTGACCATCACGACCGGCGCGTAGTCGCACGCCGCGTTGCACTCGATGCGCTCGAGCGTGATCGCGCCGTCCTCGGTGGTCTCGTCGTGGTCGACGCCGAGGTGCTCGGTGAGCTCCTCCCAGATGGCGTCGCCGCCCATGACCGCGCACAGCGTGTTGGTGCAGACGCCCACGGTGTACGTGCCGTTCGGGTGGCGCTTGTACTGCGTGTAGAACGTCGCGACCGCCGAGACCTCGGCCGTCGTCAGACCCAGCTGCGCCGCGCAGAACGCGATGCCCCGCGGGCTGACGTAGCCGTCCTCCGACTGCACCAGGTGCAGCATCGGCAGCAGGGCGGAGCGCTCCTGCGGATAGCGCGCCATGATCTCGGCCGCGTCCGCCGCGAGGCGCTCGCGCGTCGCGACGTCGTAGCCGGTGGCGTGGCGCTCCCCCGGCACCCGGCCGGCGGGGTCCGCCGCCGGCGTCTCGTGCTGCACCGACATCAGCGGTCCACCCCTCCCAGCACCGGGTCGAGGGACGCGACGGCGACGACGACGTCGGCCACCTGCCCGCCCTCGCACATCATCGAGACGGCCTGCAGGTTGTTGAACGACGGGTCCCGGAAGTGCGCCCGGTACGGCTTCGTGCCCCCGTCGGACACCAGGTGCACGCCGAGCTCGCCGCGCGGGTGCTCGACCGTCTGGAACACCTGGCCGGCCGGGACGCGGAAGCCCTCCGTCACCAGCTTGAAGTGGTGGATCAGGGCCTCCATCGAGGTGCCCATGATCTCCCGGATGTG
>JAPSIR010000287.1 GCA_031178625.1 Cellulomonas sp.
GCCCCGTGGACGGTCGTGCACCCCGACTGCTCGGGCACGGGCCGCGCGAGCATCGACTCCTCCGTCGCCCGCAGCGGCACCCGCTCGCTGCGCGTCGACGGCGCGGTCGGCTACTGCAACCACGTGTTCGTCCAGGCGCAGGGCGCGTCGCTGCCCGCGGGCGCCACGCCGCCCCCAGTCACGTACGTCCGCTTCTGGGTCCGCCACACCACGGCGCTCCCGGTGTCCCACGTGACGTTCCTGGCGATGCGGGACGCGGCCGACGGCGGCAAGGACCTGCGCATGGGTGGCCAGAACGGCGCGCTGCAGTGGAACCGGTCGTCCGACGACGCGACGCTGCCCGAGCAGAGCCCGGCGGGCGTCGCGCTGTCCCGCCCGCTGCCCACGCAGCAGTGGCACTGCGTCGAGGCCCTCGTCGACGCGACGTCCGGCCGCCTGACCACGTGGCTCGACGGCACCGAGGTCCGCGGCCTGGTCGCCGACGGCACCCCGACGCACGACGTCGACCGCCAGTGGTACGCGAGGTCGTGGGCGCCGCGCCTGACCGACCTGAAGCTCGGCTGGGAGAGCTACGGCGACGGCGCGGACACGCTGTGGTTCGACGACGTCGTCACGGGGACGCAGCGCACGGGCTGCTGAACGGCACGGCCCTCTCCCCCACGGCGACGGCACCGGTCGGCCCACGGTCGGCCGGTGCCGTCGGCGGTGTCCGCCCACGGGTGGACCCGCCGACCCACGGGCCGGCCCTAGCGTTCCGGCATGCCCGAGGACCCCGTACCCGACGTCCCGCCCGGCGGCGCGGCCGCCACGCTCGCCGCGGCGACCGCAGCCGCACCGGCACCCGGCATCGAGGTGCGCGGCCTGCGTCGCGCGTTCGGCGCCGTGCAGGCGCTCGACGGCGTCGACCTCGTCGCCCGCGCCGGCGCCGTGACCGCGCTCGTCGGCCCCAACGGGTCCGGCAAGACGACGCTGCTGCTGGTGCTCGCCGGGCTGCTCGTGCCCGACGCGGGCGAGGTCCGCATCGCCGGCGCCGACCCGGTGACGCAGTCGGCCGTCGCCCGCGCGCGCACGGGGTGGATGCCCGACGCGTTCGGCACCTGGGACTCCCTGACGGCGCGCGAGGTGCTGACGACGTTCGCGGACGCCTACCGGGTGCCGCGGCCCGCGGTCGCGGCGCGCGTCGAGGAGCTGATCGCGACCGTCCACCTGTCCGAGTACGCCGACCGGCCGGCTGCCGTCCTGTCCCGCGGGCAGAAGCAGCGCCTCGGCCTGGCGCGCGCGCTCGTGCACGACCCGCAGGTGCTGCTGCTCGACGAGCCGGCCAGCGGCCTCGACCCGCGCTCGCGCGTCGACCTGCGCGTGCTGCTGCGCCGCCTCGCCGACGAGGGCCGCACGGTCCTCGTCTCGAGCCACGTGCTGTCGGAGCTCGAGGAGATGGCCGACGACGCCGTCTTCCTCTCGCGCGGGCGGACGGCGGCCGGGCACGTCGCCGACGACGCGGCCGTCGCACGCCGCACGTGGCGCGTGCGCGCGCTGGACCGCGCGGTGCTCGTCGCGTGGCTCGACGGCGCGGGCGTGCCGTGGCGGGCCGACGACGACGGCGGCGTGCTGCTCGAGGTCGACGGCGACGCGGGTGCCGCGGCACTGCTGCGGGACGCGGTCACGGCCGGCGTGCCGGTGGTGCAGGTCGCGCCCGCGGGCGGCGCGCTGGAGCAGGCCTACCTGGCCCTCGACGAGGAACGGCGGTGACCGGCGTGAGCACGCAGGCGCAGGACGTGACGACGGCCCGGCCGGCCGGCCCGGGCGGCGGCACCTGGTCGCTGACCTGGCACGGCGTGCGCACGGTCGCGGCGCTCGAGCTGCGGCAGCGGGTGCGCTCGTCGAGGTGGAAGACGGCCCTGGTCGTGTGGGTCGTGGTGGTCGGCGCGATCACGCTGCTGTCGTCCGGGGCGCTGGCGGCGATCAGCCGCACCGAGTCGGACCCGCCGTCGCGGGGTCCGCTGCTGTTCGCGATCGTCACCGTGCTCGTGCTGGGCCTCGGCCTGCTGGTCACGCCGACGCTCACGTCGACCGCCGTCAACGGCGACCGCAGCGCCGGCACGTTGGCGACGCTGCAGGTCACGCTGCTGTCGCCGGTCGAGATCGCCGTCGGGAAGCTGCTCGCGGCGTGGTCCGCGGCGCTCGCGTTCCTCCTCGCGAGCGTCCCGTTCCTGCTCGTCGCGCTCGCGCTCGGCGACGTGCCGGTCGCCGCGCTGCCGCGCGTGCTGCTGGTCGTCGCGCTGCTGCTCGTGGCCGTCTGCGGCGTCGGCCTCGGCTGGTCGACCGTCGCGGCACGGCCCGCCGGGTCGACCGTGCTCACGTTCCTCACGGTCGCCGGGCTCACCGTCTTCACGCCCGTGTTCTTCGGCATCGCGTTCCCCACGGTCACGCAGACGGAGACCGTGACCGTGCACGGCATCCCGCCGGAGCAGTGGGCGAACCTCGACGGGCTGGACCTCGAGAACGGCGCCCCGACGAACGCGACCTGCGAGACCTACACCGACGAGCGCGAGGTGACGCACACCGACCGCATCTGGTGGCTGCTCGCGCTCAACCCGTTCGTCGTCGTCGCCGACGCCGCCGGCACGTCCCCGCGCGGGGCCGCCGAGGCGGTCGGTGCGGGGCGGCTCGACCCGCTCGGCACGGTCAGCGAAGGCGTCCGGTACCTGCGCGGCGGGCCCGCCGACGTGCTGCAGGAGTGCTGGCTCGAGGACGCCGCGTCGAGCCCGTTCGGGCCCGAGCAGGAGCGCGCGGGCGCCGTCTGGCCGTGGGGCCTCGCCGCCAACGTGCTGCTGGGCGTCGTCGGCTTCGTCGTCGCCGTCCGACGCCTCCGCATCCCGCAGCGCACCCTCCCCCGCGGCACCCGCGTCGCCTGACCCTCAGGGCTGGAGGGCGTCGTACTCCGCCTCGGCGGCGACGTCGTCGTCCACGTCCAGGCGCACGTGGGCGATGATCGTCTGCAGCGCGCGCAGCGTGCTCGCGGCGCGCTCGCCCCAGTCGGACAGGTAGCTGAACTGCCACCACCACAGCGCCTCGAGCACGTGCCCGCGGTCGTGGTGCGCCAGGC
>JAPSIR010000079.1 GCA_031178625.1 Cellulomonas sp.
GCGGGCCCGGCGTCGTCGCCGTCGGCGGCGGGCCCGGCGCCCTGCGGCGCGGGCGGCGCCGTGACCGCGACGTCCTCCCACGACGGCCACGCGGACCGTGCGGGAGCGGCTGCGGGCCGGGGGCCCTCCGTTGCGGGACGCGCGCCCGGTGCGGTCGCGCGCGGCGCCGAGGGGGCCTCGGCGTCCGTCCGCGGGGCCGCGCCGGCCGTCGCCGGCCCGTCCGTCGGGGTCGGCACCCGCTGCGCGGGCACGCCCGTCGGCTCGGCCCCGCGTGCGCCCTCGGGCGCACCGGTGCGCGTGCCGGGCTCGTCCCGGTCGTCCGTCGCCCCGTCGGCCGTCGTGCCGCGTTCGGTCCCGTGCGTCATCGATCCCCCGTCTGCTCCCTGCAGCGCGCAGACCGCGCCCGGGCGAGTCTACGGGGCCCGACCACCCGCCGGGCCCGGTCGTCGGCGGCGACCGCGAGGATCACCCGCTCCCCGGCGCACGGGCGGAGGCGGTCGTGCCGCGACGTCAGCGGACGCCGCGCACGCGCCCCCGCAGGTGCACCAGGCCACCCACCGCGGGGGCGCCCTGCGCGACGGCGAGCACGTCGCCGACGACGACGTCGTGGTCACCCGCCGGGTGCACGGCCGCCGTCCGGCAGTCGAACCACGCCGCGGCGCCGGCCACCCACGGCGCACCGGACACCGGTGCGGAGGTGTGCGGCACCCGGTCGAGCTGGCCGACGGCCGGCCGGCCCGGCGAGGCGAGCCAGTCCGCGACGTCGGCCTGGTCGTCGGCGAGGACGCTCACGGCCCACCCGTCCACCTCGTCGAGCACGTCGCGCAGGCGGGAGTCGACGTGCACGGAGAACAGCAGCAGCGGCGGGTCGAGCGACACCGACGCGACGGAGTTGACGGTGGTGGCGTGCGCGACGCCGCGGCGGACGACGGTGACCACCGCGACACCGGCCGGCAGCCGGCCGACCGCCGCGCGGAACGCGTCCTCGTCGACCGGCGCCGTACCCGGCACCGTCACGGGAACGGGTGGCCCGACCCGGCGCCCGCGGTGCCGCCGGCCGGGGTGTCCACGCCGTCCGGCCCCGCGGGGGCCTCGGTCACCCAGCGGCGCGGGAGGAGCGCGACGGCGACCACGGCCACCGCGGCACCGCCGAGCCAGCCGATGCCCCACAGGTCGGTGCCCGGCACGAGCACGTCGCCGCCCGGCCCCTCGCCGGCGAGCAGCGTCACGGCCAGGAACAGCCCGCCGACGGCGCCCACGTAGGTGACCCAGCCGCCCCACGCGCGGGCGGTGAGCACCGCGACGAGCACGAGCAGGACGCACAGCGCCAGGCCCCACGGACGCACGGCCCGGTGCATCAGCGTGCCGAGCACGCCGACGACCACGCCGAGCAGGAACGTGACGGCACCGCGGCCGAGGAGCGCGGTGGAGAGCGGCTGCACGGGCGTCAGGCTACCGGGCGCACGCCGGCCGGCCAGGCGATCCCGGCCTGCTCCGCCCGCAGGCTGCCGGGCGCGTACCGGTAGGCCTCGACGGGCAGGACGGGCGCCAGGACCCGGTTGCTCAGCGCGTAGCACGCGAGCAGCGCGGGATCGCCCTCGACGGCGCGGACGGCCTGCACCTGGGTCGCGTGCGCGCGCAGCGCCGCCAGCACGCGGTCACGCACGGGCGCCACGTCGACGACGACGTCGAGCTCGTCGTCGAGCACCGCGACCGAGGCAGGCTCGGCGGCCGGGTCGGGCAGCTCGAGCGTCTCGACGGTGGGGCCCAGCGCGGCGAGCACGGCGTCCCCGGCGAGCGCCACGTGCGCCCGCCGCAGCGCGGTGCGGCCCTGCGCCGCCCACAGCGCGACCGGCACGGCGTGCGCCGGCCCGACGTCGTCGGCCTCGCGCGCCGCCAGCTCGAGCGCGAGCCGCGTCACCTCGTGCGCGCGCACGTGGTCCGGGTGCCCGTACCCGCCGCCGGGCTCGTACGTGACGACGACGTCGGGCCGCCGGCTGCGCAGCACGCGCGCGAGCGCGTCGGCGGCGTCCTCGAGGGACGCGACGACGAACGCGGCCGGCGGGACGTCCTCGAGCGCCCCGGCGCGCGTCGCGCCGACCCACGCCATGCCGGAGTCCTCGTACCGGGTGCCGTGGCCGGCGACCTCGTCGAGGAACCCGTGGTCGGCCACCCCGAGCGCGGCGAGGGCGCCGGCGAGCTCACCGACGCGGTGCTCGGCGAGCGCCGGCCCGTCGCCCTCGAGGTGCGCCCACCGGTGGCCGATGACCTCGCCCCGCTCCCCGCGCGTCGCGGTGACGACGGTGACGGGGCGACCGGCCGCCGCCCACGTCGCGAGCAGCGCGCCGGTCGCGAGCGACTCGTCGTCGGGGTGCGCGTGGACGGCGAGCAGGCCGCCGGTGGGCGGGGTCGTCACGCGCGCTTGTTGCGCGCGGTCTGCCGGGCCCGCTCGGTCTGGTCGAGCACGACCTTGCGGATCCGGACGACCTCGGGGGTGACCTCGACGCACTCGTCCTCGCGCGCGAACTCGAGGGACTCCTCGAGCGTGAGCTTGCGCGGCGGCACCAGGTTCTCGAACGACTCCGCCGTGGAGGAGCGGATGTTGTTGAGCTTCTTCTCCTTGGTGATGTTGACGTCCATGTCCTCGTTGCGCGCGTTCTCGCCGACGACCATGCCCTCGTACACCTCGGAGGTCGGGTCGACGAAGAACGTGCCGCGCTCCTGGAGGTTGAGCATGGCGAACGGCGTCGCGACGCCCGCACGGTCGGCGACGAGCGAGCCGTTGAGGCGCGTCTCGATGGGGCCCGCCCACGGCTCGAAGCCCTCGGCGATGGACGAGGCGATGCCCGTGCCCCGCGTGTCCGTCAGGAAGCGCGTGCGGAAGCCGATGAGGCCGCGCGCCGGGACGACGAACTCCATGCGCACCCAGCCGGTGCCGTGGTTGCTCATCGTCTCCATGCGGCCCTTGCGCTGCGCGAGCAGCTGCGTCACGGCACCGAGGTACTCCTCGGGGACGTCGATGGTCATGCGCTCCGTGGGCTCGAGCACCTGGCCGTCGACCTTCTTGGTGACGACCTGCGGCTTGCCGACGGTGAGCTCGAAGCCCTCGCGGCGCATCTGCTCGACGAGGATCGCGAGGGCCAGCTCGCCGCGGCCCTGCACCTCCCACGCGTCGGGACGCTCGGTGGGCAGCACGCGCAGCGACACGTTGCCGATGAGCTCGCGGTCGAGGCGGTCCTTGACCTGGCGCGCCGTGACCTTGTGGCCCTTGCCGCCCTTGCCGGCGAGCGGGCTCGTGTTGATCCCGATCGTCATGGAGATCGCGGGGTCGTCGACCGTGATGAGCGGCAGCGGCCGCGGGTCGTCCGGGTCCGTCAGCGTCTCGCCGATCGTGATGTCCTCGATACCGGCGACGGCGACGATGTCGCCGGGGCCCGCCGCGTCGGTGGGGACGCGCTCGAGGGCCTTCGTCTCCAGCAGCTCGGTGATGCGCACGTTCTGCAGCGTGCCGTCGTGCCGCGCCCACGCCACGGTCTGGCCCTTGCGGAGCGTGCCGTTGTGGATGCGCAGGAGCGCGAGACGGCCGAGGAACGGCGACGCGTCGAGGTTGGTCACGTGCGCCTGCAGGGGCGCGGACGGGTCGTACGACGGCGCCGGGATCTTCTCGAGGATCGTCGCGAACAGCGGCTCGAGGTCCGGGCTGTCGGGCAGGCCGCCGTCGGCGGGCTGCTCGATCGACGCCTTGCCGACCTTCGCGGCCGCGTAGACCACCGGCACGTCGAGGATCGCGTCGAGGTCGAGGTCCGGGACCTCCTCGTGGAGGTCGGACGCGAGGCCCAGCAGCAGGTCGGTCGCCTCGTGCACGACCTCGTCGATGCGCGCGTCGGGGCGGTCGACCTTGTTGACGACGAGGATGACCGGCAGCTTCGCGGCGAGCGCCTTGCGCAGCACGAACCGCGTCTGCGGGAGCGGCCCCTCCGACGCGTCGACGAGGAGGACGACGCCGTCCACCATCGACAGCCCGCGCTCGACCTCGCCGCCGAAGTCGGCGTGGCCGGGCGTGTCGATGACGTTGATCGTCACGCCGTCGGGCTGGCCCGCCGCGGCCGCCGCCGGGCCGGCGTACCGGACGGCGGTGTTCTTCGCGAGGATGGTGATGCCCTTCTCGCGCTCGAGGTCGCCCGAGTCCATCGCGCGCTCGTCGACGTGGTCGTGCGCGCCGAACGCGCCCGACTGGTGGAGCATCGCGTCGACGAGGGTGGTCTTGCCGTGGTCGACGTGCGCGACGATCGCGACGTTGCGCAGGTCGTGACGCACGGCGGCGGCCTGGTCGGGTGCGGGCATGCGGGGACTCATCTCACCGAGGAAGAGGGGGATGCGCCGACGGCGGCGCGCGCCCATCTTACCGGAGCACCCCAGCCCGCCCACGGTGACGCCTGTCTCCCGCCCGCAGGGCGGCGGCGGACACGCCGACCCACCCACCGCCGCGTGCCCGCGGTCAGCCGTCCTCGCGCGCCCAGTCCCACCACGAGGTGAGGTCGGCGCGCGCCGGCGCCAGCACGTCGACGCCGGTGACCACCGGCAGGCCGGGGTCGGCCTCGGCGTCCCGGTCGGCGGTCAGCGTCAGCGCAGGGGTGCGCACGAGCGGGAGGACCGCACCGGCGGCGACCAGGTCTCCCGACGTCTGCGTCAGCAGCGCGGGGAGGGCGGCCGGGTCGACCGTGCCGGCGAGCGTGTCGAGCACCGCGTCGAGCGCGGGGTCCGCGTGGCCGGTGACGTTCGCGGGCCCGTCGCCCCGCCAGCGCGCGACCCACGACGCGACGGGCAGGTCGCCCTGCACCACCGGGAGAAGGGCGGCATCCCAGGCGCCGGCCTCGGTGCGCACCGCGTGCACCGGGTCGTCGACCTCCGCCGGCACGACCTCGAGCCCGGCGTCGGCGGCGGCCGCCGTCAGCAGGTCGACGGCCCGCGCACGGACCGGGTCGTCGGCCGACGCGAGCACCCGGACGGTCACCGGGGCGTCGTCGGGCGCGCGGTCCGGCGCCGCGGGCAGGGCCGCCGCCACCGCCGCCGCGGGTGCGTCCGGCCCGACCTGGGCGGCCACGACGTCCGACGGTTCCGCGTCGTCCCGCAGGGGGGCCACGGCCTCGGCCACCACGTCCTCGCGCGGCACCGCACCCACCAGCGCCGCGCGCAGCGCGGCCGCCGCGGCGGCCGGGTCCGGCGCGTCCGCGTGGCTCGCCGGGTCGAAGGGACCGCCGCCACGCTCCTGGAGCACGAGCTGCAGCACCGCGTCACCGCCCGTGCGGGCCGTCACCCCGTCCGCGTCGCGGGCGGCCGCGAGCACGTCCGCCGTGCTCAGCGGGGCGGCGACGTCGACCTCCCCCGCCGCCACCGCGTCCACCTGTGCCAGGGGGTCGAGGTCGGTCCGGACCCGCACGCGGTCCCACCGCGCCGGGCGGTCGCCTGCGTACGCCGCGTTCGGCACGACCTGCACGCCGTCCGGTCCCACGCCGTCGAGGACGTACGGCCCGGTCGTGGTGGTGAGGGTGGGGTCCGCCGTGACGTCGGCCGAGCGGCCCGCGGCCCTCCACACGCGCGAGACCGGCACGAGCACCGCGCGGTCCTGCCGCTGCACCGCCGCGACGACCGCGTCGGCCCACCGGGTCGCGTCCGCGGCGGCGTCCGCCGAGAGGGCCACCGTGGGCGTGGGCGTGCTCGTCGGCCCCGTCGTGCTCGGGGGCTCCGTCGTGCTCGTGGACGTCGCCGTGCCGGTGGGCTCCGTCGTGCTCGTGGGCTCCGTCGTGGGCGTCACCGTGCCGGTCGGCTCCGTCCCACCGGTCGGCTCCGCGGTGCCGGACGCCGTCGGCGCCGGCGCGGGCAGCGCGGGGGCCGACGGGTCGAGCGCGAGCCGGCCGACGACGTGCGCCGGCAGGTTCACGTCGAGCGCGAGCTGCCAGTCCGCGACGGGCCGGTCGTAGACGACCGTGACGCTCGCGCCGTCGACGGTCGGAACCGCCGACGCGTGCGCGAGGACGGGAGACGTCGCGGCGAACGCGACGACCTCGTCGAGGGCGGCCGGGTCGGCGGGGCGCCCGTCGGCGGCGAGCTCGGGCACCACCTCGTCGAGCTGGCCGCTGCGCGCGGCCCACTCGAGCAGCAGGTCCGCGGGCGTGACGGGGACGCCGTCGGACCAGCGGGCCGTCGACGCGATCGTGTAGCGGACGGTGAGGGGGGCGTCGCCCACCTTCTCCACCGTGCCGAAGGACGCGTCGGTGGTCACCGAGCCGTTGGGCTCGAGCGCGACGAACCCGGACTGCACGAGCCCGCGCACGAGCACGCTCCCGGGCGCGCGCCCGTCGACGGTGCCGGCGTTGAGGGACGCGAAGGGCAGGTCGGCCGCGACCACGACGGTGCCGGCGCGCGCCGTGTCGACGGGGTCGGCCGTGCAGGCCGTCGTGAGCGCGACGAGCACCGCTCCGACCGCCGCCGCGGCGACCCGCGCCCGTGCCCGTCCCCCGACGTGACCGCTCCCGTCCATCCGCACCGCTCCTCCGCTCCCGCGCCCGCGCGCGTCCACCCGTCCGGCCGTCACCCGTCCGCAGCCGTCGTCCCCCTATCGGCGCGGACGGGTCGGGACTGAAGTGGCAGATCGGACGGATCCCGTCGGACCGTAGCGGACCGGCACGAGTCGGTGTGCCGTGCCCGCGGGCGGCACCGCGCAGGCGTGCCGGCCGGGGACGCCCCGACGCCCGGCCCCGCGAGGGGACCGGGCGTCGTGCGTGCGTGGCGGCTGCGTGCCGCGGCTCAGATGCCGGGGCGCTGCGTCCGCTCGTTGTCGATCTCGTCGATGCCGAGCGCGTCGGCACGGCCGGCGTCCTCGGCGTGCCGCGCCTCCTCGGCGAGCAGCTCGGCGCGCTGCGCCTCGAGGAGCGCGTCGCGCGCCATGCGACGCTCGCGCTGCGCCTCCGGGTCCGGCACCGGCACGGCCGCGATGAGCCGCTGCGTGTACGGGTCCTGCGGGGCGGTGACGACCTGGGCCGTCGGCCCGACCTCGACGAGCTTGCCGTTGCGCATCACCGCGACGCGGTCCGACAGGATCTCGACGACGGCGAGGTCGTGGCTGATGAACAGGCACGCGAAGCCGTGCTCCCGCTGCAGCTCCTGGAACAGGTCGAGCACCGCGGCCTGCACCGACACGTCGAGCGCGGACGTCGGCTCGTCCGCGACGAGCAGGCGGGGCTCGAGGGCGAGCGAGCGGGCGATGCCGACGCGCTGGCGCTGCCCGCCGGACAGCTCGTGCGGGTACCGGTTGCGCATGGCGCGCGGCAGGCGCACCTGGTCGAGCAGGCGCTCGATCTCGCGCTGCAGGCCCTGGCCCTTGATGCCCCGGTGCAGGAGCAGCGGCTCGGCGATCGACTCGCCGATGGGCAGGCGCGGGTTGAGCGACGAGCCCGGGTCCTGGAAGACGATGCCGACCTTGGTGCGCAGCGGCTTCAGGTCCTTCATCGACGCGCCGACCATGTCGTGCCCGACGATACGCAGGTGGCCGCCCGTGACGGGCAGCAGCCCGACGGCCGCGCGCCCGATGGTCGTCTTGCCCGAGCCCGACTCGCCGACGAGGCCGACGACCTCGCCCTGGCGGATCTGCAGCGAGACGCCGTCGACGGCGCGGAACGCCGGCGTGCGGCGACGGCCGGGGTACTCGATCACCATGTCCTGCGCGTCGAGCACGAGCTCGCGCTCGTCGGCGGCCGTGGCGGCGGGCGCCGCGGTCCCGGCCGGGGCCGGCTCGGTGACCGTGGCGCGCGCGGGCGCCGCCGCGCCGACGCCGCGGCCGAGGTGCGGCACCGCGTCGAGCAGGCGCTGGGTGTACTCGTGCTGCGGGTTGCGGAAGACGTCCAGGGCCGGGCCCTGGTCGACGACCCGCCCGTCCTTCATGACGATGATGTTGTCCGCCATGTCGGCGACGACGCCCATGTCGTGCGTGATGAGCACGATGCCCGCGTCGATGCGCTCGCGCAGGTCGCGCATGAGCTTGAGGATCTCGGCCTGCACGGTGACGTCCAGCGCGGTCGTCGGCTCGTCCGCGAGCAGCAGCTTCGGGTCGCACGCGAGGGCCTGCGCGATCATCGCGCGCTGGCGCTGCCCGCCCGACAGCTGGTGCGGGTAGGAGTCGACGCGCTTCTCGGGGTTCGGGATGTCGACGAGGCGCAGCAGCTCGACGGCCCGCTCGCGCGCCTCGGCCGGGCCGATCTCGAAGTGCGCGCGCAGCGTCTCGATGATCTGGAAGCCGATGGTGAACACCGGGTTCAGCGCCGTCATCGGCTCCTGGAAGATCATCGAGATCTCCCGCCCGCGCACGCGCCGCAGCCTGCCCGCGGGCATGCCGACGAGCTCGCGGTCGCCCATGCGCGCCGAGCCGCGGGCACGGCCGTTCGCCGGCAGCAGGCCGAGCAGCGCCATCGACGACTGCGTCTTGCCCGAGCCGGACTCGCCGACGATGGCGAGCACCTCGCCCGGACGGACGTCGTAGCTGACGTCGACGGCGGCGGGGTGCCAGCGTCCGTCGACGTAGAACTCGACGTTCAGGTCACGCACCGACAGCACGGGCGTCGTGGTCGGTGCGGGAGGCGTCTCGAGGGCCACCGTTCAGCGTCCTTCCTGCTCACCGAGGGTCCGCCCGGTCGGGGCGGCCGCGGTGCGCGGGTCTGCGAGCATGGCCACGTGGGTGCCACGCAGGAGTTCACATCGGGGTACGGACGAGGCCTGACCGTCGCGGCGGCCGCGGCGGGCGCCGTCGCGCTCGGCGCCGTCGCCGCGCAGGACGGCGCCGGAGAGGCGCTGCGCGTGCTGCCGGTCGTGGCGCTGGTCGTGCTCGTCGTCTGGGCGCTGCTCTGGCACCCGGGGGTCGAGGTCGCGGACGGCGAGCTCGTGGTGCGCAACGTGCTGAGCACCGTGCGCGTGCCGTGGCCCACCTACCGCGGGGTGACGCGGGGCTGGTCCCTCGTGGTGCACACCACCGAGGGCGACGTGCAGGTGTTCGCCGCACCTCGCTCGAGCGCCACCGCCCGGGCGGTCCGCCGGCGCCGGGCCGACGGCGACCGGCCGGCCGGCACCGTCCCGGCGGGCGACCGTCCCGTGCGCTCGTACGCCGCTACGGCCGAGGCGGTGGGCGCCGCCGTCGAGGCCCGGCACGACGCGCTCGTGCGCGCCGGCCACCTCGACGGCGCCGAGCGCGCGCGCGTCGAGCACGGACTGCGACCCACCCGGCAGGTCCACGTCGCCGGCGTCGGCGCGGCGGCCCTGCTGGCCGCCGCCGCCGTGGCGGTGCTCGTCACCGCCTGAGCGCCGGGACGTCACGCGCCGCCGCCGACGCCGGCGTCCGGACGGACCGAGGGCACGCGGGCACGCGCGGCCGCGTCGTCCGCGGCCGCGGCCTTCGCCATCTTGCGCTCGGACGGGATGCGCTTCTGCCGCGGGTCGAACGCGTCGCGCAGGCCGTCGCCGATGAAGTTGATCGTCAGCGCGATGATGACGATGAACAGGCCCGGCCACCAGAACAGCCACGGCCGCGTCGAGAACGCCTGCTGGTACTCGTTGATCAGCTGTCCCAGCGAGATCTCGGGCGGCACGATGCCGAACCCGAGGTACGACAGGGCCGTCTCGAGCAGGATCGCCGAGCTCATGAGCAGCGTGACCGCCACGATGAGCGTGCCGATCGCGTTCGGCAGGATGTGCTTGAAGATGATCCGCATGTTGCCGGCGCCGGCCACGCGGGCGGCGTCGACGAACTCCCGCTCGCGCAGCGACAGGAACTCGCCGCGCACGAGCCGCGCGAGCGTCGTCCAGAGGATCAGCCCGAGCGCGAGGGCGAACACGACGCCGGACACGGTGCCGGCCATCTTGCCGACCACCGCGCCGATGACGATCGTCGGGACCGTGATCACGAGGTCCGTGGCGCGCATGAGCAGCGTGTCCGTGCGGCCGCGGAAGAACCCGGCCGTCGCGCCGACCGCCACGCCGATGATGGCGGCGACGCCGCCGATGATGACCATGACCATGAGGGACGTCTGCACGCCCGCCATGACGCGCGCGAAGATGTCGCGCCCGATCTCGTCCTGGCCGAACGGGTGGTCGCCGATCGCGAAGCCCTCGCCGCCGAGCCACGTGGGCATCGACAGCGTGGGTGACCCGCCGGGGTTGACGACGGCGCCGGTCTGACCCGGCGTCCACTGCCACCACCCCGGGACCGGCCCGACGCCCACGGACGTGAGGGCGAGCAGCGCGGTGAGCGCGAGCACGGCCAGGCCGACCATCGCGCCCTTGTGGCGGAAGAACCGGCGGCGCACGATCTGGCCCTGCGAGAGGCCGGCGACGTCCTGGAGCTCGATCGCGTTCTCGAGGCGCTCCTCGGGCTGGCCCGAGGGCTGCGGTGTCGTGGGGGTGCTCATGCGTCCAACCGGATCCGGGGGTCGATCGCCGCGTACACGAGGTCCGCGACGATGTTGGCGATGATGGCGAGGGCCGCGACGACGAGCAGGTAGGCCATCACCGGCTCGATCTCCGCCTGCTCGAGCGAACGCACGAAGAGCTGGCCCATGCCCGGGCGCCCGAAGACGTTCTCGGTGATGACGGCCCCGCCGATGAGTGTGATGACGTCGATCGGGACGATCGTCGCGAGCGGGATGAGCGCGTTGCGGAAGCCGTGCCGCACGATGACGAGCCGCTCCGGCAGGCCCTTGGCGCGCGCGGTACGGACGTAGTCCTGGTTCATCACCTCGAGCATGCTCGAGCGGGCGTAGCGCGTGTAGGACGCGAACGCGATGAGCACCAGCGTCGCCGTGGGCAGGATCAGGTGCGTGTAGGAGTCCAGCACCTGGACCCAGTAGTTGCCGCCCAGGTTCGGGGTCCGGTCGCCGAAGGTCGGGATCGGCCGGCCGCCGAGCGCGTCGAAGTACGGGCCCCAGACCTGCATGACCTGGTCGACGAAGATCAGCGTGCCCATGACGAGGGCCACCGCCGCGCCGGTGCGCGCCGACAGCCGCCAGTCCGGCCCGCCGAACAGGCGGCCGACGCCGTAGCCGACGGCGACGGTGACGAGCGCGAGGCCCGCCGTCAGCCAGTGCGACTCGGTGACCTGGTCGAACAGGACCTGCATCGGGAAGTACGCGACGACGCCGATCGCCACGACCGTCATGCCGGTGTACAGCGCGCGACGGTTGTGCAGGCCGGCGAACACGCCGGCGACCGCGAACGCCGTGCCGGCGCCGAGCAGGGCGAGCAGCACGGGGCCGATCTGGGGACGCTCCCACCAGCCGGTGAGCTGCACGTAGGCGAGCAGCGCGAGGTTGGCGGCCGCCGCGATCGCGAACACCTGGACCCGGCGCGTGGCCGTGCCGCCGATCGCGAGCGACCACAGCAGCCCGACGACCAGGGACAGGCCGATGATCACCGGCCAGGCGATCAGCGGGTCGCGCAGGAAGTCGTTGAAGCCGATGGCGCCCCACTGCTTGAGCAGCACCGCGACCCAGAAGGACGGCAGCGAGTACAGCAGGAAGGAGAAGAAGATGATGACGTAGTCGAACGCGCTGTACTGGCGCAGCGCCGACACGATGCCGACCGCCACGCCGACCAGCAGCGACAGCACCGTCGCGGCGGACACAAGCTCGATGGTCGAGCCGATCGCGTTGGTCAGCTGGGCGCTCACGGCCTGGCCGGACTTCCAGGCGACGCCCAGGTCGCCCGTGAAGAGGGCGCCGAGCCACCAGAAGAACCGGATGACCGGGTTGACGTCGAGGTTCAGCTGCTCGGTCCGCTGGGCGATGAGCTCCGCCTTGTTGGGCGCGGTGCTCTCGATCAGGTCGGCCAGGGGGTCGATGGACGCCTCGACGAGCAGGTACATGAGGAACAGCGCCACGAAGAGCGTGACGAGTCCGGCCGCGAGGCGGCGCAGGAGGAAGTTGAGCACGGGGGGCTACCTCGCAGGGACGGGAAGCCGGACGCCGGGGATCGTAACCCGGTGGCTTCCGCTTGAGGTGATCGTGGGTGTCACGGAGGGGCAGCGTACGCGCACGACGGAGGGCGCCGCGGTCGGAGCCTCGGCGCCCTCCGTCGTCGAGCACGGTCCGGGCCCCCGGCGCGGGGTCACCGCGCCGGGGGCCCGTGGGGTCACTCGGTCGCGCCCTCGGTGGCCGCGTCGCCCGCGGTCCACTCCCAGAAGCCGTAGAAGATGGTCGGCGCGATGCCCAGCTTCTGGACGTTGCCGATCTTCTCCGGGTTGTACGCGGTGATACCCGGGTGCTGGTAGATCGTCACGCCGAAGGCGTCGTCCACCAGGTGCTTCTCGACCTCGCCCAGGATGCGCTCCTGCTCGGCCGGGTCCGTCTCGACCTGGAGCTCGTCGAACAGCGCGTCGACCTCCGGGTTCGAGTAGCCGTAGTAGTTGTTCGTCGCGCCGGTGCGGAAGTTCGCGTCCGGCTCGGTGACGGCCGTGGAGGTCGACTGCCAGCCGAAGAGGGCCGCGTCGTAGAACGACGTCGCGTTCGACAGGTCCGTGCCCCAGTCGGTCTGCACGGTGTAGGCCACCACGTCGAAGCCGGCCTCGGCGGCCGACGCCTTCATGAGCTCGAACGTGTTCGAGCGACGCGTGTTGTTCGGGTCGAACAGCAGGCGGACCTGGACCGGCGTCGTGACGCCCGCCTCGGCGAGCA
>JAPSIR010000288.1 GCA_031178625.1 Cellulomonas sp.
GCGAGCTCCGCCTCGTCGCGGTCCAGCCGCGCACGCACCTCCGCGAGCGTCTGCTCGGCGGGGGCGGCCGGCAGGGTCGTCCCGTCGTGCCAGGTCCACGAGAGCCGCCACCGCGCGCGCTCGTGCGCCGGCATCGTCGCGAGCCGTCCGTCCTCCTGCTCCAGGCGCGTCCGCGACCGGGCGACCGCCTCGGTGGCGGCGTCGAGGTGCTGCTGCTCCGCGTCGGCGGCGGTGCGCCGGGCGGAGAGCGTGTCCTGCGCCGTGAAGGCCTCCGCGATCGTCCGGTCGACCTCCTGCAGGTGCGCGGCGTGCACGCCGACCAGCGCCTCGCGGTCCCGGATCGTCCGCGCGTACAGCGCCTCGAGCCGCGGGTCGAGGCCGCCGGGCTGCCACACCTGCGTGCCGACGTAGGCGAACAGCTCGCTGGTCCGGCTCTCGGGCGCGGTGCGGACGGAGCCGGCGATCTGCGCGTGGATGTCGTCGGCCGGGTCGATGCCGGCGACGACGCGCTCGAGGACCGCGCCGGCATCGTCGCGCTCGTCCGGGGTGAGGGCCTGCCACGCTCCGTGCAGCAGCTCGTGGGCCGTCATGGTGACGACGAGCCCGTGCAGACGCGGGTCGGCGGGCCGGTGGACGACGATCGAGGCGGTGACGTACGGGCCGCGCGTCACCGAGCGGTAGCAGGCGATCCCCATCCACCCGCCCGCGTCGGACATGGAGGCGCCGGGGCAGGCACCGGTGAACTCCGCGGCTCCGAGCAGCTGCGGCCGCGACCGGTAGAGCAGGTCCCGGCCCGCCGCGGTAAGGAACATGTCGTCGGCGAGCGCGGCGACCTCCGCCGCGGGTCGCGGCGCCGGCCCGACGCCGACCGGGCCGAACCCGGGCAGGTGCAGGTGCCCCCCGGGGCCCGAGAGCAGCAGCAACGTCCCCACCCATCCCACGACCGCGGCGAGCGCCATGCCGCACACCGTCCGCCACACGAGGCCCCAGGTGGACGTGCCGGCGTCGGCCTCCGGCGCGGGGTCGTCGTGCGTCCCGGCCGGCGCGGGCACGACCGCCCGCTCATGCGGCGGCGCGGGCAGGACGAGCAGCGGCGGTGTCGACGTGTCGTCGCTGCGGAGGGTCACGCCGGAACGATCGGCACCCGGCCGCCCCTGCTGAGGAGTGCGCTCCGGCGCACGCGCCGAGGACGCCCGCGCGCGCGACGTCGTCCCGACCTCCTCGGGCGACCCCGCGCACCCGCTGGTAGACAGGACGGACACCACGTCAGGAGGCCGACGATGACCGACCCGACCACCACCCCGCCCACCGACCCCACGGACGAGGTGACGGGCGCACCCGACCCCGTCCGGGACTCCGCACCGCAGAACGAGCCGCACGACGGCAGCGACGACCTGCCGAACCCGCCGATCACGGCGAACAACATGCAGAGCGCCCAGGGCACGGGTGCGGCCGGCAGCGGAGGCGCCGGCTTCTGACGGCAGCTCTCGGCCGGGACGCGGCGCTCGCGGCGGCTCCGCCGAGCCGTCCACAGCCGGCCGTGTGACCAGACGTACACGGTCCGTTACCGGAAAGGGCTACAGACCGACCGGGGTCGTATCGATACGATCGAGAGGCGTCAGCGACCGGCGAGAACACCCCGACCGCGCGCCCCCACCCGTTCCCTCCGATCTCGGAGCCCCCCGTCATGCCCAAGGTCCTGACCGCCGGCCGCCCCTGGCGCGTCATCCTCCTGTTCGCCGTCCCGCTCCTGGTCGGCAACGTCGTCCAGCAGCTCTACCACGTCGCCGACGCCGTGGTCGTGGGCCGCGTCCTCGGCGTCGACGCCCTCGCGGCGGTCGGCGCCACGGGCGCGCTCACCTTCCTGCTGCTCGGTTTCACGTGGGGCATGACCAGCGGTTTCGCGATCCCGACGGCACAGGCGTTCGGCGCCGGCGACGCCGCGGCGGTGCGCCGGTCGGTGACCTCGGGGACCATCCTGAGCGCGATCGGCAGCCTCGTCCTGACCGCCGGCGCGCCGTTCGTCGCCGAGCCCGCGCTGCGGCTCATGCGCACCCCGGAGCCGCTCCTCGACGAGGCGACCACGTTCACGGTCGTGTGCTTCCTCGGCGGCAGCACGCTCATGTTCTTCAACTACCTGTCGGCGATCATCCGCGCGATCGGCGACTCCCGGACCCCGCTCGTCTTCCTCACGCTCAGCTGCGTGCTCAACATCGCGCTCGTGCTGCTGCTCGTGCCGGTGATGGGGATGGGCGTCGGCGGTGCCGCGCTCGCGACCGTCATCAGCCAGGGCGTCTCCGTCGCCCTGTGCCTCGAGTACGTGCGCCGGCGCGTCCCCGTGCTGCACGTCCGTCGCGAGGACTGGCGCGTCACGCGCGAGGACCTGTGGCGGCACCTGCGCATCGGCGTGCCGATGGGGTTCCAGATGTCGATCATCGCGATCGGCACGCTCGCCGTGCAGGTGCGCCTCAACGAGCTCGGCTCCGACTCCGTCGCCGCGTACACGACGGCCGCGCGCGTCGACGGCCTCGCCGTCGCGCTGCTGCAGTCGCTCGGCCTCGCGGTGTCGATGTTCGTCGCGCAGAACCACGGCGCCGGCCGCCCCGACCGGATCCGCGCCGGCGTGGTGCAGGGCGTGTGGATGTCGATCGTGGGGTCGGTCGTGCTCGGTGCCGTGCTCGTCGCGGGCGGGTCGGCGATCGTCGCGCTGTTCGTCGGCCCCGGCGAGGAGCGCGTCGTCGCGATGGCCGCGCACTTCCTGCTCGTCAACGGCGCCCTGTACGCGATCCTCGGCGTGCTGTTCGTGCTGCGCGGCGCCCTGCAGGGGCTCGGGCACACGGGCGTCCCGACCGTCACGGGCGTCATCGAGCTCGTCATGCGCGTCGGTGCCGCGATCGTGCTGGGCGCGTCGTTCGGGTTCACCGGCGTGGTCTGGGCCAACCCGCTCGCGTGGCTCGGCGCGGTGGCGCTGCTCGCGCCCGCGTACGTGCGGGCACACCGGCGGCTCGCGGCCGAGCCGGTCGTGCTCGGCGGCGAGGCGCCCGACGTGCTCGTCCTCGAGGGCGGCCCGCACGAGGG
>JAPSIR010000080.1 GCA_031178625.1 Cellulomonas sp.
CGGGCATGAGGGCGACGTGCGGGTGGACGAACGGCAGCTCGGCGGTGCGCTCGGCCTGCTCGCGCGTCACCGGGTCGAGGACCGAGGCCCAGCTGACGAGGCGGTCGGAGAGGCGGGTGAAGGGCATGCGGCGATGGTGGCAGCGGTACCGCGCACGAGCACGCCCATAAGCGGCGGCCGTCCCCCGGTCGGTCGCTCAGCCGTGCACGTCCGGCCGCTCGCCCGGCGGCCGCTCCCCCACGCGTCGCACCACCGCCTTCGCCGCCTCCATCACGAGGAACACGAGCACCGCGACGCCGGCCGTCAGCCCCCAGCTCGCCGGCCCGATCGGCGCGGAGTCGAACCACGCGTTCATGAACGGGGCGTACGTGAACACGAGCTGCAGCGCGATCAGCAGGCCGGCGGAGAGCCACAGACCGCGGTTGCCCGTGAGCACCCGCCGCGTGAGCGCCGACCCGTTGAGCAGCCGGCAGTTGAGCAGGAACGCGAGCTGGCCGAGCGCGAGCATCATGACCGCGGCGGTCTGCGCGACGGCGTAGTCGCCGGTGCGCTCGCGCTCCAGCAGGTAGACGAGCAGCGTGGCCGCGCCGATGACGACCGAGGCGACGAGCACCACCGCGGTCGCCCGCCCCGACAGCACCTGCTCGCCCGGTGCCCGCGGGGGGCGGCGCATGATGCCCGGCTCGGCGGGCTCGCCCGCGAGCGTCAGGGACAGCGTGAGCGCGGTGACCAGGTTGATCCACAGGATCTGCACGGGCGAGAGCGGCAGCGCCCACCCCGCGAGCACGGCGACGAGGATGACGAGGGACTGCGCGCCGTTGGTCGGCAGGAGGAACACGACGGCCTTGCGGATGTTGTCGTAGATCCGCCGGCCCTCCTCGACCGCGCGCTCGATGGTCGCGAAGTTGTCGTCCGCGAGGACGACGTCTGCCGCCTCCTTCGTCGCCTCCGTGCCCTTGATGCCCATCGCGACGCCGACGTCGGCACGCGTGATCGAGGGGGCGTCGTTGACCCCGTCCCCCGTCATCGCGACCACCTCGCCGTGCGCCTGCAGCGCGCGGACGATCCGCAGCTTGTGCTCGGGTGACGTGCGGGCGTAGACGTCGACGTCCCGGACCACCGCGGCCAGCGCGTCGTCGTCCATGCGCTGCAGGTCGGCGCCGGTCAGCGCCGCGACGCGGCCCTCGGCCGGCGCGATGCCCAGCTCGCGGGCGATGGCCGTCGCGGTGCCGCGGTGGTCGCCGGTGATCATCTTGACCCGGATGCCCGCGGCGTGGGCCTCCGCGATCGCGGCGGTGGCCTCCGGGCGCGGCGGGTCGACGATGCCCACGACGCCGAGGAACGTCAGACCGCCGGCGAGGTCGTCCAGCGTGATCGCGTCGAGCCCGTCGGCAGGGCGTACCGCGGCCGCGAGCACGCGCAGGCCGCGCTCCGACAGGGCGTCGACCCGCTCCTCCCACGCGTCCCGGTCCAGCGGCACGAGCGAGCCGTCGGCGGCCCGCTCGGCCTCCGCGCGGTCGAGCAGCCGGTCCGGCGCGCCGACCACGTGCACGACGCGGGCCGCCCCGCCCGGCCCACCGGCGGGGACGTCGTCGAGCGTCGCGGCGAACTTGTGCGTCGACTCGAACGGCACCGCCCCGACGCGCGTGGCGGTGCCCCGGTCGAGCCCGGCCTTGGCGGCGAGCACGTCGAGGGCCCCCTCGGTCGGCTGGCCGACGACGCGCCAGCCGTCCTCGGCCCGCTCGACGTGCGCGTCGTTGCCGAGCCCGGCGGCGAGCACGAACGCGGCGAGGTCGGGGTGCGCGGCGAGGTCGGCCGTCGCGCCGTCGGCGGTGACGACGCGCCCGGCCGGGTCGTAGCCCGTGCCCTCCACCGTGTACGTGCCCGCGGCGGTGACGACCGTGCGCGCCGTCATCTCGTTCTGCGTCAGCGTGCCGGTCTTGTCCGAGCAGATCGTCGTGGTGGAGCCGAGGGTCTCCACCGCCTCCATCCGGCGCGTGATCGCGCGCTGCCGGGCCATCTGCTGCACCCCGAGCGCGAGCGTGATCGTCACCAGCGCGGGCAGGCCCTCGGGCACGGCGGCGACCGCGAACCCGATCGCCGCGGAGATCAGCTCCTCGACCTCGAGCCCGTGCACCAGGTACCCGACGAGCAGCATGACGACGGCGAGCACGCCGATGAGGACGGCCAGCTGGGTACCGAGACGCTCGAGCTGCCGCGCGAGCGGGGTGTCCGTCGAGTCCTGGTCGGCCACCAGTGTGGAGATGCGGCCGATCTCGGTGCCGGCGCCCGTCCCGACGACCACGCCCTCGGCGTTGCCGGCCGTCACGATCGTGCCGGAGAACAGCATCGAGGACCGGTCGCCGACGCCCGCGTCCGCGTCCGCGACGGCGTCGTCCTTCGTGGCCGGCACCGACTCGCCGGTCAGGGCGGACTCGTCGACCTGCAGGCCGGAGGACGTCAGCAGGCGCACGTCGGCCGGCACGCGGTCGCCGCTGCGCACCCGCACCACGTCGCCGACGACGAGCGTCGCGGCGTCCACCACGCCCCAGCCGCCGTCGCGCCGCACCTGCGCGTCCAGGGACTGCATCTTCCGCAGGCCAGCGAGCGCCGACACGGCCCGCCCCTCCTGCACGAACCCGATCAGCCCGGTCGCGACGATGACGACGACGATCACCGTCAGGTCGACCCAGTCGCCGATCAGCGCCTTGAGCACCGCGGCCGCGACGAGGATGTAGATGAGCACGTCGGCGTACTGGCTCAGCAGGCGCCGCAGCACGGAGGGCCGGGGCGGCTCGGGGAGCTCGTTGCGGCCGTCGCGCGCGAGCCGGTCCGCGGCCTGCGCGCCCGTGAGGCCGTCGGGCGACCCGCCGACCGCCCGCAGCACGTCCGCCGCCGGCAGCGACCACGGCGCGGGTGGGGTGGAGGTCCGGGTGTCGTCGGGTGCGGCGGTGGTCATCGGCGTGGCCCCTCGGCAGGCGGCGGTCCCCCGGGCGGCACCTGCCGCGAGGGCTTCCCTCGCACGGTACGCACCACCGGCGGGTACCGCTCCGGACGGAGGTCCCACCGGCCTCGGGACGACGACCGCGCCTGCGTCCTACCCGCCCAGCCGATCGACAGGTTGGCGAAGGATGGTCCGCAGCCGCTCCGGCGCGGTGCGGCGTGCGTCGCCGAGGTAGATCTCGTGGTGCCGTCCGGTCATGCGCAGGCCCTGACCGGGGATGACCCGCTCGTGCATCTCGGCGAGCACGGGGCCCTCGGCGTCGTAGGGCCCGACGTGCAGCGTCTGCACGCACAGCCCCTCGTCGAGGCGCTCGAGCCGGACCTCGTCGAGCAGCGGTCCGTGCCTGCCGCGCCCCGCGGCACGGCGGGCCGCGTCGAGGTGCTCGGGCGTCACGGCGTCCGGCACGGCGATCATCAGCGTCCAGCTCCAGCGGGTCTTGTCGCGCGCCGTCGTGAACGACGCCATGTCGTCCGACCACCACAGCGCCTCCAGCGGCATGACCACGTGGTCGAGCCCGAGCTCCTCGCGCAGCAGGAACTTCAGCTTGTAGGCCAGCGGGTACAGAGACGTGACCGCGTCGGTGTAGCGCTGCGCGGTGTTCGGGTCGCCGTGCCCGTCCACCATGAGGAAGTCGAACGGGGGGACGTCCACGACGTCGAACCGGCCGCGGCGCGCGGTGTAGGCGGGGATCTGCTTCTTCAGGTCGATCGTCACGGACTCACCTCGGCGTCCGCCGCGGCTCAGCGCCGGCCGCGTCCGCTGGGTCGGCCGCCGCGCGTGCCCGCCGCGCCGCGAGCGCGGTGCCGCCCGCGGACAGGGCGACGGCCGCTGCCGCGGTGCCGGCGGCGACCGTCCGGTTGACCCGCAGGCACGAGGGGTCGGGGCCGTCCAAGGAGTCGACGGTGACCCCCGTCAGCGGCTGGTCCAGGCACGTGTGCCCCTCGGGCGACGAGTGCGACGCAGCCAGCGAGGCCCAGCACGCCGCGACGGCCAGCGACGCGAGCAGCGGGGACACCCACGCCGCGGCGGGGCGCGACCGCGTCGCGGTGCCGCGCGGCCGCCGGCGCGCCGCCACCACCAGCGGGACCGCGGCCAGCACGGCGTACCCGAGCGTGGTGAGCCAGCCCACCGCCTGCCACGTCATCGCCGCGACCCGCCGCCACCCGCCGCGTCGGTCGCGGTGTCAGGCGCCGATGGCGTGCCGCACGGCCCGCTCGGGTGCGGCGACCTCGAGCGCGTCCTCGCGCGGCAGCACCCACGCCGCGCGCACGAGCGCCGCGTCGGCCGGGTCGAGGCCCGCGACGAGCGCCTCGAGCGTCACCTCGGCGACCAGCCACACGCACGCGACGTGCAGGCTCGCGCCGCCGGGGTGCCAGTCGGGGTCGATGTCGACGACGACGGTGCCGCGCTCGCCGGCGGCGCCGGCGAGCCGGACGCGCTGCGCCACGGGCAGCGCACGGACGGGGTTGTGCGAGGGGTAGGAGACCTCACCGCAGGAGCACGAGACGACGACCATGGCCACAGCCTCCCCCCGACCACCGACATCGCCACCGCTGCCACGCCGGACGCCGCCCGTCCTGCGCCGCGTGCGGCGGTCCGAGCCGCCCGGTGCCCGGATCGCGTCGGTCGCGGCTTGCTGCGGACCACGTCACGGTTTACGGTCGGGCCGCCGGGTCGACGCCGACCCGGACCCGCTCGCGTCGGGCCGCGACCCCAGGCGGCCGAGGCGGCACAGGGCGGATTCACCCGTCGGTCCCCCGGACCGCCAAGGAGGATCCCGTGCGCGCTGCACCCGTCCACCCCGCCCCCGTCACGAGGGCACCCCGCAGCACCCGGCGGCCACGCCGCCCCGTCCACCGGCTGACCGCCGCCGTCACCGCCGCGCTCGTCGCCGGCGTGGGCGCCGTCGCGGCCGTCGCGGCGGCCACGCCCGCCGCCGCCGCACCGGGCGACATCGTCTGGCAGCAGGAGTTCGACGGCCCCGCCGGCGCGGCGCCCGACAGCCGGGTGTGGAACTACGACCTGGGCGCCGGCGGCTGGGGCAACGCCGAGCTGCAGGAGTACACCTCCTCCCGCGCCAACTCGGCGCTCGACGGCGCGGGCAACCTCGTCATCACGGCCCGCCGCGAGGCCGACGGCCGCTACACGTCCGCCCGCCTGCAGACCAACGACAAGGCCGAGATCCGCTACGGCCGGGTCGAGGCACGCATCCAGATCCCGCGCGGCCAGGGCATCTGGCCGGCGTTCTGGATGCTCGGCGCGGACTTCCCGCAGAACGCGTGGCCGAACAGCGGCGAGATCGACATCATGGAGAACATCGGCCGCGAGCCGAACCTCGTCCACGGCACCATCCACGGCCCTGGCTACTCCGGCGGCGCGGGCCTGCTCGGCACGTACCAGCACCCGCAGAACTGGTCGTTCGCCGACACGTTCCACACCTTCGCGATCGACTGGCGGCCCGGCGAGATCGTCTGGTCGGTGAACGGACAGGTCTACCACCGCGTGACGCCCGCGAGCCTGGGCGGCCGGCAGTGGGTCTTCGACAAGCCGTTCTTCCTCATCCTCAACGTCGCCGTGGGCGGCCAGTGGCCCGGCTACCCGGACGGCACCACCCAGCTGCCGCAGCAGATGAAGGTCGACTACGTCCGCGTGTACGACAACGGCGCGAACGGTGGCGGCGGCAACGGCGGCGGGACCGGCGGCGCGCTGCCCACCGGCACGGGCACGATCCGCGTCGACGACCGCCTGTGCCTCGACGTCCCGTGGGCCGACCCGCGTGACGGCAACCCGATCCAGGTCGTGGGCTGCAACGGCAACGCCGCCCAGTCCTGGACCCGCGGCTCCGACGGGACCATCCGCGCCCTCGGCAAGTGCCTCGACGTGAGCGGCGGCGGCACGGCCAACGGCACGGTCGTCCAGCTGTGGACGTGCAACGGCACGGCCGCGCAGCGCTGGACGTACGACGCCGCCAGCCGCACCCTGCGCAACCCCCAGGCCGGCCGCTGCCTCGACGCCGCCGGCGGCACGCCCGTGCACGACGGCCAGCGCGTGCACCTGTGGGACTGCTCCGGCGCCGCCAACCAGCGCTGGACGCTCTGACGCACCAGGCGACCAGCCCGCACGACCGACGGCCCCGGACCCCGCGGTCCGGGGCCGTCCGCGCGCCCGCTCGCCGCGCGTGTGCTTTGTCCGCCTTTCGGGCGATGTGGCGCAATCCGCCCGTGTGGCGGACCATAGGCCCTCGACACGGACGTACCGGCACTCGTCGGGCGTCCGTCGTTCGCACGGCCCCCGCACACCCGCACCGTCCGCCGCGGCGTGCCCGCAGGGGCAAGGGCCCGGACCGCCGGCCGGCGGCACGAGGCGACGAGAGCGGGGACGACACGCATGACGGACGGCACGCAGGAGACGACACGGCGGTGGAAGGGGATGACCATCCCCGCGGCGGGCACGTACGTGCTCGACTCCGCCCACAAGCGGGTGGGCTTCACCGCGCACCACATGATGGTCAGCCAGGTGCGCGGCGAGTTCTCCGCCGCGGCGGCGACGATCCGGGTGGGCGAGGACCCGCTGGACTCGCAGGTGACCGCGACGATCCGCACGGGCACGCTGACGACGCAGAACGACGACCGCGACACGCACCTGCGCAGCTCGGACTTCCTCGACGTCGACCGCTGGCCGACCATCGAGTTCCGCAGCCGCCGCGTCGAGCGGCGCGTCGCCGACGACGCCATCGCGCAGTGGGCACGCCTGCGCAACCACCTGCCGGAGCGCTCGCGCGTCGCCACCGAGATCGTCGAGCGGACCGTGGGCGTCGGCGGCCGGTTCACCGTGGTCGGCGACCTCACCATCTGCGGGGTCACGCGCGAGGTGACGCTCGACATGCACTTCGGCGGGGCGCGCACGGACCCGTACGGCCGCGACATCTTCGGGTTCTCCGCGACCACCGACTTCAACCGCGAGGACTTCGGCCTGTCGTGGAACGTCGCGCTCGAGGCGGGCGGCTGGCTCGTCGGCAAGCGGGTCAAGGTCGAGATCGCGGGCGAGGCGGTGCGCGAGGTCTGAGGCAGGCCGGCACGCGCGTGCTCGACGCGCGCGTGCGGGTCGGGACCAGCACACTCCTGCCATGTCGCAGCAGCCCGACGCCACGCCGACGCACCCGACCGACGCGCCCACGCCGGTACGCCGGGCGGACGCCCCGCGCGTCTGCGTCATGGCGACGACGCCGTGGCTGACGGTCACGGTCGAGGCGCCGACGACGCAGCCCGTCCGCGAGGACGGCTCGCTCGTCGAGCAGCACCCGGAGGTGCACGTGCACCCCGGCGGGCAGGGGCTGTGGGTGGCGCGGATGGCCGAGTCGCTGGGTGCCGACGCGGTCGTGTGCGGGCCGTTCGGCGGCGAGGCGGGCATCGCGCTGCGCGCGCTCGCCGCGGCGGAGGGCATGGAGCTGCGGGCCGTCGAGTACAAGGGCGGCAACGGCGTCTACGTGCACGACCGCCGGGAGGGCGAGCGGACGGCCGTGGCCGAGCGGCCGGCCGCTCCGCTCGACCGGCACGAGCTGGACGACCTGTACGGCACCGTCCTCGTCGAGGCGCTGGAGGCCGAGGTCACGGTCCTGACCGGCGCCGACCCGGCGCACGTGCTGCCGGCGGAGGTCCTCACGCGGCTCGTCGGCGACCTGCGCGCGGCGGACCGCACGCTCGTCGCGGACCTGTCGGGCGACGCGGCGCGCGCGTACGTCGAGGCGGGCGGCGGCGTGCTGAAGATCAGCCACGAGGAGATGGCCGAGGGCGGGTTCGCCGACGGCGACGACGTGCCGGCCCTCGTCGCCGGCGCGCGCGGCCTGCTGGACGCCGGCGAGGAGCGCGGCACGCGCGCCGTCGTGGTGTCCCGCGCGGGTGAGGGCGTGCTCGTCGTCACCCGCGAGCGCGTGCACGGGGTCCTCGCGCCGGAGACGACCGTCGCGGACCACCGCGGGGCGGGCGACTCGATGACGGCCGGCATCGCGGTGGGGCTCGCGCGCGGCCTGGACCTCGTGGAGGCGGTCCGTCTCGGTGCTGCCGCGGGCGCCCTCAACGTGACGCGGCACGGCCTCGGCACGGGCCACCGCGACCACATCGAGCGCTTCGCGGGCCGCGTCACGGTGCGCGACCTGGGACAGGACGGGCGCGCGTCCGACGACGCGTGAGATCGGCAGCCCGGGGACGTGAGCGCCGCCGGACGCCGGTCTCACCGGCGGCACCCGGGCGTCCGTGCGTGGCCTGAGGTCGCGCGACGGCGCCCGACCGTGTCGGATGGACGGGACGACGACTCCCCCGGCGCCCGGTCCCCGCGGGCCCGACGACTGCGAGGAGGCCGCCCGTGCGCGTGCTGGTGACGAACGACGACGGCATCGACTCCCCCGGCCTGGCCGCGCTGACGCGGGTGGCGCTCGAGGCGGGGCACGACGTGGTGGTCGCGGCGCCGTCGCGGGAGTTCTCGGGCGCGAGCGCGTCGCTGCTCGGCGCGCAGGAGGACGGCCGGCTCGTGGTCGAGGAGCGCACGCCGCCGGGCCTGGACGGCGAGGTGCGGTCCTACGCGGTGGGCGCGGCGCCCGGGCTCATCGCGTTCGTCGCGGCGTACGGCGGGTTCGGCCCGAAGCCGCACCTGGTGCTGTCGGGGATCAACCGCGGCCCCAACACCGGCCACGCGGTGCTCCACTCCGGCACGGTGGGCGCGTGCCTGACGGCGTCGACGCACGACATCCCCGGGCTCGCGGTGTCGCTGACAGGCCACGACCCGTCGCACTTCGAGTCCGCGGCCGCGTACGCGGCGCCCGTGCTGGCGTGGCTGGTGGAGACGGGTGAGCACGACCGCGTGCTCAACCTCAACGTCCCCGACCTGCCGCTCGACCAGGTCAAGGGCCTGCGGCCCGCCCACCTGGCCCGCGTGGGCGCCGTGCAGGCGCAGGTGCACCACGAGGACGCCGGCTACCTGACGCTGACCTACGCCGACGTCGAGGTGGACGAGGACCCGGACAGCGACGCCGCGCTGGTCGCGCGCGGCTGGGCGACGATCTCCCAGCTGCGCGCCCCGGTCGCCGACACCCACGTGACGCTCCCGGAGCTGGGCCCGCTGGGCTGAGGGCGCCGGCCGGGATCAGCCCAGCGCCACCGCCATCAGCAGCATCGTCACGAGGAACCCGGTGACGAGGTTCAGCCACAGGAACGTGCGCCACCCGGCGTTGGCCCGCTCGCAGTCGGCGTCGGTGACGCCGCGGAACCGCCACGTGCTCACGGCGTACGGCAGGGGCAGCAGGGCGGCGAGGACGCCCGGCCACGGCAGCGCGAGGAGCACGACCGCGGCCAGCACGTAGGCGGCGGTCGCGGCCCGCACGGTCGGGCGGGCGCCGAGGACGGTCGCGACGGACCCGATGCCGCCCTCGCGGTCGGCCCGCACGTCCTGCACGGCACCGAACGCGTGCGACGCCATGCCCCACAGCACGAACGCGACCAGCACCGGCCACGTCGTGCGGGCACCGAGGTCGGCGTCGGCGAGCACCAGCGCGTACAGCAGCGGCCCGACGAAGTGCGTGGCCGACGTGAGCGAGTCGAGGACCGGCCGCTCCTTGAACCGCAGCGCGGGGGCCGAGTAGGCGACGACGGCGAACAGCACCACCGCGAGCACCAGCCCCGCCGCGACCGACCCGAGCGCCAGCAGCCACACGACGAACGGCACGGTCGTGACGACGCACGCGACGAGGATCCGCCGGTGCACGGTGCGCGCCCGCGCCGGGTCGACGAGCCCGCCCTCGATGCCGCCCTTGCGGGGGTTGCGCAGGTCGGACGCGTAGTCGAAGACGTCGTTGATGCCGTACATCAGCAGGTTGTAGGGGACGAGGAAGAACAGCGTCCCGACCACGAGCGCGACGTCGACGCGCCCGTCCGTCGCGAGCAGCCAGCCGGCCGCGAACGGGTAGGCGGTGTTGACCCACGAGAACGGCCGCGACGCCGCGAGCACCTCACGCACGGGTCGGGCCCTCCTCCTCGGCGGTGCGCCGGGACCGGGCCCACCGCGTCCGGCCCAGTGCCGTCCACAGCACCGGCATGCCGACCGCGGCGGCGATCGCGTACGCGAAGTCCTCGAGCGGCGCGCCCCAGACGTGCACACCGAGGATCTTGTCGGGGTCGAACACGTACAGCCCGACGTCGATCATCAGCGTGTCGAACACGGCCGTGAGGACGCAGACGAACAGCACCGCCCCGAGCACGGGCCCGCCGCGCAGACGCCGCAGCACGGGCCACGACACGGCGAGCAGCACCGCGAGGACGATCACGTTGAGCACGATGTTCGTCACCGGGCACCCCCCTCGGCGCGCCGGGCGTCGCGGGCCGCGAGCACCCGCTCCAGCCCACGCCACGCGAGCAGCGACACGTAGCAGAGCAGCGTGAGGAAGAACGCCTCCTCGACCGGCAGCTCCGGCGCGAGCAGCAGCCCGGTCATGTGCGGGGAGTCGCCGCGCGCGAAGATGCCGAGCAGCAGCCCGGCGACGTCCCACAGCAGGAACGCGACGACGCCGATGCCGACGGTCCAGGCCGCGCGCCGCGGGTCGTGGAAGAACGCGAGCCGCCACCGGTGGTCGCACAGCGCGAGGCAGCCGAGCGAGACGAGCAGCGCCGCCAGGTACGCGAACGCGATCACGCGCGGCCCCGCACGACGTCGCTCCACAGCCCGCGGGGCAGCGCCGAGCCGAGGTAGCCCGGCCGCAGCGGCGCCGGCAGCGGGCGCGCCGACGTCTCCCCCAGCAGCCGCTTGGCCACGAGCTCCGCGCCGATCAGCACCATCGGCAGCCCGACGCCGGGCATCGTGCCGCCGCCGACGTGCACGAGGTTCGGCACGTGCCGCGAGGTGACGCCCGGGCGGAACATCGCCGACTGGCGCAGCGTGTGCTCCATGCCGAGGGCCGTGCCGCGCCAGGCGTGCAGGTCGCGCGCGAAGTCCGCCGGGCCGACGACGCGCCGCACGACGACGCGCGAGCGCAGGTCCGGCACGCCCGCCCACGTGCCCACCTGGTCGAGGAACCGGTCGGCGTGCGCGTCGAGCTCGCCCGGCCGGGCGCCGATCGCCGGGTCCGCGGGGAACGGGACGAGCACGAACAGGTTCTCGTGGCCGGGCGGCGCCGCGGTCGGGTCGGTGGCGCTCGTGCGCGACACGTACACGGACGCGACGTCGGGCACGCGCAGCCCGTCGGCGCGCGACCCGCGGTCGGTACCGAGGATCGCGTCGAAGTTCGCGGGCCAGTCGCGCGTGAAGAACAGCGAGTGGTGCCGCAGCTCCGGCAGCGCGCCCCGGACGCCCGCCATCACGAGCAGCGCCGAGATGCCCGGCCCGCGGTCGTCCCAGACGCGCGCGGGCAGGTCGGCGTGCCGCTCGTCGATCAGCGCCGTCTCGGTGTGGTGCCGGTCGGCGCCCGAGACCACGACGTCGGCGGGCAGGAAGGTCCCGTCGGCGAGGTGCACGCCCCGCGCGCGGCCGGTGCGGCGCGGGTGGCGCACCGTGCGCGGCGCGTCCTCGACGTCGATCGCGACGACGTCGGCGCCCGTCCGCACGTCGACGCCCTCCTCCACCGCCGCCTTCTCGAGCGCCTCCACCAGCCGGTACACGCCGCCGCGCGGGTAGGACACCCCCGCCGACAGGTCGAGGTGCGTCATGAGGCTGTACAGCGCGGGCACGCGGTACGGCGACGAGCCGAGGAACACGGCGTGGTAGCTGAGCACCTGGCGCAGCACGGGGTGCTCGACGGTCGCGGCGACCTTGTCCGCGAGCGACCGCGTGAGCAGCTGCGCGAGGGTGCCGCCGCGGCGCACGACGTCCGCGGACAGCGCCCGGTCGGGGCGCTCGAACGTCGTGTACAGGAAGTGGTCGAGCGCGACCCGGTAGGCGTCGGACGCCTCGTCGACGAACCGCCCCATGCGCGCCGCGGCACCCGGCTCGAGCGCCTCGAAGTGCGCCGCGTTGCTGTCCCAGTCGGCCGTGACGTCGAACGGCTCGACCGCCGGCTGCGTGCCCGGCTCGGGGAACAGCCGGTACGCCGGGTCGAGGGGCACCAGGTCGATCTCGTCCGACAGCCGCCGTCCCAGCAGGGCGAACGTGTGCTCCATGACCTCGGGCATGAACCACCACGACGGCCCGGTGTCGAACCGGAAGCCGTCGACCTCCCACGTCCCCGCGCGGCCGCCCACCCGCTCGTGCCGCTCGAGCAGCGTCACGTGCGCACCGCCGCGCGCCAGCAGCGCGGCCGTCGCCAGGCCGCCCACGCCGCCACCGACGACGACGACGCGCACCGGCCCCGTCATGTCCACCGCCCCGGTCACGGCCGCCGCCCCGCGGCCGGGCGCACGACCGCGCGGGCCGCCGTGACGACCCGCGTCGCCACCGGGCGCGCCCGCCGCGCGGCCGCACCGGCCACCGCACGCCCCACGACGCCGCCGACCACGGCGGCCTTCTCCGGTCCCGGCACGCGCACGCGTCGTCCCTCCATGTCCTGCGCCGGCGTGGTCGCCAGCCGGTCCAGCAGCCGCG
>JAPSIR010000289.1 GCA_031178625.1 Cellulomonas sp.
GGCGTCGCGACCGCCGACCGTTGCGGCTGCTCGCGGTGGTCGCCGCCGCGTGGGGCGTCGCGACGTTGGTCGCGGGCGTCGTCGTCGGGCTGGAGCTCGAGTCGTCCGAGCGCGTCCCGCTGGCGGTGATGCTCGTCGTCGGCGGCGCGTGGACCGTGCTGTTCGGCCTGCTGCTGTGGCTCGCGTGGCGGCTGCTGCCCCCGGGGGCGTCCGACGTGCCCGGCGGGACGCCGTCCGGCGACGACGACGGGGCCGCGTCCGACGCGCCGACGACGTCCGGCACGCCGACGGCGACCGGCACGGCCGGCGGCACGGGCACCGGTGCGGCGCCGAGGTCGGCGACGGGCCGTGCGCCGGGCGTCACGTCCCCCGGACCCGCCACCACGGACGACGTCACCGGCACGCCCGGGCACGCGTCGGCCGCCGCGGACGCCGACGTCACGGACGCCGACGTCACGGACGCCGACGTCACGGACGCCGACCAGGCGGCCCTCGCCGACTGGCCCGAGTGGGGCACCCGTCGGGACGCGCAGACCCCGGCCGCGGACGTCGGTCCCGCAGCTGCGTCGACGCCGTCGGCGCCGCAAGCCGCCCCTGCACCGGCGACGCCCGCAGCCACGACGCCGGTCGCGGACGCGCCCGCCGCTCCCGCGCCGAGCCGACCCGCGGCGCCGCGGCGCACCGCGTCGTCCGCGACCCCGCCGCCGACCTCGGTGGACGACACGGTGGTCGTCGACGGCCCGCTCCTCGACGACGACGACCTCGACGCGCCGGAGCCGCCCACCGCCACGCCGCCGCGACGCAGCGTCTCCTCGTCGGCCGTGCGGGGACGACGCAGCGGGTCCGGCGACCGTCCCACGCAGCGGCTGTCGGGCCGGGACGCCGAGGGCGGCCCGCCCACGCAGCGCATGCCGCACGTCGACCGCTGACGCCGTAGCGGGCCCGCTGCCGGCCCGGCGGGTCCGTCGACGTGGTCGCCCGGGTGACCGCGTCGACGGACGCGGGCCGTGCCAGCCACGTGCGCGTTCCCGGCACACGCCCCGGCTGCGTTAGGCTGGGTGCAGACCCCTCGTACGGCGTCACCCCGCTGAACCCCCCCAGGGCCGGAAGGCAGCAAGGGCAGGCGGGCTCTGGCGGGTGTGCGGGGGGTCCTTGCATGCCCGGACGTCCCCGGACCCCGCCCGACCCGCGCCGACGCAGCCGGGGGAGCGGTGCCCCCGCCCACGGGCGGACACCCCGTCGTCCCGCCGTCGCCCCCGCCGTCCACCCCGGGTGGGACGCCGGCCCCGCGAGGTCGCGACCCCGGGCCCACGCCGCACCCCCACCGCGCGGCGCACGATCGAGGCATGACCGCGACACCCCCTCCGCCCACCCCGCCCCCGGGCGTCGGCGCCCCGGGCGCACCCCCCGCCGCGGCGACGCCGACGACCCTGCCCGCCACGGGGACGACCGTCCCCGCCACGTCCGCCTGGTCCGGCGACGTCCCCCGGCTCGCCGCGCGCGGCCTGGTCAAGCGCTTCGGCGGGACCACCGCGCTCGCGGGCGTCGACGTCACCATCCCGGACGGCGGGTCGCTCGCGGTGATGGGGCCGTCGGGGTCGGGCAAGTCGACGCTGCTGCACTGCCTCGCGGGCATCCACCAGCCCGACGCCGGCGTCGTGGCGCTGCGCGGCCGGGAGGTGCAGGGCCTGTCCGAGAAGGAGCGGTCGCTGCTGCGCCGCAGCCAGTACGGCTTCGTCTTCCAGTTCGGGCAGCTGCTGTCGGAGCTGTCGGCGCTCGAGAACGTGGCGCTGCCGGCGATGCTAACGGGCCGGTCCCGCGTCGAGGCGGAGACGGCCGCGCGGCAGTGGCTGGTCGCGCTCGGGCTGGGCGGCACCGAGGGACGTCGGCCGGGCGAGCTGTCCGGCGGGCAGGCGCAGCGGGTCGCGGTCGCGCGGGCGCTGATCACGCAGCCCGACGTCGTGTTCGCCGACGAGCCCACCGGGTCCCTCGACCAGAGCACCGGCCACGACGTCATGCGCGTGCTCGTGGAGAGCACGCGGGCGGTCGGGGCGTCGCTCGTCGTCGTCACGCACGACGCGCAGGTCGCCGCGTGGTGCGACGCGCGCATCGACATGCTCGACGGGCGGGTCGTGCCGGCCGGCACGACGACCGGTGCGGGCGTCGGCCCGCGGGAGGGCGAGCTTGAGGCGATCCGCGCCGGGGCGGTGCGGCGGTGAACCCGGTCCTCGCGCTGGCGCCGCGGCTGCAGCGCGCGAGCGGCCACGACGGGCGCACGACGACCGCGCTCGCGGTCACCGCGTTCGGCGTCTCGACGGCGCTGGCACTGAGCGTCCTCGGCGGCCTGCTCGGCTTCATGGACCGCGCCGCGCACCCCGTCGACGCCTACCAGCGTGAGTACGGGTCGTTCTACGTCACGCTCGCCACGACGGCGGCGATCCTGCTGCTCGTGCCGGTGGTCACGCTCGCCGGCGCCGCGGCGCGCCTCGGCGTCTCGCGGCGCGACGCCCGCCTCGCCAGCCTGCGCCTGCTCGGCGCGACGCCGCGCGAGGTCGTCGGCCTGACCGTCGTCGAGACCGCCCTGCAGGGGGTCGTCGGGGCGGTCGCCGGCTCCGCGCTGTACGGGCTGCTGCTCCTCGTGTGGTCCCGCGTCCCGTTCCAGGGGGAGCCGTTCACGGTCGGCGAGCTGTGGGTCGGCGTGCCCGTGCTGCTGCTCACGTGGCTGGCCGTGCCGGCCGTCGCCGCGGTCAGCGGCATGGTGTCGCTGCGGCGCGTCGTCGTGTCGCCGCTGGGCGTGGCGCAGCGCGTGCAGCGTCCCGGCATGCGCGTCGTGCGGCTGCTCGTCGCGCTCGTCGGGCTGGGCGTGTTCATGGTGCTGTCCGCGCTGGGGGGTGCGCTCGGGGCGGCGCTCGTGGCGTTCCTCATGGGCGGGCTGCTCGTCGCGTTCGCGACGATGAACGCGGTGGGGCCGTGGCTCGTCGGGCGGATCGGCCGCATCCAGCTGAACCGCGCCCGCACGCCCGCGCAGCTGCTCGCCGCCCGGCG
>JAPSIR010000081.1 GCA_031178625.1 Cellulomonas sp.
TCCTCGGCATCGCCGCCGAGGCCGTCGTGCTGACGCTCGCAGTCGCGATGATCGGCGGCGTGCGGTTCCCGCGCTGGTTCATGCTGACCGCGCAGGTCGTGTACACGCTCGGCCTGGTGTTCGCGCTCTGGCTGTTCCAGCAGGCGTACACGGTGATCGGCGCGCTGTGCCCGTGGTGCCTGCTCATCACGGTGACGACGACGCTCGTGTGGGCGGGACTGACCCGGGTCAACGTGCGCGACGGGCACCTGCGCCTGCCCGGTGCGGCCGGCCCGTGGGCGCGTCGCTTCGTCGCTGCCGGCAACGACTGGTTCGTGACCGTCGCGTTCCTCGTGCTCCTCGCCGCTCTGGTCATGCTCAAGTACGGCTGGGCGATCCTGGGCTGAGCCCGTCGGCCGGGCCCGCCGGGTCCGGCCGCAGGGCCCGCACGAGGGGCTCCCACCGCGCCCGGCGCTCGTCCGGCGACTGGTCCCACCACGGCGTCCCGCGCTCGCCGAGCGCGACCTTCGCCGCCCCGACGCGATCGCGGGCGGCACGCTCGGCGTGCGCGTCCTCGGCGCGGAGCGCGGCGCCGACGGCCCGGCGCGCGCTCATGAGCTCGCGGCGCAGCAGGACGGCCACGTCGGGCGGCAGCGCCGGGTCGGCGGCCCGCCAGCGCCGTCCGCGGACGACGACGTACCGGCCGTCCGCCGTGCGTGCGACGTCGGCCGCCGGTTGCTCCTCGACCACACCGGCAGTGTGCGGCGTCCGCCGGTCCGCCGCCCGCGCGGCGGACCGGCGGACCGTCAGACGCCGAGCGCCGCCGGCAGGATCTCGAGCGGCACCGAGCCGAGCCGCAGGGCGCGCGCGTGGAAGTCGCGCAGGTCGAACGCGTGGCCACGCTCGGCGGCCTGCCGCCGCGCGGTGTCGCGGGCCTGCTCCCACAGGCGCTGGCCGACCTTGTACGACGGGGCCTGCCCGGGCCAGCCGAGGTAGCGCGTGTACTCGAACCGCACGAACGACTCGGACATGTTGACGTTGGCCGCGAGGAACGCCCACGCGCTCTCCGGCGTCCACACGCCGCCGTACTCGGCCGGGGCGGGCAGCCCCAGGTGGACGCCGATGTCGAACACCACGCGCGCGGCGCGCAGGCGCTGCCCGTCGAGCATGCCCAGCCGGTCGCCCGGGTCGTCGAGGAAGCCGAGGTCGGCCATGAGCCGCTCGGCGTACAGCGCCCAGCCCTCGCCGTGGCCGGACGTCCACGACGCGAGGCGGCGCCACTGGTTGAGGGTCGCGCGCTCGTGCACGGCCTGCGCGATCTGCAGGTGGTGGCCCGGGACACCCTCGTGGTAGACGGTCGTCAGCTCGCGCCAGGTGTGGAAGGTCGTCACGTCCTCGGGGACGGACCACCACATGCGGCCGGGGCGGCTGAAGTCGTCGCTCGGGCCCGTGTAGTAGATGGCGCCCGTGCGGGACGGCGCGATGCGGCACTCGAGGGTGCGCACGGGCACGGGGATGTCGAAGTGGGTGCCGTCGAGCGCCTCCACCGCGGCGTCGGACGTGCGCTGCATCCAGGCCTGCAGGGCCGCGGTGTCGGTCAGCGTGCGCGCCGGGTCGGCGTCGAGCACGGCGACCGCCTCCTCGACGGTCGCGCCGGGGCCCGCCACCTGCGCGGCCAGCTCCGCCTGCTCCGCCTGCACGCGCGCGAGCTCCTCGAGCCCCCACGCGTACGTCTCCTCGAGGTCGAGCGTCGCGCCGACCCAGTGCCGCGACCACAGCGCGTACCGGTCGGGCCCCGCCGCGTCGGCCTCGGGCGCCCGCGGCGCGAGCTCGTCGGCGAGGAACCCGGCGAGCTCGCCGTACGCCGCGCGCGCGTCGGCGGACGCCGCCTCCAGGTCGCGCCGCAGCGGGTGGTCCGTGCCCAGGACGGCCTCCGCCTCGGGGCCGCGCACGAGCCGCGCGAGCGCCGACGCGTCCGCGTCCGCGAGGCCGCGCGCCTGCTCCACGACGGCGCGCAGCTGCCGCACCGGGGCGACGTGCCCGCGGTCCGCGGCGGTGCGCAGCGACGTCGTGTACCCGGCGAGCGCGCCGCGGACGGCCCGCAGCCGGGCGGCGACGTCGTCCCACGCCTGCTCGGTGTCGGTCGCCATGAGGTCGAAGACCTCGGCGACGGCCTGCGCCGGGGACGCGATGTTGTTGAGTCGGCGCTCGTCCTCGCCGGCGTCGTGCAGGTCGAGGTCGGTGCGCAGCGCGAACCGCATGGCGGCGAGCGTCACGGTGTCGACGTCGTCGGCCGCCGCGAGGCCCTCGAGCGCGATGAGGGTCGAGCGGCGCTGCTCGGCGCGGGCCGCGTGCCCGTCGGGGGAGAAGTCGGGCAGCTCCCGCTCGTGACCGGGCACCCCGAGGTGGGTCGCCTCGATCGGGTGCAGCCGGGCGAGCGCGGCGACGTACGCATCGGCGACGGCGTCGACCGGGGTGGGGGTGCGGGTGGGGCCGGACGGCTGCAGCGTGCTCACCCCGGCACCCTAGTCGCGGCGCCGGGCCCGTCCGGGCGCGCGAAGGCGCCGCGGCGAGGCGCCGGCCGCTCGCGGCGCGGTGCCGTCAGGGGCGCAGGCTCCAGCGCCACGCGTCGGGGCCGCGTGCGGGCGGCACGGTGCCGCGCAGGCGACCCGGTGCGGTCCAGCGGGCCCGGGCGGCGCGGTCGGCGTCGTGGCGCGCGTCCGCCTGCGTGCCGTCGGGGGCGTCGTGACCGGACGCGGCGGCGACGAGCCCGGCGACGAGCGCCGCCAGCTCGACGTCGTCGGGCGTGCCGCGCACCACCTGCACGTGCGCGTCGGTGCGCGCGGCGGACGGGGTCGGCCCCTCGGTCGGCGCGCTCACTCGTCGTCCTCGTCCTCGTCGTCGAGCAGCACGGGCGCCCCGCGCCCGGCGCCCCACTCGCCGACGACGAACCCGCGGTCCACGAGCGTCTGCGTGATCTGCGCGCCGCCGTCGTCGACGACGTCGAGCACCGCCTCGAGCGTGAGGTCGGTGACGCCGCCGGGCAGCTCCACGACGAAGCCCAGGTGGAACGTGTCGCGCTCGCCCGGCTCGGTCGTCGTGTCGTCGCGGTCGTCCCACGTCATGCCGGTGAGGTCGGCGTGCAGGCCCAGGCGGTTGTGCAGCAGGTCGTACAGCCCCGCGTTGAGCCCGCCGACGCGCTGCTCGAGCGCGAGCACCCGCGGGTCCTCGTCCGCCTCGCGCGCGCCGAACTCCGCGCGGACGCCGACCGCCGTCTCGACGTACGCGTGCAGCGCGGCGGACAGGGCGTCGACCGCCGCGTGCAGGTCGGCGGCGTCGACGCCCTCGAGCGGCTCGCGCCCGTGGCTGGCGGGGTCGTGCTCGTCGGGTGCGCCCGTGGGCTCCGGCTCGGTGCTCACAGCGGAATGTTCCCGTGCTTCTTGGGCGGCAGGCTCGCACGCTTCGTCCGCAGCAGCCGCAGGGCCTTGACGATCTCGCTGCGGGTCTGCGACGGCGCGATCACCGCGTCCACGTAGCCGCGGTCGGCGGCCTCCCAGGGGTGCACGATCGCGTCCTCGTACTCCGCGGTGAGCCGGCCGCGCTCGGCCTCCACGTCGCCGCCCGCGTCGGCGACGGCCTTCAGCGCGCCCCGCTGCAGGATGTTGACGGCCCCCCCGGCGCCCATGACGGCGATCTGCGCGGTGGGCCACGCGAGGTTGACGTCGGCGCCGAGCTGCTTGGAGCCCATGACGATGTACGCGCCGCCGTACGCCTTGCGCGTGATGACGGTGACGAGCGGGACGGTGGCCTCGGCGTACGCGTAGATGAGCTTCGCGCCGCGCCGGATGATGCCGTTCCACTCCTGGTCGGTGCCGGGCAGGAAGCCGGGGACGTCCACGAACGTCAGCACGGGGATGCCGAACGCGTCGCACGTGCGCACGAACCGCGCCGCCTTCTCCGCCGCGTTGATGTCGAGCGTGCCGGCCATCTGCTGCGGCTGGTTCGCGACCACGCCGACCGGCTGCCCGTCGACGTGCCCGAACCCGACCACCACGTTCTGCGCGTACAGCGCCTGCACCTCGAGCAGCGCACCCTCGTCGAGGACGTGCTCCAGCACCGTGTGCATGTCGTACGGCTGGTTGTCCGAGTCCGGCACGAGCGTGTCGAGCACGAGGTCGTCCTCGGTGACCTCGGTCGGCGACTCGTGCGGGTACGCCGGCGGGTCGGCCAGGTTGTTCTGCGGCAGGTACGAGAGCAGCGAGCGCACCCAGTCGATCGCGTCGTCCTCGTCCGAGGCCATGTAGTGCGCGACGCCCGACTTCGTGGAGTGCGTCGTCGCGCCGCCGAGCTCCTCGAAGCCCACGTCCTCGCCCGTCACCGCGCGGATGACGTCCGGCCCGGTGATGAACATGTTCGACGTGCCGTCGGCCATGACGATGAAGTCGGTGAGCGCGGGCGAGTAGACCGCACCACCGGCCGACGGGCCGAGGATGAGGCTGATCTGCGGGATCACCCCGGACGCGGCGACGTTGCGGCGGAAGATCTCCGCGAACTGCGTCAGCGCCGCGACCCCCTCCTGGATGCGTGCGCCGCCGCCGTCGCTGATGCCGACGAGCGGCACGCCGGTGCGCAGCGCGAGGTCCATCACCTTCGCGATCTTCTGCCCGTGCACCTCGCCGAGGCTGCCCCCGAAGACCGTGAAGTCCTGGGAGTACACGGCGACCGGCCGGCCGTCGACCGTGCCGTGCCCCACGACGACGCCGTCGCCGGCGACGCGCCGCTTCTCGAGGCCGAAGTTCGTCGACCGGTGCCGCACGAACGCGTCGATCTCGGTGAACGAGCCGAGGTCGAGCAGCTGGTCGACGCGCTCGCGGGCGGTCTTCTTGCCGCGGGCGTGCTGCTTGGCGGCGGCGGCCTCCTCGGCCGCGTCGACCGCGGCCGCGCGGCGGGCCTCCAGGTCGGCGAGCAGGCCCGCGGTGGTGCGGCCGGGTGCTGGGGGATCGGTCGAGGTCACCCGAGGAAGGCTAGTTGTCGGTGTCCACCACCCGTGTGCACACGAGGGACCGTGTTGCCCGGACCCGGCTGTGGGGACCCGACAAGGGCGCCCGGACGGACGCCGGCGCCGGGACCGATGCCGTGCGGCGGCACGACTGCGCCATGATGACCGGGTGACGCCCGCCCGCACCCCGCTCGAGGTCTCCGCGCTGCGTGCCCTGCTGCTCGCCCCGGCCGGTCCGCTGGCCCGGCTCGACGTCGTGGACGCCACGGCGTCGACGAACGCCGACGTCGTCGCCGCCCTGCGCCGCGACCCCGGCGCGTGGCCGCACGCCAGCCTGCTCGTCGCCGACCACCAGACGCAGGGCCGCGGACGCACCGGCCGGTCCTGGGAGACCCCCGCGCGCGCCGCACTGACGTGCACGTTCGTCGCGCGCCCGCGGTCGGGCCCCGGCACGTTCGGCTGGCTCCCCCTGCTCGCCGGCCTCGGCACGGTCCGGGCGCTGCGCGCCACCACGGGCGTGCGCGCCGTGCTCAAGTGGCCGAACGACGTGCTGGTCGACCTCGGCCCCGACGCGGCGGACCTCGACGGCTGGGGCACCGCCCGCAAGGTGGCCGGCATCCTCGCGGAGGTCGTGCCGGACGCGGGACCCGGGCCGGCCGTCGCCGTGGGCATCGGCGTCAACGTCGACCAGACCGCGGACGAGCTGCCCGTGCCGTGGGCGACGTCGCTCGCGCTCGCGGGTGCCCGCGACACCGACCGCGCGACCGTGCTGGCGGCCCTCGTCTCCGCGCTGCACGAGGTGGCGTCCCGGTGGGCGGACGGCCGCGGCGACGCCGCGGCCACCGGCCTGGCGGACGAGGTCGCTGCGGTGTGCGCGACGCTGGGCGGCCAGGTGGCCGTCGAGCTGCCCGACGGCGCCACGCTGCGCGGCACGGCGCTCCGGCTCGGCGCCGACGGCGCCCTGGTCGTCGCCGCTGCGGACGGGCGCGAGCACGTCGTGCACGCGGGCGACGTGCGGCACGTCCGCGGCGGCTGACGCACCCGCCCGGGCCGGTGCGGCCGGGGGTCGGTGAACTAGGCTCCTCACGTGCACGACGGCGTCGGCGGCACGCCCGGACCCCGGGCGGTGACCCCTCACGAGGTCCCGGGCACGGCCGACCCCACGGGCGGCACGCCGCGGCAGGGCACGACCGGCGAGCTGGACGACCTGCTCCTCGGCGGTCCCCGCACGATGACGGCACGGGACCTCGCCGACCGCTACGGCATCGACCTGGACCTCGTCCGCACCTTCTGGCGCACGCTCGGCCTGCCCGCGGGCGGTGACGACGAGCCGATGTTCACCGAGCGCGACGCGGAGGCGATCCGGCTGGCGGGGTCCCTGCTGCGCACGCACGGGCTCGCGCTGCCGACCGTGGTGACGGTGGTCCGCGCGTTCGGGCACACCTCGGACCGCCTCGCGCTGTGGCAGGTGGAGGCGCTCGTGGAGGACATGGCGTCGCGGTACGCGCTCGACGACACGAGTGCGCGGCTGCTCGTGCTCGACCGGCTCAAGGACCTCGCCCCCGTGCTGGAGCAGCAGCTGCTGCACTCCTACCGGCGCCAGCTCGCGGCGGTGGCCGACCGGTACGCCACCGAGTTCGGCGAGGTCCGCGAGGAGGTGGGCGAGACCGGGCGGCTGCCGCTCGCGCGGGCGGTCGGGTTCGCCGACATGGTCTCCTTCACGCGTCGCACGGCGGGGCTCGGCTCGACGGACCTGTCGCACTTCGTGCAGCGGTTCGAGGCGGCGGCGCGGGACGTCGTGGTCGGCGCCGGCGGTCGCGTCGTCAAGACGATCGGCGACGCGGTGCTGTTCATCGCCGACACGCCCGGCGTGGGCGCCCGGGTGGCGCTGGGTCTCGCGGACGCGTTCGGCACGTCCCTCGACGTCGACGCCGAGCGCGGCGTGGGCGGCCTCGCGGAGGGTGCGCGCGGCGTCACGCCCGTGCGCGTGGGGCTCGTGTGGGGCCGGGTGCTGTCGCGGTTCGGCGACGTCTTCGGGCCGGTCGTGAACCTCGCGGCCCGGCTGACCGACGTGGCGGAGCCCAGCAGCGTGCTCGTCGACGCGGGCACCGCCGCGGTGCTGGGCGGCGACCCTCGGTTCGTGCTCGAGCGGCTGGCGGTGCGCGACCTGGCCGGGATCGGCGAGATCACGCCGTACCGGCTCTCGCCCGCCCCGGCGCCGTAGGCCCGGGCGTGGCAGGTCAGCTCGGCCGGACGTCGTCCCCGACGGGGTCCACGAGGTCCGGGCCGTTGTTCGCCACGGCGTTGACGCGCGTCGACACGGGCGTCGCGACCAGGTCGGGCGGCACCGCGTCGAGCAGCGCGCGGGCCTCGTCCGCGCCGACGGCCGGGTCGAGCCACGCCGCCCAGAGGTCGCGCGGGAGCATGAGGGGCTGCCGGTCGTGGATGGCGGCGAGCGACTCGGTCGCGGCCGGCCGGGTCACGACGGTCGCCGACACGACCCAGCGGTCGGGGTCGTCGTCGTCCTTGGTCGGGTCCTTCCAGAACTCGTACAGGCCGGCCAGCGCGGCGAGGTCGCCGTCCGCCGGGTGGATCCAGTACGGCTGCTTGGCGGTGCGGCGGCTGCGGGGGGCGCCCTCGGGCGCCTCGAGGCGCTGCCACTCGTAGTAGCCGTCCGCCGGCAGCAGCGCGCGGCGCACGCCGAACGGCTTCGCGAACGCCGGCTTGTCGGCGATCGTCTCCACGCGGGCGTTGATCATCCGCGCACCCACCGACGGGTCCTTCGCCCACGACGGCACGAGGCCCCAGCGGGCGACCCGGAGCTGGCGCGTGATCTCGCCCGTCGCGCGGTCCGCCCGCTCGACGACGATCCGCACGCCGTCGGTGGGCGCGACGTTCCACGACGGCGGCAGCAGCCGGACGTCGTCGGCGATCGTCGCGACCGCGAACTCGTCCGCGATCTCCTGGTCCTCGCGGAAGGACGCGTAGCGGCCGCACATGCCGGACACTCTCCCACCGCCCACCGACACGTCGCGCGCGGGACCAGGGCGAGCGTCACCGGCCGGGGGACACCACCGCCGCCGGATCACGGTCCGATCCCGACGTTGAGCAGCCCCCCGCGAGGAGCGCGACGGACCACGCCGTCACGTCGCCCGCGAGGACGCGTCCGCCGGCGAGCAGGACGACGAGCGCGCCGCACACGAGGTACCGCAGCGCGCGGGTGCGCTGGTCGCCGTCGGTGAGCGGCGCGCGTGCAGCCGGGGCCCGCGCGGGGCACGCGCGTCCACCGGGCGAGGCGGTCCGGGCTCAGCGGGCCGTGCTCGCCGCCGTCGTCGAGCGCCTCCTCGGACGTCTGCCCGGGGCGCCGTGCGACCAGCAGGATGTCGTAGCTCACCCGGCGCATCGGCGCGGCGGGCCCGGGGCTGGAGGGGCACGCCGCCGGGCGGTGCGACGTCACCCGGACGGCCGCGCGGCGCCCCCGGGCGCCGCCGACGGCGGTCGGGACCGAATCATCGAATCGATTCGCGGTCCCGCGCGGGGCGGTGCGACGATGGCTGTGATGCCACTGCAGCCCGACCCCGCACCACGACACGCCCCCGACGCCGCCGCGCCTGCCCCCGGCGCCGGCGCACCCGCGCGCCCCGACGCGCAGGTCACCGCACCGCCCGAGGCCCGCGCCGCCACCCCGCCCGACGCGCGTGCGGAGGCCGACGGCACGTCCCCCGCCGGACCCGCCCCCGGCTCGCCGACGTACCGCCCCGACTGGCGGTACGTCCTGCTCCTCGGCTCGATGACCGCGCTGCCCGCGGTCTCGACCGACATCTACCTGCCGTCGCTGCCCGACGTGGCGCGCGACCTCGGCACGTCCGCCGCCGCGGCGCAGCTCACCATGACGGGGATGCTGCTCGGCGGCGCCGTCGGCCAGCTGGTCATCGGCCCGCTGTCCGACCGGTTCGGCCGGCGCGCACCCGTGCTCGTGGGCGTCGCGCTGCACGTCGTCACGTCGCTGCTGTGCGCGGTGGCGCCGGCGATCGTCCCGCTGGTGGCGCTGCGGATGCTGCAGGGGTTCTTCAACGCGTCGGCGTCCGTCGTCGCGATGGCGCTCATCCGCGACCGGTTCGTGGGCTCGGACGCGTCGCGCCTGATGTCGCGGCTCATGCTCGTCATCGGCGTCGCGCCCCTGTTCGCGCCGTCGGTCGGCGGGCTCATCGCCGGGCAGTGGGGGTGGCGAGCCGTCTTCCTCGCGCTCGCGCTTTTCGGCGTCGGCCTGTGGGTGGTCGTCCTGACGAAGATGCCCGAGACGCTGCCCGCCGAGCGGCGTCGCGCCGGTGGGTTCCGCACGGCGCTGTCGGGGTACCGCACGCTCCTGCGCGACCGGCACTTCGTCGCGCTCGCGGTGCTGCCGGGCCTCAACATGGCCGTGCTCATGAGCTACGTCGTCGCGTCGCCGTTCGTGCTGCGCGAGGGGTACGGGCTGTCCGAGCACCAGTTCTCGCTGGTGTTCGCCGTCAACGGCATCGGGCTGGTCATCGGTGCGCAGGTCAACGCGGCGATCGTGCGGCGGGTCGCGCCGATCCGGATCCTGCGCGCCGCCCAGGTGGGCGTCGTGCTGCTCGCGGGCGTCCTGCTGGTGCTCGGGGCGACCGGGGCCGGCGGGCTGTGGGCGCTCCTCGTCGTGCTGTGGTTCGTGCTCGCGCTGGTCAACTTCGCGCCGCCCAACGCCTCCAGCATCGCGCTCGGCCGGCACGGCGAGGTCGCCGGCACGGCCGCCGCCTTCATCGGCGCGTGCCAGGCAGGCGTGTCCGGCCTGGTCAGCCCGGTCTCGGGCCTGCTGGGCGGCGACGCGCTCGCGATGACGGCCGTGATGGCGGCGGCGTCCGTCCTCGCGCTGCTGGTGCTGGCGCTCGCCACGCCCGCGTTCCGGCGCGGCGGTGCCTGGCAGCTGACCTGACCGGCGTCCGGGTGCGGGCGGTCGTCGGTGGCGGACCCGGGTCCGTCACCCGGTCGCGCGCAGCCGGGCCAGCCGCGTCACCGCCTCCTCGAGCACCTCGCGGCGCTTGACGAACGTGAACCGCACCCACGAGCCGAGCGCCCGGTCCGCGGCCGACCCCGGGTGCGTGAACGCGCGCACGGGCACGCCGACGACGCCCGCGAGCGCCGGCAGGTCGCGGCACAGGGCGACGCCGTCCGCGTACCCGAGCCCAGCCGCGTCCGCGAGCACGAAGTAGGTCCCGTCCGGGCGGACGACGTCGAACCCGGCGTCGCGCAGGCCGGCCACGAGCAGGTCGCGGCGCTCAGCCAGCGACGTGACGAGGTCGTCGACCCACGCGAGCGCGGCCGGGTCGGTGAGCGCCGCGGCGACGGCCGGCTGGAACGGCGCGCCCGAGACGTAGGTCAGGAACTGCTTGACCGTGCGCACGGCCGTGACCAGCTCCTCCGGCCCCGTGACCCAGCCGATCTTCCAGCCGGTGAACGAGAACGTCTTGCCCGACGACGAGACCGTCAGCGTCCGCCCGGCCATGCCCGGCAGCGTCGCGAGCGGCACGTGCGGGACGCCGAACGTCAGGTGCTCGTACACCTCGTCCGTCACGACGAGCAGGTCGTGGGCGACGGCGAGGCGGGCGACCGCCTCGAGCTCGTCGCGACGCAGCACCGCGCCCGTCGGGTTGTGCGGGGAGTTGAGCAGCAGCAGCCGGGTGCGGGGCGTGATCGCCGCGGCCAGCGCGTCGGCGTCCAGGCGGAAGCCGTCGGCCGTCGCGACGAGGGGCGCGGTGGTGTGCCGGGCACCGGCCATCGCGGCGACCGCGGCGTACGAGTCGTAGAACGGCTCGAGCGTGAGCACCTCGTCGCCCGGACGCGCGAGGGCGAGCACGGCGGCGGCGAGCCCCTCGGTCGCACCCGTCGTCACGAGGACCTCGCGGTCCGGGTCGAGGGCGATGCCGTACCGCGCGGCCTGGTGCGCCGCGACGGCCGCCCGCAGCGCCGGGACGCCGGGCCCCGGCGGGTACTGGTTGTGGCCGGCGAGCACCGCGTCGGCCGCGGCGCGTGCGACCGTGGCCGGCCCGTCGACGTCGGGGAAGCCCTGCCCGAGGTTGAGCGCGCCCGTGCGTGCCGCGAGCGCCGACATCTCCGCGAAGACGGTGGCGCGCACGCCGCCGTCGGCGTCGAGCAGACCGGCCGCGGCGGCGACCTGCTGCCAGCGCGGCGGGACGGGCGTGCCGGGCGAGGTGGTCACCGTCGGCAGCCTAGGGGCGCGCACGACCGGGGTGCCGGGCGTCGCGCGAGGCGGGCCCCGTCAGAGGACGCCGGCCGCGGCGAGCAGCCCGCCGACGACCAGCAGGACGAGGGACGCCCACGCGGCCACCACCCACCACTCGACGGGGTGGTGCCGCACCGTGCGGACCGGGTTCCGTGCTGCCATGCCCCCCCATCGGCAGGACGGGCGGGCGGCACGAGCGGTGCGGCGGCGCGTCGTGAAGATCACCCGCGCCGCCGCACGTGCCTGCCGCCGTGCCCGCCCGCCCCGCCGGGCGCCGTCAGCCGGCCGTGGCCGCCTCGAGGTCGCTCCCGAGCGTGGCGAGCTGGTCGGCGAGCGAGCGCAGCGCGTCGCCGCCCTCAGCGCCGGCGCTCGCGGTCGCGGCGTCGAGCTCCGCCTCGGCCGCGGCGACCTTCTCGCGCGCCTCGGCCACGGCCGTCTCCGACTGCGCCTCGCCCTCGGCCCTGGCCTGCGTCAGCGCGGCCTCGGCCTGGTCGACCGCGGACTGCGCCGACGTGACGGCCTGGTCCGCCTGCGCCCGGGCCTGGTCGTCGATCGACCCGAGCGACGCGCGGGCCTCGTCGATGCGCGCGCGGGCGCCGACGACGTCCGCCTCGGCGTCGGCGAGCGCCTGCTGCAGCGCGTCGCCGGCGGACGTGATGTCGTCGGCGGCGCCCTGCGCGGCGCCGCCGATCTCGTCGGCGACCTGGTCGACGTCGGCGTCGGTGCAGGCGGCGAGCCCGAGGGTCAGGAGCGCGGCGGCGGCGACGCCGGTCGCGCGCCTGCGGAGCGTGCCCGGGGTGCCGGTGCGGTGCGGGTGGGAGGGGACGGACGTGCGGTGCGCTGCCACGGGGACCTCCTGGGGTCGTCGTCGTGCGGCTCGCGGCCGCCCGCGGGACCGTGCGGAGGGGGTGGGGCGGCCGGCGCCACAGTCTGCCGGTCGCACGCGAGGCGCGCCCGTCGTCCTCATCGACGTCTCATCCGCGCAGGCGGGCGGGGTCCCGGCCATGCCGTGCGGACCGCCGGGCGAGCACGACGACGCCCCCCGCCGGTGCGGCGGGGGGCGTCGGTGCGAGCGTCGACGGAGGCGCCCCGGGAGGGCGGGGGAGGACCGTCGGGGAGTCGGTCAGCCCTCCGTGCGCTCGCTGCGGCCCCGGACGTCCTCCAGCGACGTGCCGTAGTAGGCCGCGGTCATGAGGTCCTTCATGTCGTCGATCATCGGCATCCGCGGGTTGGCGGGGGCGCACTGGTCCTCGTAGGCGCCCATGGCGACCTCGTCGAGCCGGCGCAGGAACTCCTGCTCGTCG
>JAPSIR010000082.1 GCA_031178625.1 Cellulomonas sp.
GCGCGCGGTCCTTGTCGGCGTTGAGCAGGGTGTCCCACTCGCGGCCCCAGATGACCTTGATGACGTTCCAGCCGGCGCCGCGGAACTGCGCCTCGAGCTCCTGGATGATCTTGCCGTTGCCGCGCACGGGGCCGTCGAGGCGCTGCAGGTTGCAGTTGACGACGAACGTGAGGTTGTCGAGGTTCTGCTGCGCCGCGTGCTGGAGCATGCCGCGCGACTCGGGCTCGTCCATCTCGCCGTCGCCGAGGAAGGCCCAGACGTCCTGCTGGCTGGTGTCCTTGATGCCGCGGGCGTGCAGGTACTTGTTCGTCCACGCCTGGTAGATGGCCGACGCCGGGCCGAGGCCCATCGACACCGTCGGGAACTCCCACAGCTCCGGCGCGAGGCGCGGGTGCGGGTACGACGGCAGGCCGCCGCCGGGGTGCGAGACCTCCTGGCGGAAGCCGTCGAGCTGGTGCTCGCTCAGCCGGCCCTCGAGGAACGCACGGGCGTAGACGCCGGGGGAGGCGTGGCCCTGGAAGTAGACCTGATCGCCGCCGCCCGGGTGGTCCTTGCCGCGGAAGAAGTGGTTGAGGCCGACCTCGGTGAGGGTCGCCACGGACGCGTACGACGAGATGTGGCCGCCGACGGCCACGCCCGGGCGCTGCGCGCGCGTCACCATGACGGCGGCGTTCCAGCGGATCCAGGAGCGGTAGCGCCGCTCCATGACCTCGTCACCGGGGAAGTACGGCTCGTTGTGCACCGCGATGGTGTTCACGTACGGCGTGTTCAGCGCGGCCGGGATGGCCACGTTCCGCTGCCGTGCGTGCCGCAGCATGCTCATGAGGACGTACCGCGCGCGCGGGCCGCCCTTCTCGTCGATCAGACCGTCGAGCGACTCGACCCACTCGCCGGTCTCCTCCGGGTCGATGTCGGGGACCTGGCTGAGCAGGCCGCCGATCAGCGGGCCCGTCTCGTCGATGGAAGCCACGGGGTGCTCCTTCGCGTCTCGTGCGCCCCCGAGCGGTCCGCCCCGGTGCGCCTGGCAGTCCCGCGGTCGGCGTCTCGCACGGGTGGCGAGCGGGCGCAGCTGCGGGTATCCGGACCATTCTCGGACGAGCCGGCCCGGAAAGTCACACCGGTGACCGTGACGTCCGCGACACGGACCTCCGGGGCGGGACACGCAGGGCCTGCGCGGACGTCGCCGGGCCGCCCGGGGTCCATGTGGGCTAACGTGTCCCGACATCGGCAGGCGGTCCCGTCAGGAGGGTCCGCCGGTGGGGGCCACGGCCCCCGTCGCAGCCGTCGGGCAGAAGGGAACGGGCCGGACGTGTCTTCCACCGCGGACGACGCCGCGACGCAGGCCGCTCGTCTCGGCTTCGTGGCCGGGCAGGTCGTGCAGGAGCTGGGGTACGACGACGACGTCGACGAGGAGCTCCGCGCGGGCCTCGAGACGCTGACGGGCAACGAGCTCGTCGACGAGGACTACGACGACGTCACCGACGGCGCGGTCATCTGGTTCCGCGACGACGACGGCGACCTCACGGACTTCCTCGTCGACGCCATGACGGTGCTCGACGACAACGGGCCGATCTGGGTGTTCTCGCCGAAGGCCGGCCGCCCGGGGCACGTCAAGCACAGCGACATCGAGGAGGCCGCGACCACGTCCGGCCTGCACGCGATGACGACGTTCGCGATCGGCCCCGACTGGTCCGCCACCCGCCTGTCCACCCGCGGCCGCGGCAAGTGACCGACCGGCGGCACCGCCGCCGGTGAGCGCGCCGCGCGGGTCCGTCCCCGCCGTGGGCAGCGTCGCGCCGGACCTCACGCTGCCGGACACCCACGGGACCCCCGTGACGCTCTCAGAGCTCCGGGGTGCGCCCGTGGCGCTCGTCTTCTTCCCCTTTGCGTTCTCGCGCGTCTGCGCGGGCGAGCTGTGCGAGCTGCGGGACAACCTGGCCGACTTCACCGCCGCCGGCGTGACGCTGCTCGGGATCTCGTGCGACGCGATGTTCGCGCTGCGGGCCTGGTCCGAGCAGGAGGGGCACGGCTTCGACCTGCTGTCGGACTTCTGGCCGCACGGGGCAGCGGCGCGGGCCTACGGCGTGTTCGACGAGGAGCACGGCTTGGCGCTGCGCGGCAGCTTCCTGATCGACGCGCAGGGCGTCGTGCGGTGGGCGGTGGTCAACCCGCGCGGCCGGGCGCGGCCCTTCGCGGCGTACCGCGAGGCGCTGGCGACGCTGGCGTGACGACGGGGTCGCCCGGGCGCGGCCGCTCCGCGACGTAGCGGAGCATGTCGCGCCGTTCCCCGGCGATCTCCCGGTGACCGAGGAGCAGCCCGTCGCACCGGTAGCCCGCGCGCTCGGCGACGCGCACCGAGCCGGTGTTCCAGGGCTCGATGTCGAGGGCCACGTGGGTCAGTCCCGGCAGCGTCCAGGCGAACCGCGTGAGGGCCGCGAGCGCGTCGGCGCCGTAGCCCTTGCGCCGCGCCGACGGGACGATCGCGTACCCCGCCGTGGCGCGCCCGTCCGCCGGCTGCCGCAGCCACAACCCGCAGTGGCCGACCGCGACGCCGGTCGCGGCGACGGCGACGGTGAACGAGAAGCCGGCGTCCTCGCCGTGGCGCGCGCGCTGGCGCTCCACCCACGCCAGCGCCTCCTGCGGTCCCGCGTCGGGCGGCAACGTGCCGACCAGGGGCACGTGCGGGTCCGTCGAGAGCTCGCGCGCCATGGGCACGTCCGAGTCCTCGACGGGCCGCAGGAGCACCCGACCGTGCGCGGGTGGCGCCAGCGGCGGGCCCGGAAGAGGTGACGAGGGCACGGACCCACGCTAGGGGGCTCGTCGCGTCCGTCTGGGAACGGTGGGCCCGGCCGGTCTCGAACCGACGACCTCCGCGGTGTAAGCGCGGCGCTCTGACCAACTGAGCTACAGGCCCTCAAACGTGCGACAGCCTACCGGCGACGTAGGCTCGGCCCGTGCGCGCCACCCTCCTGCACGGCCCCCGCGACGTCCGCGTCGAGCAGGTGCCGGACCCCGAGATCCGCCGTCCGACCGACGCCGTCGTGCGCGTCGTCGCGAGCTGCGTGTGCGGCTCCGACCTGTGGCCGTACCGGGGCGTGCGCCCGGTGCGCGAGCCGCGGCGGATGGGCCACGAGTTCGTCGGCGTGGTGGAGGAGGTCGGGTCGGAGGTCGCGCGCGTGAAGGTCGGCGACTTCGTCGTCGCCCCGTTCGTCGTCAGCGACGACACGTGCGTGCACTGCCGCAACGGCGTGCACACGTCCTGCGTCAACGGCGAGGGCTGGGGCGCGCCGGACCGGCACGGCGACATGGTCGACGGCGGGCAGGGGGAGCACGTGCGCGTGCCCTTCGCCGACGGGACGCTCGTGGTCACGCCCGAGCACCCCGACGAGGCCCTGCTGCCGCACGTGCTGACGCTGACCGACGTGATGGGGACCGGGCACCACGCCGCCCTGGCCGGCGGCGTGCGCGCAGGCTCCACCGTGGCGGTCGTCGGTGACGGCGCGGTAGGTCTGTGCGCCGTCATCGCGGCGCGCCGGCTGGGTGCCGAGCGGGTCGTGGCGATGTCGCGGCACGAGGCACGCTCGGCGCTGGCTCGCCGCTTCGGCGCGACCGACGTGGTCGCGGAGCGGGGCGACGAGGGCGCGGCGGCGGTGGTCGACCTGCTCGGGGGCGTCGGGCCGGACGCGGTGCTCGAGTGCGTGGGCACGAAGGAGTCCATGCAGCAGGCGCTCGACACCGTGCGTCCGGGCGGGCGTGTCGGCTACGTCGGCGTGCCGGCCGGCGGCCCGGAGCTGCCGGTGCCGCAGCTGTTCGGCGCGAACATCGGTGTCCTCGGCGGCGTCGCGCCCGTGCGCGCCTACGTCGAAGGGCTCCTGCCGGACGTGTGGGCGGGGACGATCGAGCCCGGGCTCGTGTTCGACGGCACGTACGCGCTCGACGCGATCGCCGACGCGTACGCCGCCATGGACGAGCGGACGGTGACGAAGTCGCTGGTGCTGCCGTGAGCGGGGCGACCCTCGCGGACGTCGTCGGCGCGCTCGAGCGGCGCTACCCGCCGCGGACCGCCGAGCAGTGGGACGCGGTCGGCCTGGTCGCCGGCGACCCCGCCGCCCCCGTGCGCCGCGTGCTGCTCGCCGTCGACCCCGTGTCCGCCGTCGTCGACGAGGCGCTCGCGTGGGAGGCCGACCTGCTGCTCACGCACCACCCCCTCTTCCTCAAGGGCGTGCACTCCGTGGCCGCGACGACGTACAAGGGCGCGCTCGTGCACCGGCTCGTGCGCGGCGGCTGCGCCCTCTACACGGCGCACACCAACGCCGACGCCGCCCGCGGCGGGGTGGCCGAGGCGCTCGCGGACGCCGTCGGCCTGGTCGACACGGTGCCGCTCGTGCCCGTGCCCGCGCCGGCGCTCGACAAGGTCGTGGTGTTCGTGCCCGTCGACGGCGCGGATGCGCTGATCGACGCGCTGGCCGCGGCCGGTGCCGGTGCGCTCGGGGACTACGAGCGCGCGGCGTGGACCACGACCGGCGAGGGGACGTTCACGCCCGTCGAGGGTGCCGCGCCCGCGGTCGGCGAGGTCGGGCGGCGGGAGGACGTGCGCGAGGCGCGCGTCGAGATGGTCGCGCCGCGGTCCGCGCGGTCCCGCGTGGTGGCCGCGCTGCGTGCCGCGCACCCGTACGAGGAGCCGGCGTTCGACGTCCTCGAGCTCGCCGCGCAGCCCGGGTCCACCGGGCTCGGGCGCGTCGGGACGCTGCAGATCCCCGCGCGGCTCGCCGACTTCGCCGCCGCGGTGGCGCGTGCCGTGCCGGCGACCGTCCAGGGCGTCCGGTACGCCGGGGACCCGGACATGCCCGTGCGGCGCGTGGCCGTGCTCGGCGGGTCCGGCGACTCGCTCTTCGACGCCGTCCGTGCCGCCGACGTCGACGCGTACGTGACCGCCGACCTGCGCCACCACCCCGCGTCCGAGCAGCAGGAGCGCGCGGCGTTCGAGGCGGGCGGCGGCGCGCCGCGGCCCGCGCTCGTCGACCTCGCGCACTCCGCGTCCGAGTGGCCCTGGCTGGCGCGCGCCGCCGCCGACCTCGTCGTGGACCTGCAGGCGCAGGGCACTACGGTGGAGACCCGCGTGAGCACGCTGCCCACCGACCCGTGGACGGGTCGTGTGCCGCAGACGGCCAGCACCCAGCCGGAAGGAACCCCGTGACGAGCGCCCCCGCAGCCGACCAGCGCCGCCTCCTGGACGTCCAGGAGATCGACACCCGCCTCGACCAGCTCGCCCACAAGCGGCGCACGCTGCCGGCCCTGGCCCGGTTGCTGGAGCTGGACGCCCAGCTCGCCGACCTCGACACCGCGCTCGTCACCTCCCGCACCGCGGCGTCCGACCTGCGCACCGAGCTGCGCAAGGCCGAGGCCGACGTCGAGCAGGTGCGCAGCCGTGCGGCGCGCAACCAGCAGCGGCTGGACGCGGGCGCGGGCAGCGCCAAGGACATGCAGGCGCTGTCGAGCGAGCTCGAGAGCCTGGCCCGGCGGCAGGGCGACCTCGAGGAGGTCGAGCTCGAGGTCATGGAGCGGCTCGAGGCGCACGAGGGCGTGCTGACGGAGCTCGAGCAGGCGCACCTCGCGCTCGTCACCGAGCGGGACAAGGTCGTCGCCGAGCGGGACGCCGGGTACGCGGAGGTCGACGCCGAGGTCGAGCGGTTGCAGTCCGTGCGGCTCAAGGCCGCCGACGGCATCGACGCGGGTCTCATGACGCTCTACCAGAAGCTGCGCGGCCAGCACCAGGGTCGCGGCGCCGCCCCGCTGCGCGGCAACCGCTGCGAGGGCTGCCGGCTCGAGCTCAACCCGCTCGACCTCGAGGGGATCCGGGCGAAGCCGGCCGACGCGGTCGTGCGCTGCGAGGAGTGCGGGCGGATCCTCGTCCGCGGGGCCGAGGGCGCCTGATGACCGGGCCCGCCGACGGCGCGGAGGCGCTCGACCACGAGACGGCCACGGACCCGGCCGGCACGGGGACCGCGGCGACGCAGGGGCGCGCGCGGCAGACGCGTCCCTCGGGCGCGGCCGTGCGGTTCGACAGCGACGAGCCGGTGACGGTGGTGCTCGTCCGGCACGGGCAGACCACGATGACGGTGTCGCGCGGGTACTCCGGCTCGTCGGAGCCGGGGCCGCCGCTCGACGAGCACGGGCGGGCCCAGGCGGCCGCCGCGGCTGCGCTGGTGGACCGGGTCGGGCGCGACCTGTGGGGCGACATCGCGTACCCGACCGAGCTGGTGGCCTCGCCCATGGTGCGCACGCAGCAGACCGGCGGCATCATCGCCGAGCGGCTCCGCCTCGAGGTCCGCACGGACGCCGCGTTCCAGGAGGCGGACTTCGGCGACTGGCAGGGTCTGACCGCCGCGGAGATCGAGGAGCGCTGGCCCGGGCAGCTCGAGCCGTGGCACACGTCCGGGCGGCTGCGGCCGCCGGGCGGCGGCGAGTCGATCGAGGACGTCGGTGTGCGGCTGCGCGCCGGGCTGGACGCGCTGCAGACCGGCGGGCCGCGGACGGTCGTCGTCGTGTCGCACGCCGTGGCCATCCGCGCCGCGCTGGGCGTCACCATGGGCGCCGACCCGGGCACGTGGAGCCAGCTGCGCGTGGCGCCGGCGTCGGTCAGCATCATCCGGCTGTACGCCGACAAGCGCGACGAGATCGCGGTCGCCGGTGCGCCGAGCGAGGGCTGGGGCCGGGGCTGACGCGCCCGCGTCAGGCGGTCGGCGTCCCGGCGTCGTCCGTCGCGACGAGCTCGACCTCGAAGCCGGCCGCGTTCTCGAGGTAGGCGGCGTAGTGGTCGGCACCCCCGGCGAACGGGTGCGCGTCCGGGAACAACAGGGACCAGCCGTGCCCGGGCGCGGCCGCCGCGAGCGCGTCGACGTCCGCGCGGGTCCCGGCGTGGAACGCGAGGTGGTTGACGCCCGGGCGGCGGCGCTCGTGCGGCGCGTCGAGCACGTCCGGGCCGGTCTCGAGCACGAGGTACGTGGGGCCGAGGGTCCACGACGACCCGGTGCGCCACGTGCTCGTGCGCTCGTACCCGAGGGCCGTGAGCAGCCACGTGGACGAGGCCCAGGCGGCGTCGTCGTCGGGCAGCCACAGCTCGACGTGGTGCAGCGCGCCGCGCGTCCCGCCGGCCACGTCAGGCCACCACGAGGGACAGCGTCCGGGCGCCGCGCCGCGGGGGCGCGTCGAGCTCGACGGCCAGCAGCGCGTCGCCCACCAGCGCGCTCGCGACGTGCGCGAGCTCCTCGGCGTCGCGGGGTGACCGGCCGCGGCGCGTGACGAGGTGGCGCGTGAGGACGCCTCGCGTGTGCTTGGCGTGGTGCGACACGACGGACCGGCGCCCGTCCACCTCGCGCAGGACCCGGACCGCGACCCAGTCGGCGTCGGCCGGCGGCGTCCACGCCGCCAGGTACGCGGCGGACCGGCAGTCGACGACGAGCGTGCCGGCCGCCTCCGCGGCGAGCGCCTCGCCGAGCGCACCGCGCCACGCCGGTGCGAGGGGGCCGATGCCCGGCAGGTCCGTGCCCATCGACAGCCGGTACGCCGGGATGCGGTCGTCGGGGGTGACGACACCCCAGAGCGCGGACACGATGCGGACGTGCTGCGCGGCCCGGGCACGCGCGGCGGGCGTGAGCCGGTCGAGGCCCGCGGCGGCGTAGAGCACGCCGGTGTATACGCGGGACGCCGCGGCCGCCGGCGCGTCGTGGAGCGCGGTGTTCCGCGCGACCTCGTCGGCGAGCCCGGCCGAGACGCCGAGCACGTCGGTCGCGTCGGCGTGAGCGCTGACCTCCGCGAGCGCGTCGAGCACCTTCGCGCGCAGCGGCGTCAGGGCGTCGTGGGACAGGTCCGCGAGGTCGACCGGCGCGCCGGACCGCGCCGGCGTCTTGCCCTCGGAGGGCGGCAGCATCACGAGCACCACGCGACTGTAAGGTGCCGCGACGCGGCGCCCGGGCCGCGCCGGGGGACGGGAGGCGTGCGATGGCTCACGTGAAGGTCTACGGGCGCCGCTCGGTGTGGGCGCCCCGCAGGCAGGAGGTCTCCGACGCGATCCACGCCGCCGTCACGTCGGCGTGGGGGCTGCCGCAGGAGAAGCGGTTCCACCGGTTCCTGTGGCTCGACGACGACGACCTCGTCGCGCCACGTGGCGACGCCTACCTCGTCGTGGAGGTCGTCTGCTTCACGGGCCGGAGCCGGGAGGCCGTGCGCGCGCTGATCGCCGCGTTCTACGACGTGGCCCGCGGGCTCGGGCTCGGCGCCGACGACCTCGAGGTGGTCGTCCTGGAGAGCCCGTCGACGCACTGGGGCATCCGAGGGCGCTCGGGCGACGAGCTGACGCTGGACTACCGCGTCGACGTGTGACGCGTGTGCGGGCCCGCAGGGCGTCGTCCGCCGCCCCCTGTTGTCCGAGGTGGGCGAGCGTGGCTACCGTGCCGGGGATGGAGGACGGGCCGGTCCGGTTCCACCACGTCCAGCACGGCAGCGGACGCGTCGTGCTCGTGCTGCACGGCGGGGGAGTCGACCACCGTGAGGCCGAGGCGTGCTTCGAGCCCGCGCTCGACCGCCCCGGCCTGCGACGCGTCTACCCGGACCTGCCGGGCTCGGGCCGCACGCCCGCGCCCCCGCACCTGGGCGGTGCCGACGACGTCGTCGACGCCCTGCTCGCCTACGCGGACGCGCTCGCGGGCCCGGCCCGCTACCTGCTCGTGGGGCACTCCGCCGGTGCGTACCTCGCCCGCGGCATGGCGTCCCGGCGCGCCGGGCGGGTCGCGGGGCTCGCGCTCGTCTGCCCGCTGCTCCCCGGCGTGCGGGACGTGCCGGAGCACCGGGTGGCCGTCGCCGCCCCGGAGCCGATCGGCGACGAGGACTTCCGCGACTACTTCGTCGTGCACAGCGCCGCGATGCTCGACCGGTACGAGCGGTACGTGGTGCCCGGCGCCGCGCTGCAGGACGCGGGGGCGGCCGCCCGGATCGGCGCGCGGTGGCGGCTGGCCGAGGGGGACCCGTACCCCGGACCCACGCTCGTGGTGGCAGGGCGGCTCGACTCCACCGTCGGGTACGCCGCCGCGGTCGACCTCCTCGACGTCCACCCCCACGCGTCGGTCGCCGTCGTCGACGGCGCGGGCCACGCCCTGCCGCACGAGCGGCCGGACGTGCTGCGCGCGGCGCTCGCCGAGTGGCTCGCACGGGTGGAAGCCGCACACTGAGGCGGGCCCCACGGGGGCCGGCCTCGAGTGCGGATGAGTCAGCCGGTACGCCGGGTACCGGCGCAACCGCGCCTGACCTGCGACGATGCGCCCGTGGGGGCTGAGTGGGGGCTATGCGCTCCACGGCACGATGCGCGAGCACCGTGCGCAGACGTCAGCGGCGAGCCCGAGGCCCCAGGGCTGCTGGGGGAAGGGGTGCAGCCAGGCCACGGGCGTCCCGCAGGCGGTGCGGGGGGCTCCCGGCTCGGCCGCGTGGTAGATGCCGTCCGGCAGGACCTCGTCGTCAGCTGCGTCGCGTCCGCCGCCGATCTCGGGTCCCACGAAGAGCTCGTGTACGTCCGACGAGGCGATGTAGTTCGTCATGGTCGTGACGGTACGGGGAGAGCGGGCCCCGCGGTACCCGCGCACTACGGGGACGGTCAGGGCTCCGGCAGGCGCACCACGCCGTCGGTGGCGTCGCGCATGCGCTCGTCGTCGTCGGGCCACAGGTGCGCGTAGGTCCGCAGCGTCTCGGTGGCGTCCTTGTGTCCGAGCCGGTGGGCGACGGCGACGGGGGAGGCGCCGCCGGCGATGAGCAGGGACGCGTGGAAGTGCCGCAGCTCGTGCCACCCGTCGCCGTCGGGCGCACCGGCGGTCTCTGCGGCCGCGCGCCAGACCGTCCACGCGACCTTGTGCGTCAGTGCCCCGCCGCGCGTCGTCGTGAAGACGAGCCCGTCACCACGCGGGCCCAGCGCGTCGAGCGTCGCCTTGCCGATCGCGACGCTGCGCACGGATGTCTCCGTCTTCGGCGGCCCCCACACCGGCCGGGACGCAGCGACCGTCTCCCGGGTCAACTGCCGGTCCACCCGCACCACGGCGCCGTCGGCCGTCTCGGTGATCCGGTCCCACGTCAGCCCACGCAACTCCCCGGACCGCAGCCCCGACGCCGCGGCGAGCACGAACAGCGGCCGGTACCGCTCCGGCGCCGCGTCGACGAGCCCTTGCACGAGCGCGACCGAGTACGGCTCGACGGCGGCCCGCGCGACGGCGGGCAGGTTGATCTTCCGGCACGGCGTCGCGACCAGCCGCCGCACCTCGACGGCCAGCGCGCAGATCCCCGCGAGGTACACGGACGCCGGCCGAGTGGGTGTCGCGTTCACCGGCACCGCCTCGACCGACAGCACCGGTGTTCACCTCGACAACGTCAAGGCCGAACGGCTCTGACTAAGAACGCGGCCCCCGTCCTCAGCCATCCGGCTGAAGGCGAGGGCCGCCGTCGTGCTGCCTCGAACTTCGCTGGCCACGCCCTGGCGTGCCGGCGTGGCCAGGGGGCCGCTCAGTACCGCAGTCGGTTGATCATCTCGACCTGCTCGAGGCCGCGATTCTGGCCCTCGCTGCCGATCATGACGACGTGCCCGCGGCGCTGTGTCGTCCTGACCGGGATGTCACCGGTGACGGACTGGTGCCCGAAGACGTCGATGTGGTGGGTGTCGGACCACACGCGCAGCGCCTCGATCTGCCGCACCTCGCCCACGGTCCCGACGGTCTTGTCGTCGCCGCCGGAGACGGCGCATTCCGGATCCATCCAGCCGATGTTCTGCACGTGCGCCTGCAGGCACAGGTGCACACCGTTGCGGGTGTTGAAGTTGATCGCCTCGATCGGCAGGTTGCGGCCGATGTAGCCGGACGAGTCGTGGACCCACCCGTAGTTGCGGATGTGGACCGAGTAGCTGATGCCGTTGCGCTCGACCATCGGTGTGACGATGCCGCCGTCGAGTGCTGGTCCGGCGACAGCGTTCGTCGCCAGCCCTGGAGCGAGTACGGCCGTCGCTGCTAGAGCGGCAAGTGCGACACGGGTGCGGGTGCGGACCATGATGCTCCTCTGCAGTCGGAGACGCGCCGGCGCTGGCGGGTCTCATGCGACCGTACTGACGCCCTGCGGACCGGCGGGCGCACTTGGACGACCGACCTACGTGGCGATCGAGTGACGTGCCGCTGCACCACCGAATCGGCCGCCGTCCTCGGCCATCCGGCTGGGGCGGGCGCGCTTCGTCGTGCCGGTGGGTAAGCGGGTGGCGGCTCGTACCGTCGCGCCATGACGACGAACGAGCAGGCGCTCGGCGACCTGCTAGCAGCGATCGCGCGGCTGCATGCCGCGCAGGACGAGGACGAGCAGCGCCGCGCGCTGAACGAGGCGCTGTCGTGCCTCTACCGGCTCCGGGAGCGGCTGGTGGCAGGGCACCCGCGGGCCAAGGCGTACTTCGCCGCGGCCGTGCGACCGGGGCCACCGGAGGGTCGTCTGCTGGAGGCGATCGTGCACGTCCGAGGCCGCGGCGACCACGACTACTCGCGTGACGTCGCCCCCGCGATGGCGCCCCTCCACCCAGGGCCCGACGTCCTCCCCAGCCCGCGGCTGTTCCCCGGCGCGAACCTGTGCTGGCGCCCGCGACGCGAGCTCAAGCACGACCTCGGCGAACCGCGGGACGGTGAGCCGCCGGCCGATGTCGCGGAGAAGGCCGCCTGGTACGACGAGCACCTCAGCGGCCAACCGGTGCTCGTGACCCTCGAAGCGACACTGACGTTCCTGCGCCGCGAGATCGGCTGACGGTGGTCGGTGCGACGCTGGGCGGGTGCGCATCCCTTCCGGCCACCTGGACTACTCGCGGTGGATCGTCAACGACGGCGGCCCGCACCCGCAGAAGCCCGTCGACCCGCCTGTGCGCGCCGTCGCGGACGTCGGGCTGTACGACGGGTCCCGCGAGCTCGTCGAGGTGCACGTCGTCGCGACCGCCAAGGGCATCGTGTGCGTGCAGCAGGACGTCGGCGGCCGAGGGTGGTTCGCGTGGGCGCCCGCCAAGCGCGTGCGGCGTCGCTGAGCCTCTGATCGCATGGAGAGAGCGCTGACGGGCGACCCCGGAGGCCTCGGTCGTCGGCGCGCTCCACCTCGCGGCCCCGCCCGCGGGGCGCGACGGCGGGCGCGTGTCAGGAAGGGGCTCGGATCGTCGCGCGTGTGCTGCAGCGCCACGACGGGAAGCCGTGTGAGCGGCTGCGCCTGGGGGCTCTGTGGGGGCTACGCGTCCACACACGGCGCAACATGCCGCAACATCGCGCGGTCCCCGCCAGCCCTCGCGGGTGCTCGACCTGGCTTGCCGAGCCACGGTCTCGCAGATCAGCGGCTTGAAGTGCGGATGAGTCAGCCTGTACGCCGGGTTCTGTCCCCGCGCGCGGTCACCCCCGCGCGGGTGGCGGCCATCCATCTACGACGTACGTTGCCGCACGCCTCCAGCGGCCTACCCGGGAGCTCGGGCGGGCAGCCCTCGGACGCTC
>JAPSIR010000290.1 GCA_031178625.1 Cellulomonas sp.
GCCTGCGCAACCAGCTGGTGCCGGGCGTCGAGGGCGGCTTCACGGTCAACCACCTCACGGGCGAGCAGACGACGATCTACGACGCGTCGGTCGCCTACGAGGAGGCGGGCGTCCCGCTCGTCGTCCTGGGCGGCAAGGAGTACGGCTCCGGCTCGTCGCGCGACTGGGCCGCGAAGGGCACGCGTCTGCTCGGTGTCCGCGCCGTCATCACCGAGTCGTTCGAGCGCATCCACCGCTCGAACCTCATCGGGATGGGCGTGCTGCCCCTGCAGTTCCCCGAGGGGGAGACGGCAGACTCGCTCGGCCTGGACGGCACGGAGACCTACGACATCGCCGGTGTCACGGCGCTCAACGAGGGCACCACGCCGCGCACCGTGAAGGTCACCGCGACGAAGGGCGACGGCTCGGTCGTCGAGTTCGACGCGGTCGTGCGCATCGACACCCCCGGCGAGGCGGACTACTACCGCAACGGCGGCATCCTGCAGTACGTGCTGCGCTCGCTCGTCGGCTGACGCAGCGGCGCGCCGCGCACGGCCCGTCGGCACCCTCGGGTGCCGGCGGGCCGCCGTGCGTCGTGGCCGTCGTGCCGCCCCCGCGTGCGATGCTCGCCACATGGCCACCACGGTGCACGCGGCAGGCGAGGGCGCCGGCGACGTCGTCGAGTTCCTCGCGGGGGTCGGCTACGCGCGGCGGCGCGCGGAGGCGGCGGTGCTCGTGCCGCTCCACGAGCGGGCCACGGGCCAGCCGGCACGTCTGTGGGGCGGCGGTGTGGTGGGCTTCGGGCGCTACCACTACCGCTACGCGTCCGGCCGCGAGGGCGACGCGGCCGCGGCCGGGTTCTCGCCGCGGTCCGGCAGCACGACGGTGTACTTCCCGCTCGGGTTCGACGGGCTGGAGGACCTGCTCCCGCCGCTCGGCAGGCACACCACGGGCGTGTCCTGCCTGTACCTCACGCGCCTCGACGCCGTGGACGTCGAGGTCCTGGAGGAGATGGTCCGCCGCTCCTACGCGCGCACCGTCGCGCACGCCTGGCCCTGAGCCGGGCCGGGCCGCGTGGTCAGTCCGCCGCGAGCTGGGTGACGGTGTGCCGCCCCACGGCGGCCATCAGCGGGTACTCGTGGGGGTGCGCGAGCAGCACCGGGACGAGTGCCGCCGCCCACGCGCGGGCCCGCACCCAGGTGGCGTCGTCCCAACCCCGCAGCGCGTCGGTGCGCGCGCGGAAGGCGGCCCGGCCGGGCGCGTCGAAGGTCAGCCAGGCGGTCGCCAGGTCGCTCGCGGGGTCCCCGGACGTGAGGTCGCCGAAGTCGAGCAGCCCGGCCAGGGCGCCGTCCCGGCTCACGAGGTTGCCGGGGTGCGGGTCGCCGTGGAGCCACACCGCCGGGCGCTCCCACGACGGCGCGGCGAGGCCGTCGCGCCACGCGGCGCGCAGCACCTCGGGGTGGGGCAGCGCGTCGGTGAACCGGGCGACGACGACGTCGTCCCGCTCCACCAGGCGCACGCCGCGGTACGGGTTGGGCGGGGCGTCGTCGGGCGCGGCGACGTGCAGCGCGGCGAGGACGTCCGCGAGCTGCACGGCCCAGCCTGCCCGCGACGTCGGGTCCGTGGCCGCGACGACGTCCCCGCGCAGCCACGGCACGACGCTCCACGCCCACGGGTAGCGCGCGCCGGGCAGGCCGACGCGCACCGGCACGGGCAGCGGCACGGGCAACCGCGGCGCCAGCACCGGCAGCCACCGCTGCTCGCGCTCGACCAGCTCGGAGGACAGCGCGCGGACCGGGAACCGGAGCGCGAGGTCGTCGCCGAGACGCCACGTGAGGTTGTCCCAGCCGTTGGTGCGCCCGTGCAGCGGCAGGTGGGCGAGGTCGGGGTGCTGCTCGCGCAGGAGTGCCCGGGCGAGGTGGACGTCGACGTCGACCTCGATGAGCGGGTGCCGGGGGAGCGGCGTGGTCACGGGGTGACGGTCCGGGTGTCGTCCCACGGCACGGTCCAGCCGAGGGCGTCGAAGATGCCCGACAGCACGATCGCCGTGAAGCCCCAGACCAGGACGCCGTCGTCGAGCTCGAACGCGGGCGTGCGGACGCGCCCGCGCCGTACCGGGTGCACGACGACCGCACGGCGTGCGGGGTCCAGCAGGTCCGCCACGGGTGCCCGGAAGACGTCGACCGCCTCCCGGTGGTCCACGGCCGCGACGGCCGACGGGCGCGTCCACCACCCCACCACGGGCGTCACGAGGTTGTCGCTGACGGGCAGCGCGATCTCCGCCAGCTCGCCGAGGACGTCGACCCCGCTCGGGTCGAGCCCGGTCTCCTCGACCGCCTCGCGCAGCGCCGCGCCGACCGGTCCGTCGTCGTCGGGGTCGATGCCGCCACCCGGGAACGCCACCTGACCCGGGTGGTGCCCGAGCGTGGCCGCCCGGCGCTGCAGCAGCACGTCCAGGTCGGCCGGCACCTGCCCGTCCGCGCGCTTGTGGGCCGGCACCGCGTCGAGCACGCCGAACAGCACGAGCACGGCGGCGCGTCGCACGCGCGCGGGATCCATCGCGAGGCCCGTGGGGTCGGCGGGCCAGCGCACGCCTGTCCGGACCACCCGACGCAGCTCGTCGCGGGCGTCGCGTGCCGCGGTCACCCGCGTGCCCGGACCCGGTCGGCGAACGCGCCGAACGCCTTCTCGGCCGCCGGCACGAGCGTCGGCAGGTGCCGAGCGCCGTCGGCGCGGATCACCTCCGCCTCGCCGTCCTCGAGGTCGCCCGTCATGTCCGGCGTGCCGAGCCACAGGTCGAGCATCGCCGCGTCGAGCTCCGGGTGGAACTGCAGCCCCACGGCGCTGCCGGCACGGAACGCCTGCACGCGCGTGCGGGCCGACGACGCGAGCAGCGTCGCGCCGTCGGGGAGGTCCACCTCGTCGGAGTGCCAGTGCAGGACCGTGGGCGTCGCGCCCACCGCGCCGAGCGCGGCCACCACCGGGTCGTCCGCGACGACCTCGACCGGCGCGAACCCGACCTCGTGGGCGGTGCGGCGGTGCAGG
>JAPSIR010000083.1 GCA_031178625.1 Cellulomonas sp.
TCCTGCCGTCGTGGTGCTGCGCTCAGCGCGTCGCGAGCGCCGCGACCTCCTCGGCCGTCAGCGCACCGCTGTGCACCTGGAGCTCGTCGACGGCACCGGCGAACGGGGTGTCCCACCAGTTGACGCCGAGCGCGAACGTGCCGGTCGGCGTGGGCAGGACGTCCGGGAACCCGGTGCCGGTGAAGCGCTGCTCGCCGTCCACGTACACGGCGACGTCACCGCCGTCGACGGTCAGCGCCAGGTGCGTCCACTCGCCGGCGGGGATCTGCCCGCCCGTGCTCCCGTCGTACCAGGACGTCCCCGACCACACCATGGTGCTGTTGTCGGGGCCCCGCGGCACGAGGCTCAGCCAGCTCTCCGCGTCGCGCGCCGCGAAGAAGGTGGTCGTGTACTGCGTGACCACGTCCGGACGCACCCACAGCGCGGCGGTGTACGAGGGCCCGCTGACGAGCCCGGTGGGCAGCTGCACGCCGCTCGCGCCGTCGAGGTGGACGGCCTGGCCCTGCACTCCGGGCACGTACGTGACGGTGCCGCCCGTGGTGCCGAGGCGCGGGCCGGTGACCGTGCCGGCCGGCTGGGAGCCGGACGCCTCCGCGAGGTCGCCCTCGAACGACCACGCACCGGCCAGCGCGACGGGCGTGCGCTCGAGGACCGTCACCGTGAACGTCGCGGTGGCCGTGCGCCGCTCGTTGCGGACCGTCGCGGTCAGCGTGACGGTGGCGTCGCCGGCGCCCTGCGCGGGACGCGTGACCTCGCCGGTGGGGGAGACGACGTCCGGGTCGCTCGACGTCCACGTGATGGTGGTGCCGTGCGTGCCGGTGGTCGGCAGCGTGAGGTCGGCGGCGACCGCCGACGTGTCGCCGAGGTCGAGGTCGGCCACGACGGCGCGGACGGCCTCCTTCGCGCTCAACGGCTCGACCGCGCTGCCCCACAGCGAGACGCCGGCACGGGACTGCACCGTGAACGTGACCACCCACTCCTGCCGGTCGGGCTGCCACTGGCGCAGGAAGACGCCGTCGTACGTGGCGCCGTCGAGGACGAGGCGCGCGCGGTCCCGGCCGGTGAGCGTCCAGCGGCCCTCGCGGTCGCCGGTGACGCGGCCGTTGTTCTCGAGGCGCACGTGGACGGCCCGCGTGACGTCCGCCGAGATGGCCTTGCCGTGGTCGACCAGCGCGTAGTGGCCCGCGACGTCGGACCGGCGGAAGGTCTCCGGCTTCGCGGGCTTGCCCTGGGACGGCCGGCCCTTGGACGGCTGCGCGGTCGCGTCGCCCGCGTACCGGTACGGCGCCACGACCGGCCAGCCGGCGGTGTTCACCCGCATCTCGTGCACGCGGACGTTGTGCGTCTCGCCCTGCCCGGGGAACCGGGTGTGGAAGACCAGGAAGTGCTCGCCCGTCTCCGGGTCGGTGTACGTCGAGTTGTGGCCGGGGGAGACGTAGCCGGTGCCGAGGCCCGTGCCGGGGTCGCCGAGCTCGCGCTGGAACAGGTGGTTGCCCATGACCTTGACGCCGTAGGGCTCGATCGACGCGTCGTCGAACAGCGGCAGGTCCGGGTCCGAGCGGACCTCGGACATGTCGTTGCCCTCGGCGTCGACGAACGGCCCGTCGGGGTTCTCGGAGCGGACGACGCGCATGTTGTAGCCGCCGGTCGCGTCGAGGCCGCCGAACGACAGGAACAGGTAGTAGTACCCCGTCCCCTCGTCGTACATCATGGCCGGCGCCTCGATGCGGCTGTGGTTGCCGCCGAGCAGGTGCTTGCCGTAGCCCTGACCGGGCACGGGGAAGCCGGTCGCCGGGTCCATCTCGAGGACGAAGATGCCGCCCGAGTAGGACCCGTAGACCATCCACAGGTTGCCGTCGGCGTCGAAGAACGTGTCGGGGTCGACGACGTTCGGGTGGACGCGGGCGTCGTAGATCTCGCCGTCCTCGCTGGGCTGGTCCCACATGCCGGAGCGCAGGAAGATGCCGAGGTCCTCGTAGGGCCCGTCGACGGAGTCCGCCACGGCGACGCCCATCGCGGAGCGCGGCGAGTCGCCCTTGCAGGCGTTGTAGTACATGTAGAAGCGGCCGTCCTCGAGCTGGATGACGTCCGCGGCCCAGAGGGTGTCGGTCTGCGCCCACTCGAGGGCCTCGGCGAGCTCGGCCGTGACGTCCTCGAAGATCGGGTTCTCGGGGGTGACGCCCGCTGCGACCTGCTGCCACTGCAGGAGGTCCTCGGTCTTGGCGACCTGGAGGTGCGAGCCGAAGGTCCAGATCTCGTCACCGGCGACGACGACGGACGGGTCGTGGACGGTCACGTCGGTGAACGTGGGCGCGGGCCGTGGTGCGGGCGGCTTGGCGGCTGCCGCGCCGGCGCCGGTGACCGCGAGGGCGGCGGTGGCGGCGAGCGCGACGAGCGATCGGACGGGTCTGCGGGCGCGTGTGGTCACGGCGGTCTCCTGGTGCAGCACTGGACACAGGGGGCGGGCTCGTCGACGGACGGACGGGCCGCACGGCCGACGGTAGACCGACTTCTGCAACGTTGTAAAGAGACGACCCGGGCGACTCCGGCGCCCGACGCGCCCCGAATCCGGTGTGACGGCGGCCTCATACGCGGCGTCCAGTTTGCCGATCCGCTCGGTAGCGGCCGCGACGCGCCCGCGCCGCCGCACCCGTGCGGGGGCACCATGGTCGGCATCCCCACGATCGGAGATCCCGTGCGTACCCAGCCCTCACCCCGTCGCTCGCCGTGGGCGGTGCGCCTCGCCGCCCCCCTCGCGCTGACGCTCGCCGGCGTCGTCGCCGTGACGGCGCTCACGGCCCCCGCCTCCGCCTCCGCCACCGACACCCCGCCGACGCGGCCGATCACCACGATGTGGGTCTGGGACAACTCGATCCCGCGCGAGGTCGACGCACGCGGGACGGGGTACGCGCCGGCCGAGCCGGCCGTCCTGGCCGCGTGGGCCCGCGAGCAGGGCCTCACCACCGTGCACCTCTCCGCGCCGTGGGCGGCCGACGTCGGCGTCGTCGACCCGTGGATGACCGCCGCCGTCGACGCGCTGCGCGCCGAGGGCGTCGGCGTCGGGGTGCTCGGCGGCGACCCGCCCTGGCTCGACGAGCCGCACCTGGCCGTCTGGTGGCTGCAGGCGGCGATCCGCGGCCGCGACGTCTCGCACGTGCAGATGAACGTCGAGCCGTGGACGCTGCCCGGCTGGCAGACCGACCGCGCCGGCATCCTCACCCGCTGGTTCACCATGCTCGACACCGCGAAGGCGGCGCTGCCCGAGGGTGTCGGGCTGGGCGTCGACGTGCCGTACTGGCTCGCGTGGGAGGCTGCGCCGGACGGGGGCACGGTCGCGGAGGCCGTCTTCGCCCGCGCCGACTCCGTGGGGATCGTGGCGTTCGTCGACCACGCCCACGGGCACGACGGCATCCTCGCGCTGTCCGCCGACGCGCGCGCGCAGGCCGTCGCCGCGGCCGTGCCGTTCACGGTCGGCGTCGAGACGGACACCCCCGAGGTCGCCGGCGGCGCCGAGTGGACGTTCGGCGACGACGACCCGGCCGTGCTGGCCGCCGAGGTCCAGGCGGTGCACGACGCGCTCGTCGGCACCCCTGGCTACCGCGGCGTGGCGGTGCAGCACTACCGCACGTGGCGCGAGCTGGTCGGCGCCGTGTCCTGACGGCGCCCCGCACCCGAGGTCAGGACGCGCTGCCCGCCGGCCGTCACGCACGCCATGAGCGACGCCGGGCGTGGTGCCGAGGGCGAGCTCGCGGTGTCGGGCGGCTGACCCCCGCGTGCCGGCCGTGGGCGCCGGGCTCAGCCGACGCGGTCGCCCTCCAGCGGCCCGCCTGCCGCGCGCCACTCCATGAGGCCGCCGGACAGGTTGACGACGTCGAACCCCAGGCGCGCGAGCAGGCCGGACGCCCCGCGCGAGAGCAGCCCGCCCGTGCACACCGTGACCAGCAGGCGGTCGTCGGGGAGCTCGACCGCGCGGGCCTCGAGGTCCTGCAGGGGCACGGGCACGGACCCGGGGATGTGGGCGCGGGTCCACAGCCGGACGGTGCGCACGTCGACGACCAGCGCGCCCGCGGCGACGAGGCGCATCGCCTCCGCGGCGCCCACGGACGGCGCGCCGCGCAGGTGGTCGCGGAGGGTCACCGGCGCGCCTCGCGGCGCACGTTGACGAGCGTGAGGACGCCGCCGACCACGGGGAGCAGCGCGTGCACGCGGGTGCGCGGGAGCAGGCCGCGGCCGAGCAGAGCGGTCACCGTGACGGCGAGGTACAGCGCGCCGTGCACGGGGCCGAGGGCGGAGGTGACGCCGTCGGCGTGCACGGTGAGCAGGTTGCCCAGCAGCACGAGCACGCTCACGGTCTCGAGCACGGACAGCACCTCGAGCCCGCGCAGCAGCGGCGTCACGACTCCGCGCCCGGGCGCACGACCATGAGCACCACGACGGCCGCCCACAGCAGGTTGAAGACGCCGGCCAGGCCGCGCAGCGAGCGCAGCCGGGAGCCGTCGTCCGGGGTCTCCAGCGCCTCGCGCTGCGCGGGGGCGATGCGCAGCACGAGGACGCCGCCGGCGACGGCCGTCAGCACCATCGCCAAGGTGATCCACACCTCGGTCAGGCGCCCCTGCACGGCCGCGAGCACGAGGCCGATGACGGGCACGGCGAGCGCGAGCCGGCCGTACACGCTGGTGACGCGGTGCAGCACGGCGGCGACCGACGGGCTGCGCTCGCCGCCGGCGGGCGCGCCCGCCAGGGGCGCGTACCGCGGGAACAGGCTGGTGGTGACCGCCACGGGACCGACGAAGAGGATGCCCGCGACGACGTGCGCGGCGAGCAGGAGGCGTTCCATACCTTCAGGCTAACTGAAAGGTGCTCGTCCGGCCATGGCCTGCACCTCGGCCCGGAGGGTGTCGGTCAGGACCGGGTGGTCGGCGGCGAAGCGCGCGTCCAGCTCCGCCACCCGCGCCGCCGCGTCGGCGAGCAGCCGCTCCCCGGCCTCCGTCACGCGCAGGCGCGAGGCGGCACCGGCCTGCGCCGTCGCGTCCTCCACGAACCCCGCCGCGGCGAACGCGGCCACCGTCGTGTGCGCGCTCTGCACCGTGATCCGCGACCGCCGGGCGAGCTCGCTGAACGAGATGCCCGGCGTACCGCGGATGTGTCCGAGCAGCCCGTACTTGCGCGTCGTGAGGCCGAGCGGCTTGAGCGCGTCGGTGAGGGCCACGTCCCACGCCCGCGAGAGGGTCAGCAGCGCCACCGTCGGGCTGAACGGCGGCTCCTCGGGCATGTCCGCAGGCTAGTCGCGCTTGGCCGCGCCCCACCCGTGCCAGTGGTCGACCTCGACGAGCACGCTCACGCGCGGCTGGTCGCGCACCGGGTACGGGTTGCCGCCGTAGTGCGTCGACAGGCGGTCGATGTCGACGAGGTCGGTGTCGTCACGGATCTCGACCACGCGCCCCTGCACGCTGACGTGGGTGTACCAGTTGTCCTCGGCCAGGGCCGTGAGCGAGACCTGCGGGTTCGTGCGCAGGTGCTTGAGGCGCGCGCGGCTCGCGTCCAGGTTGAGCAGCACGCGGCCGTCGTCCTCGAGCAGGTACCAGGTGGCGACGGTGACGGGGTGGCCGTCCGGGTGGATCGTCGCCATGACGGCGGGGTTCGGCCGGCGCAGGAGCTCGGCGACGTCGGCGGGCAGGGGCGGCTTGGGCATGGTGCGTCCTTCCGGTCGGTGCGGACGCCGGACGAGAACGGCGTCCCGGCCGTCGTCGACGACCAGGGCCCCATCCTCGCGCGTCGCGGTGGGGGAGGGCACGGGGCCGTCGCGCAGACCCGGTGGCGGACGGTGGCTCCGCCACGGGTGCTACCGGTGCGTGCCGGGCTCCGGGCTGCGCCCGCCCGCGCGCGGCGGCGCACGGAGCACGAGCGCGCCCCCGGCCACCATGGCCGCGCCCGACGCCGTCAGGGCCGCGAGGTGGATCGGGACCTGGCTCGGCGGGACCGGGCAGGCGGCGGGCGCGTCGTCGTCGGGGCAGGACGCCCACGGCTGGAGCAGGATGAGCAGGCCGAGCGCGACGCCCGCGACCAGCAGGAGGATGCCGGCCACGCGTCGTCGGCGGGATCGTGCGTCGCGCGGCACCGGCACCCGTGCCGGCCCGGCCTCGTCCACCGCGGGCTCGTCAGGACGCGCGCGCGGTCAGGAACCGGCGGATCGTCTCCGCCGCGACCGCGTGGTCGACGACGTCCGGCTCGCCCGACGTGGTCAGCGTCCCGACGACCGCGCCCGCGACGCGCAGCGGTACCGAGCCGCCGTGCGCCTTGAACAGGTCGTGGTCGACGTCGTCGCGCTCCGCGAACGGCGTGCCCGCCGCCTCGTGCCGCCGGCGGACCAGCAGCGACGGCTCGCCGAACCGGTGCACGACCCGCGCCTTGCCCTCGAGCCACGGCTCGTTGCCGGCGTCGGTCGTGCCGGTCTTCGCGAGGAACACGGTCTCGCCGCCCAGCTCGACGCGGACCGCGAGGTTCGCGCCGCGCTCGCGCACCACCGCCACGGCCAGCAGGCCGAGGTCGACGGCGTCGTCCCGGGTGAACGCGGGCAGGTCGAGCAGCGGCTCGGCCTCGAGTTCGGCGACGGCGAAGGTGGGCAGCTCGTCCATCCGTCCATCCTGGCGCACCCGGCGGGTGCCGGCGCCACTCGGTGCCCCTGGCGCCGCGGGTGTCCCGACGCGCGGCGAGCACGTGCCGCCCGGTGGCGCCCGCACGCCCCGACGGAGCTGTTTCCCGGCGCTGGGCTGCGCGTTCACGTCCGCGCCAGCCGCCGTCCGCGCGGCGGCGGGAGAGTCGGGGCGCCCGTGCCCCCCTCCTGTCGAGAGGACCACCATGTCGTCTCCGCTCCGCCCCTCGGGCGGTCCGGTCCCGCGACGCGCCACCCCCGGCCGTCGCCCGTCGCGCAGGACGGCGGTGCTCGGCGCCGCCGGCCTCGCGGTCCTGCTGCCCGCCGTGCTGCTCGTCGCGCCCCTCGCGAACGCGGCACCCGACCTGCCGGCGTTCGACGCCGTCGACCCCTGGATCGGCACCGAGCTCGACACCACCGAGAACAAGAGCAACGACGCGTACGGGAACACCTTCCCGGGCGCGACGGTGCCGTTCGGGCTCGTGCAGTCCAGCCCCACCACCTACCGCGAGGGGGCCAACGGGGAGAAGGGCGGGTACGAGTACACGGCGGACCGCATCCGCGGGTTCGGCATGACCCGCCTGTCGGGCACCGGCTGCACGGGAAACTACGGCGGGTTCGACTTCCCGGTGCTGCCGTTCACGGGGGCGGCCGCCGACGGCGCGCTGCCCACCGACCCCGCGACGAGCATCCGCGACTACTACCTGCCGTTCCGGCACGCGGACGAGGTCGGCGAGCCGGGCTACTACAAGGTCACCACGGCGAACGCGGTCACCACGGAGCTGACGGCGACCACCCGGACCGCGGTCAGCCGTTTCGACTTCCCCGCGGACGGCAGCGCGACGCTGCTCCTCGACGTGTCGGGCTCCAACAACGCCGTCGCGGCCAGCAGCGTGAGGATCGACGCCGACGCGCGCCGCGTCACCGGCTCCGTCACGGCTGCCGCCGTCTGCAACCAGGGCAAGGACTACACGGTCCACTTCGCGGCGACGTTCGACCAGCCGTTCACCTCGCACGGCGTGTGGGATGACGGCGCCGTCACCGTGGGCGCCGACGCGGCCACGGGCGGGCGCACCAAGCACGGGACCGGCGCGTTCCTCGGGTTCGCCCACGGCTCGACCGTCACCGCCCGGGTCGGCCTGAGCTTCACGAGCGTCGAGAACGCCGAGCTCAACCGCGCGCAGGAGGCCGGCGGTCGCTCGTTCGACGAGGTCCGCGCCGCCGCGCGCACCACCTGGACCGAGGCGCTCGGGGCGGTCGACGTCACCGGCGGCACGGCCGACGAGCGCACAAAGCTGTACACCGCGCTCTACCACGCGCTGCACCACCCGAACACGTTCGACGACGTCAACGGGGAGTACGTCGGCTACGACGGCACGGTCCGGCGCGTCGAGCCGGGCCGGCACTTCTACGTGAACTTCCAGGGCTGGGACTTCTACCGCGGGCACGCCCAGCTGCTCGCGATGGCGTACCCGCGGGTCGCGGAGGACGTGGCGGGGTCGATCGTCGGCATGGCCCAGCAGACCGGCACCTGGTACGACGGCCCGACGTACAACCTCGTGCAGGCGCGCATGGCGGCGGACTCGCTGCCGATCGCCCTCGCGTCGATGGACGACTTCGGCATCACCGGGTACGACCGTGCGGGGGCGCTCGCGTCGCTGCTGGCCACGCAGACGCTGCCCGGCACGCGCAGCACCCGTCCGGACGCCTACCAGTACATGGCGACCGGCATGATCGAGAACACGAAGGGCAACTTCGCCACGGCCCGGGTCCTGGAGTACGCGGTCGAGGACTTCGCGATCGCGCAGCTCGCCGGACGGCTCGGCGACACGGACGCGCAGGCGCGGTTCATGCAGCGTGCGCAGAGCTGGCGCAACGTCGTCGACCCGGAGACGCGGCACGTCCGGCCGCGCTCGCGCAACGGGTTCGACCGCGCCTTCGACCTGCGGGGCCGCGACGGTGCCGGTGGCGGGCAGTTCAACCAGGCGACCGGGTACCAGTACGGCTGGATGGTGCCGCACAACATCGGCGGCCTGGTCGCCGCGCGCGGGGGCGTCGAGGCGTCCGAGGTCGCGCTCGACGTGCTCATGGAGCAGCTCGACGCGGGCGCCTACACGCAGACCGGCAACTACCTGAGCAACCAGCCGACGCTCAACAGCCCGTGGGTCTACCACTGGCTCGGCGCGCCGGGGAAGACGACGGACGTGCTGCGCCGGGCCGTCGACCTGTACGACACGACGCCCGCCGGCATCCCCGGCAACGACGACCTCGGCAGCCTCTCCGCCTGGTACGTCTGGGCCAACCTCGGCCTCTACCCGGCCGTGTACGGCACGGCGGACATGCTCGTCAGCGCGCCGATGTTCCCGCAGGTCACGATCGACGCGGTGGACAGCGACCGGGTGTACCGCGTCAACGCCCCGGCGCTCGGCGGCGGTGCCCGGTACGTGACCGGCATGACGGTCGACGGGGTCGCGCGCAGCGCCTCGTGGGTGGGCGCCGACTTCGCGCGCCGCGGCGGCACGATCGACCTGACGCTGGGGGCGACCCCGGGCACCTGGGGCACCGGCGAGCAGGACCTGCCGCCGTCGCACGACCAGGGCAGCGACGACCGCAACAACGTCGGCACCACGCCCGACGGGCAGGGCGGCCTCGGGTCGATGGACCTGTCGGACTGGTCGCTGTCGCGCGAGGCGCTCGCGGACGCGGGGGCGGCGCCGGGCGCACGGCTGCCGCTCGGCGACACCGGGCTCGCGTTCACGTGGCCCGACGTCGCGCCGGGCAGGCCGGACAACTGGATCGTCGCGGGGCAGCGCCTCGACGTCGCCGGCGGGCGCGCGGAGGCGATCTCGTTCCTCGGCCTGTCGACCAACGGCCCCGCGACGGGCACCGCGGTCGTCGAGTACACCGACGGCACGCGCCAGGAGGTGCCCGTCACGCTGACCGACTGGGCGCAGCAGCCGACCGCCGGCAACCGGGTGCTCGTCGAGACCGGGCGGCGCAACCACCGCAGCGGCAGCACCGGCACGGGCACGTTCCGGGTGTTCGCCACCGAGCCCGTGGCGCTCGACCCGACCAAGGTCGTGGACGCCGTCGTGCTCCCGCAGGGCACCGACCGCGGCATCATGCACGTGGTCGACGTGGCCCTGCGCGCGCTGCCGGACGGCCCGGGGTCGGCTGAGCAGGTCCTGCAGGTCACCGTGCCGCAGCAGGGCGGCGGCGAGCCGGGCGAGCTCGTGTGGGCGGTCGACGGCACGAACGGCCTGGTCGACCTCGGTACGGCCGAGGACCGCGGCGACCACCGCGCGGCCACGGGTGCGATCCACCCGGTGCGGGTGACGGACACGCGCGCGGCCGGCCCGGTGTGGTCGGTCTCCGCGCAGGTCTCGGACTTCACGCGGGACGGCGCGTCGTTCGCCGGCAAGCACCTCGGGTGGACCCCGCGCCTGGTCGAGGCCGGCGGCGGCGCCGTCGCCGGCGACCGGGTCCGGTCCGGCTTCGACGGCGGGGACGGCCTGTCCGCGTCATCGGTGCTCGGGCGGGCCGACGCGGGGCACGCACCGGGGTCGGCACGGCTCGGTGCGGACCTGGAGCTGAAGATCCCGGTCGACGTCCCCGACGGCACCTACCGCGCCACGCTCACCCTCACCGCGCTGAGCTAGGCGGTCGCGGGACCACGACGGGCTCCGTCCGGACGACCCGGACGGAGCCCGTCGTGCGTGGGGCGTCAGCCGTCCAGGTGGACGACGACCCCGGTCACGCCCGACAGGACCTGCGCCATCCCGGCGGCCACCGCGGCGTCGGCGGGCGTCGCGGCGACGCCGGCGTCGGTGGGGGCGTCGTCCGCCGGGGCGCGCGAGCCGCGCGAGGTCGCGCCGGCCCACACCGTCGCCGTCACGTTGGCCGTCGGCTCGGGCAGCTGGGCGCCGAGCACCAGGAACGGCGTGCCGAGCCGCTGCGACGACACGGAGTCGAGCAGGTCGACGAGCGCGGGGCCGGCGACGACGACGACGCCCCGGTCGCCCAGCGGCGCCACGGCGTCGGCCACGTCGGCGAGGTGGGCGTCGGCACCGACCGGGTGCCGCGTCACGGCGACGCCGCGCCCGCCCGCCCAGCGGTCGACCGCGTCGACGAGGGCGACGTCGGCCGGGTCCGGATCCGCGGGCAGCGCGACCGCCAGCGTGAGGCCCTCGGGCACCGCGGCGTCCGTGGCCGCCGGGTCGGGCGCGAGCGTCGCCCCGGGGACGGGCGCGGTGCCGGGGAGGGTGCCCGGACCGGCTGCGGGAGAGGGCGGCGTGCTCGGCGCGGCGGGCGTGCCGACGTCGGCGCCGCCGCCGCAGCCCGTGAGCAGCAGGGCCGCGACGACGACCGCCCCGGTCCGCGGGAGCGCGCCGGTCACGCGTCGGCGTCCGTGCCCGGCGCAGGGGCGGGTGCCGCACCCACCGCCGCGGGCGGCGCGGCGGCCGCCGTTCCCGCGGGCGGCGCCGCGTCGCGGTCCTGCAGCGCCCGCGCCACCGCCTCCTGCACGCGCGCGTCCTCGGCGTGGCGGCGACGGGCGCGCAGGCGCCGGGCCAGGACCACCCCGCCCGCGATGCCGACGAGCACGACGAGCAGGGCCCACGGCACCGCCCACGTGCCGGCCGACGCGCGCACGGCGGGGACCGCCGGGGCGTCCGCGGCGCCCGTGGGGAGCGTGGGCGTGAGGGCGGCCGTGGCGGTCAGCCGCAGCAGGGGCCACACCCCGTCGACCGGCGCCCGGACGGTCCACGTCTCGCCGGGCAGGATCTCCGGCACGGCGGCCAGGTCCGCGGCCTGCACGCGGCCGAGGCCGAACGGACCGCTCACCGTGACGTCCTGGCCGGCGGAGAGCCGCGCGTTGCCGGTGTTGCGGACGGTGTACGTGACGGTCGCCGCACCGGGCGCGAACGGGTTCGCGCCGCCGGTGTGGGAGAGGCGCAGGTCCTCGACGGCGAGCACGGGCCGCAGGTCGCCCGACACGCGCAGGTGGAGGCGGATGCCGAGCCGGCGGTCCACGCTGACGCCGGCCTCCCCCTCGGGGACGGTCAGCGACGTGACGACGGCGCCGGCGTGGTCGCCGGGCTCCGCGTCGGCGGGCACCGTGACGGCGAAGTCCACCTCGAGAGACGCGCCGGGGTCGAGGGTCACGCGGTCGGTCGCGAGCTCGACCCAGGCGCCGACGCCCGTGCTCGCGCTCGCGCGCGGGAGCACGTCGAGCTGACCGGCGTCGGTCGTGAAGCCGTCCGCGGCGTAGAGGTCGAGCTCGAGCGGCCGGTCGTCGTGGTTGGTGACGACGATCGCGTCGGCCACCCGCTCGCCCGGCGCCACCGTGTACGCGTAGTTCTGCCGGTCCGCGCCCCGGTCCCCGGACGCGGTCCGCACGCCCCACGTGACGTCCGGCCGCTCGACGGTTCCCGCGGCGGCGTGCCCGGCGCCGGCGACGCCGAGCGCCAGCGCGAGGAGGAGGGCGGTGACCACGCTGCGGACGGCGCGGCCGATGCGCGTCCTGGCGGCCCTCCCGAGGGTGGTCGGGCGGGGCGCGGGGGAGGTGGGGGAGGTCATGGGGTCTCTCGGTGTCTCGTGCGGCGGGGGGACCGCGGGTGCGGGGACGGCCGGGACGGCGCCGTGGGGGCGTCGTCCCGGCCGTCGTCCGGGTCGGTGACCCGGGTCCAGCGGGGGGGTGCGTGCGCGGGGCGTCAGCTCAGCGCGGTGAGGGTGAGCGTGGCCCGGTAGGTG